>JAGWSR010000104.1 GCA_028869385.1 bacterium
CGCCGCTTCATGACCCGCGTCTGCGTCATCCACGCGGGCACGCACAAGACCGGCACGACGTCGCTGCAGTACTTTTTGCAGACGAACCTCGACGTGCTCGCTCGCAGCGGCCTGCATTTTCCTCGGAGCGGTTGGTACGGCGTCGTTCCTGGGCAGCACGCCGTCGCATGGGAGCTGCTCAAAGAGGAACCCGGCGAGCAACTGCGCGCGCTTCGCGACGAACTCGCCGCGGTGCAGGGTCATGCGGTCCTCAGTTCCGAGGAGTTCTCGCTCTTCCACGATCATCCCGACCGTTTCGCGCCGTTACTCGCAATGCTGCGCGACCTCGGCTTCACCCCGCGCATCCTGCTCTACGTGCGCGCGCAGGCCGAGTTCGCGGAGTCCATCTATGTCGAGCAGATCAAGCACGGCAGCGCGCGTCGCCTACCCGACGTACTCCATGAAATCTGGCAAGACGGCACGTATCGCCTCGACCTTCGCACGATTCCATTTCGCTACGAGCAGATCGTCGAACGCTTCGAGGCGATGCTCGGCCCGGGGTCGGTTCTCGTTCGGCCGTACGCGCGCGCGGGCGACACGTTCGCAATCTTTCGCGACTTTCTAGCGGCGCTGCAGCTCCTCGCTCCCGGATTCGTTCCTCCGCGCGACGGTCTCGAACTCGCGCACCCGCGGATCAACGAAAGCCTCACGTTCGGCGCGCTGCTCGCGTACGCGTTCGTGCATCTGCACCCCGAGATCGGCCTCCCCGACGATCCAACGCCCTTCTTCAGCGAGCACGCGGCCGACGTTCCGCCGGCTTGGCTGAACGAACGATACGCGCTCCTCTCGCGCGACGAATGCCTGCGCTTCGTACGCGTCTTCGACGACGAGAACCGCCGGCTCGAGGCGAGATATGGAATCGCCATTCCAGGCGCGCGCACCGGAGAGATCGCGCCCGACGACGCGCCGCTTTGGGAGCGCGCACAGCTCGAACGCGCCGTGTACGATCGCCTCTTCGACGTCTAAACTACAGCGCGAGCCGTACGCCGACCGCGACGAGCACGATCGCGAGCCCCACGCGAAACGCTCGCTCCGGCAAGCGCTTGGCGAGCGGCGCTCCCACGATGACGCCGGGAATGGAGCCTGCCAGCAACAGGCCGGCGAGCTTCAGGTCCACGGTGCCCAGGCGCAGGTGGCCGAGAATCGCCGGCACGAGCAGCACCACGGCAAAGGCGACGTCGGTCCCGACCAAGCGACGTAACTGCGCGCTCGAAAGAACCAGCATGAGGATCGGCAGCGTGAGCGAGCCGCTGCCGATCGAGGTGAGACTGACGAGGGTGCCGACCACGAGTCCGGTCAACACGAGCGGCGCGCGCGGCAGCGCGGATCGTTCGCCGTCACCGGGTGCGAGGGTGCGCGAGAACGCGACCGCCGCGGCGGCGGCGAGGAGTACGACGGCGAGCGCGAGTTTCAGCGCGTGTTCGAGCGTCGCGAGCGGCAGATGCGCATGCATCCACCCCGTCGCGAGCACGCCGACGAGCGTGCCGGGCACGCCGCCCAGCGCGAGCCATCCGAGCGCGCCGTAATCGATCGTCTTCGCGCGCACGTGCGTGAGCAACGCGGCGATTTTCGTCCCCAAGCTAAAGACGAGATCGGTACCGATCGCCGTGCTCACCGGATAGCCGAGCAGCAGCACGATGAGCGGTGTCGTCAGCGAGCCGGCGCCGACGCCCGAGTACGAAATGCAGACGCCGACGACGAATCCGGCGAGGACGATCGTCATCGCGCGACGGTCGGCGCGAGCACCACCTTCGCTTCGATGAACTCGAGGAGTCGCGACGCGCACTCGTCCACGCCGCTGGCCGCGGTATCGATCCGCAGGTCCGGCGCCTCGGGCACCTCGTAGGGCGAGGAGACGCCCGTGAAGCGCTGCAGCTCGCCGCGACGCGCGCGCTCGTAGTGCCCTTTGACGTCGCGCCGCTCGGCCGTCGCGAGATCGCAGGCGACGTGGATTTCGAAAAAGCTGCGCGGATAGGCGGCGCGCGCGAGCGCGCGGTCGTCGGCGAACGGCGAGATGAGCGCGCAGAGCACGATCATGCCCGCATCGGCAAACGTCCCCGCGACCGCGGCCGTACGTCGAACGTTCTCGGCGCGATCCTCGTCGTTGAAGCCGAGGTCCACATTCAGCGTGGTACGCAACGTATCGCCGTCGAGCACGTACACGTGGCGCCCGCGCTCGAACAGCATGCGCTGCACCGCCATCGCCACCGTGGACTTGCCCGCGCTCGGAAGCCCGGTGAGCCAGAAGACGCCGCCGCCGTGACCGTTACGACGCGCGCGTTCGTCGGCATCGACCGACGATGTCATCGCCACGACGTTGGTGGCGCCCTCGCCGCGCGCGAGCCCCACGACCGCCTCCACCATGCCGCCGGCGACGATCGCACCGCCGCGCGCGAGCACGAATCGCGCGAGGCTCGACCCTTCGACCGCGACGTCGGCGGCGATCGTCTCGCGCGCGACCAGCGTCACCACGGCGACATCGCCGCTTGCGATGCGTTCGCCTTCGCGCGGCTCGAGCGTGTCGGGATCCACGATCTCGTCGATGCGCTGTAACGTAACCGGAATCTCGCGCGTTCCGAGGCGAAGTCGCAAAGTTTCGCCGACGCGCACGGGTTCGGCACCGAGCCACACGATGCGCGCGCGCAGCACGTGCCCCAGTTCGGGCGCATCGGAGGCGCGGCTCGCGACCGCTCCGCGATCCACGAAAACGCGCGCGTCGAGCTCGATTGCCGCCGCGCGACCGGCGGGCACGCGAGCGATCTCACCCGGCCAATCCACGATCCGCGTCACACGCGCGCCGGTCTGCAGCGGCCAAAAGACGAGCGGCTCACCGCGTTCGAGCGTACCGCTCTCCACGCGCCCGACGATCACGCGGCCGCCGTCGCGACGATAGACGTCCTGCACGACGAAGCGCAGCGGTCCGTCGGCACGCGCTTCACGGCGCGAGATGCCGCCGAGTGCCTGCAGCAGCGTCGGCCCGTCCCACCATGCGGTGAGCGCACCGCGATCCACGACATTGTCGCCGCCGCGCGCCGCGACGGGCACGATCGCGAGCGGCACGATTCCCAACTGCGCGAGAAACGCGCGCACTTCGGCGGTACGCTGCTCGAACGCGGTGCGCGGGTCGGCCGCGAGATCGAGCTTGTTGATAGCGACCAGGATCTCACGAAACCCGAACCACTGCAGGAAGAGCGCTTGGCGTCGCGTCTGCTGCGTGATGCCTTCGTCGGCGGCGACGACCATCACCGGCGCGTCCACTTCCGACGCACCGCTCAGGAGATTGCGAATCAGCTCGCGGTGCCCGGGCGCATCGACGAACACGAACTCGGCATCCGGCGTGCGAACCCACACGCGCGAGATGTCGAGCGTGATCGCCTGATCGCGCTCGACTTGGAACGCATCCAGCAGAAACGAATACTCGATCGGTACGCCGCGCTTGGCGCTCGAGCTCTCCAGCTCGGCGAGCCGCTCCGGGGTCACCTGACCGATGTCCACGAGCAGGCGCCCGAGGATGGTGGACTTGCCGGCGTCCACGTCGCCGACCATCACGATGCGCAGCTGTTTCACATGTACCCCGACGTACGCAGGCGTTCGAATGCGTCTTCGGTCTCGCGATCCATCGCACGACCGGCGCGCTCGGGCTCGCGCGTCACTTCGAGCTCGGCGACGATCTTTTCGACGGTGTCGGCCTGGCTCGCGATCGGAAACGTGATGTTGCTCTCACCGAGCGACCGATAGCGCTTGCCCTCGCGCGCGAGGTAGAGCGGGACGTACGGAATGCCCTCGCGCAGCGTGTAGCGCCAGATGTCGAGCTCGGTCCAATGCAGCAGCGGGTGAATGCGCACGTGCGCGCCGTCGGGAACCTCGTACGGGAAATAGTCCCAGAGCTCCGGCGGCTGCGAGCGCGGATCCCACGATCCGTCGGCGTTACGCGGGCTAAAAATCCGCTCCTTGGCGCGGATCGCCTGTTCGTCGCGGCGGATGCCCAGGATGATGCCGCGATACCCTTCGCGCTCGATCAGCGCGCGCAGGCCGGCGGTCTTGCGGGCGGCATGGCGTGCCGCGGTCGGCAACGTCTGATCCACGCTGCTCTCGGGCGGGCAGAGCTCGTTTGCGACCGGCAACTGCCACGCTTGCACGAGCATGTCGCGGAACGCATAGACCTCCTGAAACTCCATGCCCGTGTCGAGCAGCACGACCGGAAACGGGACCTCGCCGAGAAAGGCTTTGCGGACCATCCAGAGCAGCGCCGTCGAGTCCTTGCCGATGGACCAGAGCATGGCGAGCGGGGTCACGCACGAAAAGGCCTCGCGCAGGATAAAGATCGTGCGCGCTTCGAGTTCGTCGAGGTACTCGTCGGGTGAGGAAGGCATACCGTTTAATGAATCGGCACCGGGAACCGATAGCTTAGACGTGCTGATCGATCTCCACATGCATACCAATCGCTCCGACGGCGTCTGGAGCGTCGAACGCCTGCTCGACGAGGTGGACGCGCGAGCGCTCGACCTCTTCTGCATCTCCGATCACGACACGCTCGCGGCCTACCCCCTTCCGCGCTCGCCGAAGGCGCGCTGCATTCCGGGCCTCGAAGTGGACACGCACCATGGGGGCCACACCACCCACCTCCTCGCCTACGGCATCGCCGATCCGGAGTCGCCGTTGCTGCGGGCGCTGGGCGCGCAACGCGCGGCTCGCGCCGAGCGCATGGCCGAGATGGTCGAAGCGATGCAGCGGCAAGGCATTGCGGTGACGATGGCGGATGTCGAAGCGCAGGTCACCGCCGGCGCGAGCTACGGGCGCCCCCACCTCGCACGCGCGCTCGTCGCATGCGGCGCGGTGTCGAGCGTGCAAGAGGCCTTCGACCGCTATCTCGCCGACGACGGCGTGTCGTACGTCCCGCTCGCACGCCTGACAGCGCGAGAAGCGATCGCGCTCGTTCGCGACTCCGGGGGCGTCAGCGTCGTCGCGCATCCCGCGCGGCTGCGCGAACCCGGCGATCTGCTCGCCCTGATCGAGCTCGGCGTGGACGGCATCGAGATCGCGCACCCCACGGCCGACGAGGCCTATCGCGCAGCGGTGCTCGCGCTCGCGCGCGAACGCGAACTCCTCGTGACCGGCGGCACCGACTTTCACGCACCGGTCGAGGATCGCCCGATCGGCGTCGCGTTTCCCGACGCGGAGGTCGAACGGTTAATTTCGACGCTCGAAGCGCGCGCGGCACAATGAGCTTGCGGGGCCGAAGTCTAACCCTCCGGTAATCCATGTCGAGGTATTTCCGCTTCTTCGGTCTCGAACGCGATCCGTTTCTCGATACGGCGGATCCGTTTTTCTATTGCGAACTCGGCGCGCTGCGCAAGGCAAAGGAGCGCCTCTTCGACTCGGTCGATGCGTCGCGCGGATTGACCGTCGTGCTGGGCGATCCCGGCACGGGGAAGACGAGCCTGAGCGGCGCGCTCGAAGCCGAGTTGCTTGCCGACGACCGCATCGTGATGGGCAAGATCCTCGACCCCACGTTCGCCACGGAAGTCGAGTTTCTCATCGCGGTCGGCCGCGTCTTCGGGCTCGCGCTTCCCGCGCGTTCGAGCGCCGCGCTCAAGAACGCGCTCAAGAACTTCTTCTTCGAGACCGCCGTCCTCGAGAAGCGCACGCTCGTGCTGATCGTCGATGAAGCGCAGAATCTGAGCGACGAGAATCTCGAGGCGCTCCGCCTGCTCCTCAACTACCACGTGCCGCAGCGCAAGCTGCTGAACATCCTGCTCTTCGGGCAGAGCGAACTCGAAGCACGCATCGCCGCGCGCGGCAACCTCGCCGACCGCGTCGACGGCTGGATTCGTCTGGATCTGCTCGACGAGCCGACGCTCCTCGCAATCCTCGATTACCGCCTCACCAAGGCCGGCCTTGCACCGGGCTCCCATCTCCTCACCGCGGATGCGCGCGCGCTGCTCTCGCAGGCGTCGGGCGGCGTGCCGCGGCGCCTGACCATGCTCGCGCACCACGCGATGCGTGAAGCCTCCGACCGCGCGAGCACGCTCGTCAACGAAGACCACGTGCGAAGCGCCATGACCGCGCGCGGCATCACCGTCAAACCGCGCCCAGCCGTCATCGAAACGATCCCGCCGGCTTCGGCCGAGCCCGCGGTCCCCGAACCGGAGCGCCCGCGCGGGCTCTTCTCGCGCCTCTTCGCCCGACGCGCCTAATGAATCTCGATCCGGATTTCGAACTGAGCGCCGATATGCGGCTCCTGGAGCTGCAGCGAGCGGCGCTCGGACTCGCGCCGCCCAACCGCACGGCGTGGCAGTCGCGCGCGTTAGCCGATAACGCCGGGATCGCGCCCTCCGAGGAGCCCGTGCCGCAGCAACGCAGCGCCGTGCTCGCCGTCGAGCTGACCGCCACGCCCTCCGGCGGCGTGATCCCGGGAGCCGTAGTGACGCTCGCACTCAGCGTCGCGAACGACGGTGCCGCTCCCGCGCGCGGCACGATCGTCGCCGTGCCGGTACCCGGCGGCGCGGCCTTCCGACCCGGCTCCTTCGTCATGGACGGACGCGATGGCGGCGACGACGCCGCGGAGCACTTCTTCGGCTCGGGTCTCCCAATCGGCGAACTAGCGGCGGGAACCCGGCGCACCTTCGTCTGGAAGCTCGGCGTACGGCTCGGCACGAAGCCACTACTCCTCGCGCCCGTGGTGCGCGCCGAGGGTGCAGGTGTGGTCGGCGCGCGCGCGCTGGCCGTTTCGCGCAAGGAGACACCGTCCGCGCTCTTCGCCGCCGAGATCGAACGCGCCGATCCGGCGCTCTATACGCCGAAACCGCTGATCCCGGTCGCGATTCCCGCCGACGAGCTGCCGATCTACGAACTCGACGCCGAGGAAGAGATCGTCTTCGAGGCGGCCGATGCCGCGCTCTCGTCGGCCGCGCCGCCGCCCGCGCCAAAACCCGCGCCGCCTCCGCCGCCGGCACCGGAGCCGGCACCGGCGGCCATCGTCGAACCGGAGCCCGTCGTCGAACGGGAGCCGATCGTGGCACCGGTCCCGATTCCGGAGCCGCCGCGCGAAGCCGTCGTGCTCTACGGGCGCTTCGATCGCGCGACGCTCGCATTCTTCGAGCGCACGTTCAACGGCTCCAAGCCGCCGACGATCTTGAGCCACTGCATCTTCGCGAGCGCCCTCGCGTGCGCCACGCCCGCCGCGGGCGACGATGCCATCGGCCTCAAAGCGCACCTCGCCGCGCAGTCGCAGATTCTGCACCGCGCGCAATTGCACGAACGCCTCGGAAAGAAAGAGCCGATCGCCGAGTACGCGGGCGAGTTGCTCGCCGCGCTCGAACGTATCGCACCCGCGCCGGTCGTCGATGCGGTACCCGCCGCCGACGCGCTCGCGCTCGTCGCCGAGATCGAGGAACCGACGCGCGCCGTGCTGGCCAAGATCGCCGAGGATCGCGCGCGCTGGGACTTCGTCAAGGCGCGCCAGCTCACGCTCGCGCTGCAGGCGCAACGCGTCGCGGGCAGACCTCGCGACGACGCCGCGGCGGCCGCGCTCGAAAATGCGCTGCGCGTCTATGCGCAGACCTCGATGACGGTGCTGCAAAAGCTCTTCGTGCGCTTGCGCATCGACCGCACGACCGGCGTGCTCTTTCAAAATGAAGCGCAACTCGATGCCGCCGCACGCGCGCTCGTCGCGGCGCTCGGTAACGCGTTCGCGTAGGTGCGCGTCCTTCTCGGCATCCCCACCGGCGGCGCGCCGACGCAGCCGTTCCTCGCGAGCCTCGCGGCGCTCGAACTTCCCGCATCGGTCGAGCGTCTCGACCGTTACGTCGTGACCGGTAACTACGTTCCCGCGCAGCGCGAACTGATCGCGGAACGCGCGCTCGAGCTGAATGCCGACGTGCTCGTCATGTGCGACGACGACATAGTCCTTCCACCGAACGCGCTCGCGCGGCTGATCGCCGCGCTCGACGCCGACGCATCGTGCGCGCTGGCGGGCTCACTCTACTACTCGCGCGATGGGTTTCGCCCGATGGCGGTCGCTCGCTGGGACGACGCGAACACGACGACGGCAACGATTCCCGCGTTCGCGCACGAGCCGGTGGCGGTGGACGGCGTCGGATTCGGCTGCGTCGCGATCCGCACCGCGGCGTTACGCGCGCTGCAGCCGCCCTTCTTCCCCGCCGATGTGTTCGTCGAGACGCAGCCTCCGCGCGTGCGGGTGTGCAACGAAGATTACCGCTTCTGCAGTCGCGTGCGCGCGGCCGGATACTCGGTGCTCCTGCACGCGGGCGTTCGGTGCGGGCACCTCGATCGCGCGAGCGGCGTCGTGCACCCCGAGCGCTGGGAAGATCCCGCAAGCACGTCGCACGAACGGATCGCCGTGCTGCGCGACGGCGTGGCGGCGCTGATTCCCTACGAAACGCTGCCGCCCGGTGCCGAACGGCACCAGGCGGCGCAGATTACCTACGTGCGACCCGGCGCTTAGCGCAGGCCGTCGATGAGTTCGGCGCGCGGCACGGAATCGCGCGGCGAGCCGACGGAGCGCGCGTAGCTCTTCCACTTGGAGAGCTGACGCAGACGCGCGCCGACCTCGTCGTGATAGCTCTGCAACGCGTCGAGCCGCTCTTGGCGATACGCGTAGATCTGTTGCAGTCGCGCGAAGGCCGCCTGATCGAACGTCTCGTCGCGATACGGCGTCGCATCGGCCATCGCGTTCTCGAACGCGTGCATCGCACGCCGCGATAACGCGAGCGCCTCGCTCAATCGCGACCAATCGCGCCCCTTCACCGCGACGTCGATCACGACGCAGAGCGATTCGAGTCCGTTGATCTCGCGGGCGACCGCCTCGAGCGCCGCGCGCCCCGGATCAACTGACGGCGGCAAACGTCGATCCCCCTTGGGCGGAGGACTGCGCGGTCTGCGGCACGTTCTTCATCGACTTGAATTCCGAGACGGCTTGCGCCCACGTTTTGCGATATTCGGTGAAGTATGGAAGCAGACGCTCGACGCGCGTCGGATCCTTCTGCATGTTCGCCATGACGAGTTCGTGATGCCAGAACTCATACACGCGGAAGAGATTCTTCGAGAGCTCGCCGCCGATCTCCATGTCGAGCGAACCCATGAGCAGGCTGCACGCCCGTTGCGCGCGGAGCAGCGCGCGATGGATGCCTTGGATGTCGTCGCGCTCGTTGAGCAGCTTCTCGTGCGCTTGCTTCGCCGCGATCAAGAGCGCGTCGAAGATCTTCACGATCAAGTCTTCCTTCGAGGCCGTCGCGATCGAGGTCTCGAGATACTTCTGATCGGCGGAACCCTTCATACCGCGTTAGCCACCCGCACCCTTGAAGAACCCGGCAAGTTGCGATTGCAGCGATTGATAGACCGCCAACTGTCCTTCGGTCGCCGTGAATTCGGCGCGGAGCATGTCGGCCTGTTGATTCGCCGTGTCGGTCACCTGTTTGATTTGATCTTGGATCGAGGTGATCGAATCGGTGTTGGTATTCTCGAAGCCTTGGATGATCGCCGTGCTACCGGCCGGCAACACGCCGACGAGCCCGGAGTTCAAGAGGGTCGGCAAGCCGGTGACCTGTCCGAGGTACGACCCGAGTTGCTGTGTGAGGCTCGTGGCGCCTTGGAAGATCGCTTGCACGGCGTTGGGGTTGGCAGTGAGCGCCGCCGTGAGCTTCGTGACGTCGAGCGCTTGGAACGTACCGTCGGTGCCGCCGAGTTGCTGAGTCGTCACCGGGTTGCTCGAGGTGGCATTCGCGCCGTTGCTCGCTGTCTGAATGACCGAGAACGAACTGCTCAATTGCAGCCCGATCGAGGCGAGCGACGTGTACTGCTGCTGCGATGGCGTGTAGTACTGCGACGAATCCTGGAGCGGATTCCCGAGCAATCCCGAAACGAGATTGGTCAACTGGTCTTTGACGAGGCCGATATCCGAATTTTGCCAGAGCACGCCGCCGCCGACCGAGGCGGAGGTGGCGGTTTGCGACGAACCCGGCTGAGGCGAGATGACGGCCGGAGGCTCGGTGGCGTTGTTGATCTCCGTGATTGCCGCGTTGTATGCGGAGGTGAAGGTGTTGATTGCGGAGATGAGCTTCGTGTTATCTTGCGCGACCGTGACGGTGTACTTCGTCGTAAAGCTATTGATGTCGAGCTCGACGCCGTTGATCGCGTCGGTCACCTGATTCGAGTTACTGTAGACCGTGGTCGTGGTTCCGGCTGGGTCTTGAACGCGCACCGATGCCTGCACGCCGACCTTCGTCGTCGCTCCGGTCGCCGTCGTGAGCCGCGCCGCGGCGAGAAAATTGCTCGTGTCGCCGCTCGCCCCGAGCACGATGCTCTCCGGGCCGGTGGTCTTCGACGCAAGGACGATCTTGTTCGTGGTCGCATCGTACGACGCAATTACGCCGGCGCTGCTCGCGTTGATGCGCGCGATCACCGACGCGGTATTATCGTTCGCGGCATCGACGGTGATCTGGACGCCGTTGATCGTGAAGAATCCGGACGTCACGGGAGTCACATAGTTCGCGCTCGTCGCGCTGTTGAAGGCGGCGGCTTGATTGATGCCGCCGATGTTCGACGTGCTCGTCACGGTGCCGCTGGTCGCTGTATTGGTGATTTTTGCCGTCGACAGCTTGAAGACTTGCAGCAGATTGCCCGTGTCGGTCGCCGAGCCCAGCGTGATCGGTTGCTGCGTCGAAGAGAACACGACGCGCCCGCCGGCGTTGAGCGTGGCGGTGAAGCTCGTATCACCCGTCGCCGTCTGCACCTGGCTTTGAATCTTGGAGAGGATGCTCTGCACCGAGTCGATGTTGATATTGTACGAGACCTGCACGCCGTTGACCGTGATCGTGCCCTGCCCGGTCGAACCGCCCGTCGGCGTCACGGCGAGGTACGCGCTCGTAAGGGGCTTGTTATCCGATCCGCCGCTGTAGATGCTCTGACCGGCGCCCGCGTTGTTGGTGATCGTCGTCGCAGTCGCTTGCGTCGTTTTCAAGATCGTGTAGGTTCCGGCGAGCGGCGTAGCCCCCGCGAGAACCGATGCCGTACCCTCGGTCGTATTGCTGGACGTCGCCGCATACGACGAGAACAACGTCGCGTCGGAGAGGCCGACCAACGAGTTCTGCACGCACGCGAGCAGGTTGTTGATGTTGATCAGCTCGGCGTTCGCGGCGTTGAGCGTCGCGATCTGCGCGTTGAGCGTGACGTTTTGCGAGAGCTGCAGCGACGTCAGTTTGGTGATGATCGAGTTGTAGTCGATTCCCGAGGCGATGCCGGGAAACGAGACCGGAGGAACGTTGGTTCCCGGAACTGAGCTTGACACCGTGTACTCCTCGTCGGCTACGCGTTACGGTCGAACGTAACGCCGGACTGCTGGTCGAAAAACTGCGCGAGCCCGATCAAAATCTCGGGCGGAAACTGCGCGACCTCTTTGCCGGTCTTCGGATCGGTGAAGACCGTGACGATCTCGTGGTCTTTCAAGACGCGGTAGGACACGTTCAAATTGACGGCCTGGGGAGATCCCGAATCGCCGAAAATCTTCGCGATTGCCGGGGCGATGCCCGACGTGTCGCGCGGTGCGGCAGTCGCACCAGGTAGAGGCGGCGCGGCGACGCTCACCGCACCCGCAGCGGGGGCGGGCGCACCAGCAAAGATATCGGGCGGCGTCACGCCGCTCGTCGCCACGTTCGCTCCCGGCGCGGGAGGGGGTTGAACGTCCATGTCCGTTACGTCTCCTTCGGAATCCGTCTCTTCTAAAATCGGCTCTCAGAAGGACGCAGTTTAGGCCCCTTTCGTTAAGAGCGTGGAGGCTTGATAGGCCGAGAGGACGGCAACCAAGCCGGCAAAGGGGTCGCAGCGCTCCGCCGTCCGAGCGGCGACGGCCGATCCGATGCGCGGCTGAGCCTCCCAGGCAAGCCGCAGGGCCTCGGCGATCGCGTCGAGGCTCGCCGGGTCCACGAGCACCGCGAGGTCGCCCCAGAGGTCGTTCGCGTAGCCGCTGAGGTTCGCGACCAGCGCCGCTCCGGTCGCGCCGCCTCGCGCGAGACGGTGCAGCCCCCGCGCCGACCAGCCGACATCGGCGACGACCCGGGCTCGGCCGTAGAGGCCGGCGATCTCGGCGGGGGTGAGCTCGTGATCCCGCAGTTGGACCGTGCGGGGCCCGCTGCCCTCGTTGACGTAGCGGTAGTACTCCACGTCCGCGACGGGGCCGAGCAGCACGATGGGCAGCCCCAAACGCTCGGCGGCCATGACCGCGAAGAGCTGATTGCACCGCGCCTCGATCGGGGCGTGGATCAGCACGAAGTCATCGGGACCGACGAGCGAGGCGATTCGGTCGCTCGGACGCTCGAGCGGGATCGTCGCCGCGATCGGTACGGTGGTGCGATCGTAGCCGAAGCGCTCGCGCAAGAAAATCGCCTCCGCCTGCGACGACACGATCGCCGCTCCCGCGCGCGCGAGCAGCACGCTTGCGGCGTCGTCGTACCAGACGCCGCTGCGCAGATTGGAGATCCGGCGGGACGCGAAGGCCCGGGCGTACTCGTCGAAGACGACGGTGTCGTTCGAGGAGCGCGGAATCGAGATGCTCCCCGATGCTCCGACCATCGCTTCGTCGCGCCGATCGTCGGCATACGGCGTGACGACGACCGGCGTCCCCGCGGCCTCGGCATCGCGGAGTAACTGCACCATCGCAGCCCCGTGCCGCAGATCGAAGACGTGAATGACGTCGACGCGCGCCGGATCGACGCGACCGGCGATCTCGACCGACGCATCGAAGCCTTCGGCCCGCAGCGAGCGCGCGAGTTCGCGCGCGGCATCGAGGTCGGCATCCGGTGTGCGCTCGGCGTCGTCGCGAACGACGAGGGCGATCGTGCCCGCGGAGGTGCCGCCGCGGCTCGGTTCGATCGCGCGCGAGAGCCGCAGGGGCACGGCCGCCTCCGTCACCGCGAAGGCACGTGCTGACGGCGCGTCCTCCGCGTCGAACGATACCATCACGTCCGACGGAATCGGCTCGACGGCGACCACCGCGCGCTCGCCATCGCGCGCGACGTCGAGAAAGACGCTCGTGGGTGCATCGAGCGCATGGTCGCGCGGCCCCACATAGAGATCGTAGCGACGTTCCGAACGCACGGGCTCGGAAGCGACGCCGCCGAACCAACGCCGCGCGAGGTCGTCGAGCCGGGCGTCTCCGGTCGTCCACGCGAGTTCGCGCGCCACCGACGAGAGCACGGCCGAGCCGTTTGGCGCCTGCGCACCGACGAGCGCGACGCTCCGGTCGCGCGCGAGACGTTGCGCGTACACGGCGGGACCGACGCTGCGTAGCACGTCGCCGAGCGGCGCGGCGCCAAACAACGTCGCTTCGCGCGCGCGGTCGAAGGTATCCCGCAGATGGGGCTCGGAGCGAAAGAATCGCACCTGCTCGTCGTTGACGAAACGCGCGAGCGAGACGCTTCGCAGCCAGCCTGCGATGCGTTCGTCGATGGCGTCGGTATCGGCGCCGGCGAGGTCGGCAACGTGCGAGGGCCACGCGATCGGCGCCAACTCCGGCACCATGACCGAGACGCCGTCCACGCGGAGCATCGGCACGACGAGCCACGCGTCGTCGCGCTCGAAGACGAGGTCCACGTAGCCTTCGAGCCGCAGCGAGCTCATGGGCTCGAAACGCGCGACGACGAGCGACTCGACGCGCAGGAGAGCACGAAGGTGAGCCGCGTCGTGACGCGGGCGCAACGCCTCGAAACGACGGATGAGCCTCATGCGACCGACCCTTCGAGCAGGCGGCGGAGCGCGCTCGGGCTGCGGTCGTCGAGATCGCGCACATCCACGATCGTTCGTGCGCGCAAACTTGCGCGCCAAGCGTCGAGGTCGGATTCGTCGCTTATTTCGACGTCCGCACAGCGCTGCTCGGAAACGCCGAGCTTTTCGAGCGCACGCATCACGCGACGTCCGATCGTCGCGGCATCGGGCAACCCCGCGCTGCCGATCGCGAGCGAGACCGGACTCGAGGCGTCGAACGCCTGCAGGTAGCGGCGCACGAATTCGGCGGCATCGCTCCACGCGCGCTCGTCCCCGATCGATGCGACGAAGAGCAGGTCGCGCTGCGGACTCGTGTCCGACGCCGCGGTGACGGCGGTCGTGCGCCTCGGCGGCAGCGGCGCATAGTGCTTCGTGCGATCGAAGCCGCGCATGATCGCCGACCGCGGATCGTAGCCTTGATCCGGGAAGGGAGGCGGATAGCCCCACTTCTGCGCGAAACGGCGCCAATTTTCGCGCATCGTCGCACCGTGATCGACGTTATTCGCCTTGAATGATTGGCTGCCGAAGTGGTGGATGAAACTGTCGTCGCAGACGTAGATGTCGTAGCCCGCTCCGCGCACGCGCAGGGAAAAATCGTCGTCTTCGAAGTTCCCCATCTCGAAGCGTTCGTCGAAACCGCCGACCTCGTCGATCACGCGCCGGTCGATGCAGAGACAGAATCCGATCGCTCGATCGGTCAGATAGCCGCGCCCGCGATGCGTCTGCGCGCGGGCGCGGGCGTAGGCGTGCATGCCCTCGATATCGCGATAGGTGGCGTCAACGACCTCTTGATCGCCCACGATCTTGTTGCTGCGCGGCGCGGTGACGCCGACCGAAGGAATCCGAGCGAACGGCGCGAGGAGCGCGTCGAGCCACCCCTGCGTCACGATGACGTCGTTGTTGAGGATGACGACGTACTCGCCGTCGGCCGCCACGATGCCGTCGTTGTTTCCGCCGCCGAAGCCGCGATTGGTCGCGTTGTAGATGACGCGCACGTGCGGATCCTCGATCTGCCGGAGCATCTCGAGGGTCTTCTCCTCCGAGCCGTTATCGACGACGATCACCTCGTACGGCTCGCTCGTAAACTCCGCAATGGACGCGAGCGCCGTTCGCGTGAATTCCGGAGCGTTCCAACTCAGCATCACGATGGAGACGAGCCCGCGCGGCTTCGTCGGCCGCTGCGTGAGGAGGCGTTCGATTCGTTCGGGGTCTTCGATCGCGACCCGTGCGAGCGGCGAGCCGTGTGCGCGCTCGAACGATGCGTCGGCGCGCGCGGCGGGCAGTTCGCCGAGTACGCGCGAAACGCCGCGCGTCCCGAGGTTGAGCGGAACGAGGCGGAGCGCCAGATCGGCGATCGCGCCGTCGAGCGAATCGAAGGGCTCGAGCGTGAAGTGCTGCGGGATCATGCGACGATTGAAGGCGCAACAGCGTCCGTCCGGGGCGACCGGTGCGACGTTCTGTCCCGTCGGCAGCTCCGGAGCGAAGGTCGCCGCCACGACGGTCGGCGTCGACGTGAGTTGCACGATCAATTCGTCGAGCCAACCCGGCTCGAGGCGAGCGGCGCCGCGCACGAAGGCGGTGCACCCGAGGCCACGCACGCGCAGCGCTTCGCGCGCGGTCGCGAGCGCCTCGTCACCAAACGCGTAGCGAATCGCCTCGATCGGCGCATGATTGGCACGCAGCGACGCCTCGAAGCGCTCGCGCCCTTCGGCCGGTTCCTCGCCGTGCACGACGATCGTCGTCGGGACCGAGTTCACGATCATCACGCCGATGCCCTGACGCGCGCTGCGCTGCGGAAAGCGCATCAATCCGCGCGCGATGTTCTTCTCCAACGCATCGAAACGAACGCTTCCGCGCCAGCGCCGCTCGAGGAGTTCGGTATTCCACGACGCTCGACGAAAGCGTTGGATACCCGATTGCGATTCGTAATGATAGAGCACGGCATCCGCGTCGTACACCACGCGCAGTCCCTCGCGCTTGACCTTCAGGCAGTAGTCGACGTCTTCGAACCCGTTCCAGTAGCGTTCGTCGAGCCCGCCCAGACGCTCGTAGAGCGCGCGCGGCGTCACCAAGCACGCTCCCGTGACGATCTGCAAGTCCTGCACGCGCACCACGTCGGGATCGCCGAACGGGACCAAATAGTTATGGTGAAACGGGAGAATGCTCTGACGGCCGAATCCGTTCCCCAACACCACGACGCCGCCGTGTTGGCAGCTCTTGTCGGCGTAGAGCAAGCGCGCGCCGACCGCGCCGACGGTCGGGTCTTCGGCGTAGCGCAGCATGCTCGCGAGCCAACCCGGCCACGCCTCGGTATCGTTGTTGAGCAGCACCAAGAACCGACCGCGTGCGATACGTGCCGCCTGATTATTCGCACCGGCGAATCCGAGGTTCTGCTCGTTTCGGATGACGCGTATCCACGGGTACTGCGCGAGTAACTGCGGCGTGCGGTCGCTCGAGGCGTTATCGACGACGATCACCTCGCCGTCGCCGGCGTCCGCGATCGACGCCGGAAGCGCGTCGAGGCATTGCTGCGTGAGATCGGCCTTGTTGAAGACCGGAATGATGATCGAGTAGCGCATCAGCGTCCGAGCCCGACCTCGGCGACTCGCGCCGCTTCGTCGAATCGCCCGCGCCGCATTAGGAAGGCGGCGAGTTCGACCGCGCCGCGCGACGCGTTGGCATCGAGCAGGCGCCGCAGCGTTCCCTCGGCAGCCCCAAGATCGCCGCGCGATTCGAGCAGCGACGCGCGCTGCGCGAGCGCATCCGGATGCGCGGGATCGCTCGCGAGGACGCCCTCGAGCGCGGCGATGGCCTCGTCGTCGCGTCCGAGCGAACGACAGACGCCCGCACGCAACATGCGCGCGGGCGCGGCGATCGGGCCGTCCGTCGAGGTCACCGCATCGAGATGTTCGAGCGCGAGCGCCGGTTCGCCGAGCGACGCGGCCGCGACCGCCGCGTTGTAATGCAAGTGCTCGTGCCCGGGAGCGAGCAAGAGTCCGCGCTCCGCGAGCTGCAGTCCACGCGCGTGTTCGCCGGCGACGTTGGCCTGGTACGAGCGGCGCAAAAAGTCCGCCGGACCGACGGGCTCGATCTGCGCCTCGGCCGCGAGCAGCGCGTCGAGTCGCGCTCGATCGCCGCGTTCGCGATAGATCGACTCGAGCCAATTGAGCACGTCGGCGCTCCCCGGCAGGCGCGCCGCCGCGAGCTCGAGATAGCGCTCGGGCGGCGTCGTGCCCAGCTTGGCCGCGATCTGCGCCGCCGCGTGCAGCAATGCGGCCGCGTGCGTATCCGAGAGCGATGCGTGCGTGCGTTCGATGACGTCGAGCGCCGCGGCACCGTCGCCGCGTCGGAGCAGAAAATTCACCCAATCCACCGCGCTCTGATCGTCGCCGTAATCTTCGAACACGGAGCGAAAGTGATCGCGCGCCTCGTCGATGGCTCCGCTGCGCTCGAGGGCGCGCGCGAGATTCAAGCGTAACGGCTGAACCTTCGGCGCGTTCTCCAATCCCTTGCGAAACCAACGAATCGCGCTCTCGTCGTCTTGCTCGGCGACGTAACTCGACCCGATCTCCGAATGCGCCTTCCAGATCGAGACTTGGTCGTCCACGACGAACTGTTGACCGCCGAACTTCCCGTCGTCGATCGCGAGTTCGAAGGCCGCGCGCGCTTCATCGTAACGTCGCTGGGCGGCCAGCGCCTTGCCGAGTTGAAAATGCGCGTTGGCGTAATGCGGCGAGAACTCGAGCGCGGCGCGAGCGATCTCCTCGCCCCTGCGCGGATCCCGCATCTTGTCGCAATAGACCTCGGCGAGGATCGCGTAGCCGTTGGCGATGAACCCGCGCGGCGTCGATCCGTTGAGCTCGCGCATCTTTTCGAAGCCCGAGCGCGCGACCTCGTAGTCGCCGATCATGAAGGCGGTCGAGGCGAGATTAAACCACGCGAACGGATCGAGCGGCTCGGCCTCCACGGCCGCCTTCACGATCTCGAAGTTTCGCTGCGCCTTGTCGCGATCGTTCACGACGTCGGTGAGGTAGCCGAAATGATCGATCTCGAGCGGCGCGACGACCGCCGCGATGCCCTCGGTCGCGCCGTCGAAACACACGAACTCGTGAATCATTCCGCGAAAGCGAATGTGCTCGGAGTTCGGGAAGACGCGAACGAGCGCGTGCGACATGGCGCCGGTGCCGCGATAGTCGTCGGATTGGTTGAAGCAGCGCAACCAGACTCCGGTGCGATGTGCCGGAACCTGCGCGAGCGCGCGCAGCGTCGGTTTGGACACCTCGCGCAAGACCTCGTCGGCGTCGAGCATCAGGATCCAACGTTTGGTCGCGAGAGCGAGCGACTCGTTGCGCGCCCACGCGAAATCGTTACGCCAGGGCCGCTCGATGACGGTCGCCCCGAACGAGCGTGCGATCTCGATGGTGCGATCGGTCGAGCCGGTATCGACGATGCAGATCTCGTCGACAGCGCCTTCGACGCTGCGCAGGCAGTCGGCGAGAAAGCGCTCCTCGTTCTTCACGATCATGCAGAGGCTCACACCGGGCGGCTTCTGCGGCGTTCCCGGCGGAACGGGCGGAAAGCCGAAGGGCAAGCCCGTGCGCGCGGGAGCCGCCGCGGCGGGAACGGCGGCGCGCTTTGAGGAGACGCGAATAGGCATCGTTCCTGTTTTCGGCATGCAGCGTAACGCGCGTTAGAAATGCGACGAGGGCCCGCCGGAGCGGGCCCTCGTTTGCGATCACTCGTGCGTGAACGCTCTTGCGGCGACTTCCTACTAGCGGAAGAGGCCGAGAACGCTCTGCGCGTTCGCGTTCGACTGCGCCAAGACCGAGGTTCCGACCTGCACCAGGATCTGGAGCTTGGTGAACTCGGTGGTCGCCTGGCCGACGTTGAGGTCGCGGATCGAAGATTCCGAGGCCTGCAGGTTGACCGCAGCGACGTTGT
This sequence comes from bacterium, assembly GCA_028869385.1. Taxonomy (GTDB): domain Bacteria; phylum Vulcanimicrobiota; class Vulcanimicrobiia; order Vulcanimicrobiales; family Vulcanimicrobiaceae; genus REEB354. The sequence continues at coordinate 18,760 of JAGWSR010000104.1, forward strand.
CGTTCGACGCGTCTTCGTTCAGGCGAACGATGACCGAGCCGAGCTGGGCGCGCTGGTTGAGCAGACGATCGAGCGCATTGTCGATCTGGCCGATGGCATCTTCCGCGCCGATCGACGGGTTGTTCGCCGCCGAGAGAGCGAGGTTGATGTTCGAGATGCGGAGCGTCGAGGTGTTCGTCGCTTCGATACCGACCTGGATGACGTCGCCTTCGTCGGCTGCCGACTGGAAGTTGAACGCCGGGTTGGACGGGTTCGTGAGCGCCGCGACGTTCTGGCTGACCTTGATGTACGAGGTCGTGCCGACGTCGGCCGTCGTGAACGTGCCGAGGGTAACGGCGACGTTGTCGAACGCGTTCGCGGAGCCCTTGGCGGCGTACAGCGTCGACGAGACGCACACCTTACCGGAACCGCTGTCGAAGAACGTCTCTTGAACCGCGATCGAAACACCGGTGTTGATGACCTGGAGTTCGATCGTGCCGTCGGTCGTGCCCGCGCCGCCGAAGCCCTGCGTACCGCCGACGGTCGTGAAGAAGCCGGCGCCGCCAGCCGTCACGGTTGCCGCGAGGAAGCCGTAGTTGACGCCCGCGACGCCCGAGATGTTGCCGTTGGTCGCGAGCGCCGTGTTGGCGGTCACGGTAACGGTGGCTTGCTGCTGCGCCTGGAAGCCCGCATGCGAGCCGTCGAGCAGCGACTGACCGTTGAAGTTCGTGTTCTGCGAGATGCGGTTGACTTCGAGCAGCAGCTGCGAGACTTCGACTTGAAGGTTCGCGCGGTCGCTGTTCGAGTTCACATCCGACGCCGCTTCGACCGCGAGCGCACGGATGCGCTGCAGAATGTCGGTCGTCGTCTGCAGCGCGCCTTCGGCCACTTGCGCGGCGTTGTTGGCGTTCTGCACGTTCTGCACGGCTGCGTTGAAGCCGTCGACCTGCGTCTGCAGGTTCGTCGCAATAGCAAGACCCGACGGGTCATCTGCGGCGGTGTTGATGCGCAGACCCGACGAGAGCTGAGTGACGGTGTTCTTGAGTGCTTCCTGATTCTTATTCAGGTTGAGAGAGACATTGTTCGCCAACAGGTTGTTGGCAATGCTCAGACCTTGTCCCATGTTTTCCTCCATGATGCGCGATGATCGATCTCGCGCGCGCTATTGATGAACTAGTCCAGCGGGAAACGTCCTGTCCCCACTAACTCCGGTATCGGCCTGGCCGCGAGGCTACTTTAGTGGCCGGAAGGTGATTTTTTTCGGGGCTGGAGCCGGGCGCGCGAGGCGGGCGCCGGAGCGGCCGTGGCCGTCTCGGCGGCGGCGCGGTTGGTGCGCTGGATCTCTTCGTAGATCTCGGAGCGGTGGACGGAGACCTCGCGAGGGGCCTCGATGCCGAGTTTGACCTGATCTCGGTCAACGGCGACCACGACGATGCGAATATCGTCGCCGATCATGATGGACTGATTGAGCTTGCGGCTGAGAACGAGCATGGATCCGGCCCTCCGTGGCAGACGGCACTCCCGCCGTCGACCGCAGCCTTCTCGTCGGCCGGGGTCCTTCCTCTACAGCTAGATCTACCCGGCGGCGGGTTCGGCCTCTTCGGCCTTGCGCGGGATCGGCTGGCGTACGGAGAAGCCCGAGTTTTCGAGCACGATCTGGCGCGCCTTGCGGGTGCGGAGGTTCACGACGATCGGTGCGAAGAGGTTCATCGTCATCTCGTGCGCCTCTTCGGTCACGACCACCACGCCGAGGAGCGTGAAGTCCGAGGGCCCCTCGATTTCGAGCGCCGAGACCGCGTAGGCGGGCAGCTTGGGGTCGTAGTCCTCGAAGATGAGATACGGATCTGCCGTCGGCAACGCGACGCCGGCGTCGTCGAGGCTCTGAAGCCAGACGAAGCTGCTCTGCGTCTCGACGGTCAGCGCGAGCCAGCGACGCATGTTCGGGAAGCCCGGCAATCCCCAGGGGAACTCGATGACGTCGCTCGGCGCGAACGAGCACTCCCCAAAGCGGGGAAACGTCATCGTCTCGGTCTGTGCGGCGTTCATATCCGTCTCCATTTGAACCGTCATCTCACCCTTGCTAACTTACTGAATGTAATCGAAGAGCGTCTTTGCTTCGAGACGCGAGGTCGTGGCGTAGGCGGCCTGCAGGACGGTCTGCGTCTGCGAGAACTGCGAGGTCACCTTAGCAATATCGGTATCTTCGAGACCCGACTGCACCGTGGTGTCGTTAAGGGCCTGTGAATTCACCTGGGTGCTCAGGCTCTGGACACCCTGGATGGTCGAGCCGATCACCGCGCGCGCGTTGAGCGCGACTTGGAGCACGTGATCGACGTCGCCGATCTGGGTCGAGAGGTCGTTCGTGACGTCCGCCTGCTGCGTCAGGCCGAACGCGGCGAGAAAATTGCCGCTATTCGTCGCGCCCGCGCTCGGAACGTCGTTGATCTCGAACGTGCTCGGCGGATTCGAGGTGCTCGAGAACGCGAGCTTCTGGGTCTGCGCGTTGAACGTGGCCGAGATCCCGAGCGGATTCGCCGCGGTGTTGATCTTGGTGAGCATCGTCGCGACCGTATCGGTCGGCAGGAGCGTCACGTTGACGCCGCTCTGATTGACCCCGTTCGCGATATTGATCGTCACGTTGCCGCTGGAATCGGGAACGAGCGGCGTCGCGAGCAGTTGCGGCGTCGCGCCCGCGCTCAACTGCGCGAGCGTCGTCGTCGTGCTGATGACGGTGCCCGCGAGGTTCAGCGCCTGCTGGCTCTGATCCACGACGGAGCCCTTCTGCAGCGTGTCGCGCAGGTTGATCAGCGTCTGAAAGACGTCGGGCGACCCATCGGGTGCGCCGTAGTTGAAGGCTTGCTGCAGGGTCACACCGGTCGAGACCGTCTGCCCGTTGGGCAGTTGCTGCTTCTGCTGCACGATGTTGCCCTGGGAGGTCACCCCGGTGATCGGGCTGCCCGAGCTCTGCACGAGGCCGCCCGACGTCGGAATCGCCGTACCGGCGAAGACGTACTTGCCTGCATATTGCGTGTTGGCGAGGCCGACGGCTTCTTGCAAGAGCTGATCGACCTGCGCCGCGATCGCGGCGCGCTGATTCGGCGCGACCGTGTCGCTCGCGCCCTCGATGGCGAGACTGCGCGCGCTCTGCAGAATGTTCGTCAGGCTCGAGAGCGAGCCGTCGACGGCGGTGAGCTGGTTGTTGAGATCGTTCAGGTTCTTGCCGACCTGCGCGGTCACCGTGCCGTCGCTGCGCACCGCGATGTCTTGCGCGATCACGGTGGGATCGTCCGAGGGAACGTTCAGGGACTTGCCGGTCGAAAGCTGCTGGCCTTGCTGCTGATAGGTCGCGTAGAGATTGTCAATCGACGACGATTGATTCTCGTAAAGCGACGACGTGGCGATGCGCATCGGTGAGCCTCCTTACTGTCCGACACCAAGGTTGTTGATCACGAAGGTCAAGAGCTGGTTGAGCGTCGAGATCGTCTTGGCCGCCGCTTGGTACGCGTTTTGGTACTTCACCAAATTCTGCGTCTCTTCGTCGATATTGATACCCGAGATGCTCTGGCGCACGTTGTCGATGTTCTGCGCGAGCGTCGTCTGCGTCGCGCTGCCGGTGATCGCGGTCTGCGTGTCGAGTCCGACCTGCGTGATCGTCTGTCCGTAGAATTGCTGCAGCGTCTGCACCTGCGCGCTCGCGATCGAGTAGCCCGCCGCGTGATTGTTCGCGGGCGTGAACGTGACGGACTCGATCCCCGTCGTCGGATTGACGCTGATCGCGCTCACCACGACGTTCTCTTGCGGCGACGCCCCGTTCGGTTGCGCGTCGAGCGTGAGTACCTGGCCGACCTGGATGTTGTTGACGCCCGAGGGCAGCGCGACCGTCGTCAGCGTACCCGCGGTCGTCGCGGCGGCGCCTTGCGTCTCGAGCGCCGGCACACCGACGTTGCCCTGGAAGACTTTGACGATGGCGTTGGCGCCGGAGTTGTCGCTCGCCGCGAACGCGTTCGATGCGTTCTGTTGCACGCCGTTGAGATTCTGCCCGCCGAGAACGCCGATCAGCGACGACGCCGGGGCGCCGGCCGCGAAGAGCGAGTCGGAGATGGTGAAGGTCGGCGTCTGCGGGTTCGACTGCTGCGCGCCGCGGAGGACGAGATCCTCGTTCGCGGGGTCGCGCGCGAAGACGATGCGCTGCGAACTCGCATCGAACGACGCGGTGACGCCGAAGTGTCCGGCGTTGAAGTTCGTGACGAAGTTGTCGATCGTGTCGGCGTTCCCGCCCGCGCCCGTGTTGTAGTTGAACGTCGAGGCGACGCCGTCCACGCTGATCGTCAGCGCGCCGGTCAGGGTCGCCGTCGGCGGATTCGCGAGCGAAGCGTTGTTCGTCAGCTGTTGCGACGAATCGACGTTATTATTCGCGGAGTTGAGCGGGGCGACCAAGGTGCCGGCGCTCGTGCTCGCGAGCGCCACCGGCAGCTGCGAGGGGTCGGAGATCCCGCTCTTGATGTTTCCCGCCGTGATCGGCAACGATGCGACGATCGGCTGAAAGAGCGCGGTTCCCGGCTGACCGTTCTGGTCGTAGGCGCTCTGCGTGACGCGATTGACTTCGTTCGCGAGGCTCGAGGCGAATTGATCGAGCTGCGTGCCGTAGACGCTCAATTTGTTGTTGTAGAGGTCTTGCAGCGCCGCAAGCTGCCCGCTGCCGAGCGGGATACCGGGCGCGCTCGCCGCCGCCGGGGGCGTGGAAGCGAAGTCAACTTTGAAGGTCGGCGTCCCGTTCGAGGCCTGGCCGACGACCGGCGCGGCAAGGTGATAGACGACCTGGTCGTTGACGAGCGCCTGCCCGTTGACGGTGACCAGCGTCGAGCCGTCGCTCTGGATCGAGGTCTGCGTCGAGATATACTGCGAGAGCTGATCGATCAGGTAGTCGCGCTGGTCGGAAAACGTGTTCGGATTGTCGCCGACGGCCGTCGAGGCACGGATCTGTCCGTTGAGCGCGGCGATCTGATCCAGGATCGAGTTCACCTTCGTCACGAGCGCGGAGCCCTGCGTGAGTGCTTGCGACTTGGCGTTCGAGATGCTGCTCGATGCGGTGCCGAGCGCGGTCGCAAGCGCCTGCGCCTGCGCGATGACGTTCGCGCGCGAGGCGCTCGGATTGCCGCTCCCGGCCTGGGAGACCAGCTGCGCGATGGCCGACTGAAACGACGCGAACTGCGTTCCGATGCCGGAGTTGGGATCGCCGAGCTGCGCCTGGAGCGCCTTGAGCGCGTCGGACTGCGTGGTGTAGTAATTCTGCGACGACGACGCGCCGCGGAAGAGCGAGTCGTACGCATCCGCATGGATCCGCTGCACCTGCGAGATCGTCGCGCCCTCGCCCGCCGTGCCCAGCACGTGCGTCGACATGAAGGGCGACCCGGCGATCGGCGGCGCCTCGGTAAAGTTGGCCTGCTGCCGGGATGCTCCGGGCGTGTTGACGTTCGAGATGTTGTCGCTCGTGACGTTCTCGGCGACCGAGAACGACTGCAGCGACGTCGACATCATGTCGATGCCGAAGAACGTGCCCTGCGGAAAGAAGCTGCTCATGCTTTACTGCTCACCAGTACGCTATTGGAGGGCGGCGGCACGATGCCGCGCCGTTTGTAGGTGCGAGGACCGTCGCTCGCGGCCGCCTGCAGCGCGGCGGTGACCTTCATCAGGCGCTGCATGCCGCTCATGATCAGCGACTTGTTATTGTTGTTCGTGATCCCGAGCGCGATCGAGGTCGTGGTCAATTCGGCGATGCGCTGGTTGAGCGTCGGCCAGAGATTGCGAGGGGCATAGGCGCAGACCTGACGCAGCGTGAGGTTGCCGAATCCGCGCACCTGCATGCCGCGACGCTTGCCCGACGCGCTCTGATAGGCCGCGCGCGCCGCATCGAGCGCGCGCTCGCCTTCGCCGATCTCGTCGAGATCGTTCGCGACGAGAGCCTTCGTGAGGCGCTGCGCCGCGTCGTGCACGCGCGCGAGGTGCGCCGACTCGTCCGCGAGCACGGCGGCGAACATCTCCCAGGAGTCGTTCACGGGTCAATCCTCCGCTCGACATCGACGTGCGATTCGTGCTTCGCGTCGGAGAGCACCTGACTGCGCAACTGCTCTTCGAGTACTTTCGCGATACCGATCGCTCCGCTCTTGGACATCTCTTGCGCGCGTTGGTCGTCGAGCATCCCCTGCCAGGTCTCCTCGGACGCCGACTCCTTACCGAAGATCGAATCCTTCGGCACGGTGCTCTGCATCGCGCTCATCACCATCTGCATGAAGACGCCTTCGAGCGCGGTCGCCGCCTGATGCAGGCGCGAGAGGGCTTGCGTTTGCTCGGGCGTCAGCGCCTGCGGAGCTTGTGCCTTGCCGATATTCGAGAGATCGCCCATCGCTAGATCATCTCCAGATCGGCTTGCAGCGAGCCGGCCGAGCGCAGCGCCTGCACGATCGCGATGAGATCGCGCGGTGAGACGCCGAGCACGTTGAGCGCGCGGACCACCGACGAGAGCGTGGTCGCTCCCGCGATGAACGTGAGTTGGTGCCCGTGCTCGCTCGCCTGAATCGTCGAATTCTGCTGCAGCGCGGTCTGCCCGCTCGCGAGCGGATTCGGCTGCGAGACCTGGTTCTGCGTTGAGATCGTGATCGTGAGATCGCCGTGCGCGATCGCGCAGGGTGCGAGTTTGATATCGCCGCCGAAGACGATCGTGCCGGTGCGTTCGTTCATCACGACCTTCGCGATTTCGTTCTGTTCGAACGAGAGATCGTCGGCGTCGGCGAGAAACTGCACGGGGTTTCCGGCATACGCGGGCGGCAGGTTGACGTGAACGGTCTCCGCATCCAGCGCTTGCGCCGTCCGCGCGCCGAAATGCCCGTTCAAGACCGCCGCGAGGTTCGCCGCCGTCTTGAAATCCGGCGTCGTCAACACGTAGTTGAAGCCGTTCTGATCGTTGGTGAGCGGCGTGATCATGTCGCGCGCGATCACCGCGCCGTTCGGAATGCGCCCGGCACCGGTGTAGTTTTTGTTCACCGACGAGCCGGAGAACCCGGCGACGAAGCCGCCGACCGAGACCGGACCCTGCGCGGTCGCATAGACGAGGTTATTCGCGGCGCGCAACTCGGTGAGCACGAGCGTGCCGCCCTGGAGGCTCGTCGCATCACCCATCGCCGAGACATCCACGTCGACGTTGTCGCCGGAGTGCGCGAAGGGCGGGAGCGTGGCGGTGACGATCACCGCGGCGACGTCGCGCGTGCGCACCGACTGCTGCGCGACGCTCAAGCCGAAGGTCTGCAGAATGTTCTGGATCGTCTGGCTCGTGAAGATGACCGAGGTAGAGTCGCCCGTGCCCTGGAGCCCGACGACGACGCCATACCCGACCAACTGGTTGCCGGTCACGCCCTGCACGTGAGCGATGTCTTTGATGCGCACCGACTTCCCGGTGCTCTGCGCGAACGCCGGCGCCCCCGCGACCGAAATCGCGAGGAGCAGGACCAGCATTGCCTTGAGCACCGAGAGCGCGCGCATCATCATCCGTCGTCTCCTAGAAGAGCCAGCTCAGGATCCGCGAGAGCAGGCCCTTGTTCTTCTGGTCGTTGCCTTTGAACTGGGCCTGCACGTTCGCGACGCGCGATGAGAGGATCGTATCGGTGTTATCGATATCTTCGGGGCGGATGGTGCCGGTGATGTGCAGCGTCTGGTCGCGTCCGTTGATCTGTACGCCTTGATCGCCGGTGATCTCGAGCACGCCGCTCGGCAACACGTTCGTGACCGTCGCCATCATCGTCGAGGTGAACGCGTCGGCGCCGCCGGCCGCCTGCGCGGTCGTCGTCGTCGATTGCCCGGACGCGCTGTTGGTCAGGCGGAGGAGCGGCAGATTGAAGATGCCGGTGCCGCCACCGCCGTTGACGGCGCCCTGCTTGTTGCTCGAATAATTGTTCGAATGCGAGTTCGCGTCGGCAAAGTCGAATTGCACGTACACCAAGTCGCCGATCTGCTGCGCGCGATGATCGGGTCCCAAGCGCAACGGATGGCCCGGTCCGGCGGGCGGCGGCGCCGCCACGTAGAGCGTGTCGGCACTCGCGGCGACCGGTACGAGCAGCGCCGCGAGTGCGGCGATCGTCAACAATTTGCTCACGGTTGATCCCCCGAGAGGTTGAGTTCGACGCGGTCGGGGCCGATCACCGTCCCCGAGAGCGTTTTATTCGTTTGCGGGTTGTACACCGAGACGTCGTCGCCGAGACCGCCGCCCGTGCGCGCGACCACGTCGGCGACCACCGCGACGCCCCCGTCGCGCACGATCATCACGACGGTCGCCCCGGGCTTCACGATCTGGTTGATTTGGGTGCTCTCGATCGCGATCGGCGCGCCGGCGCGCACCGCCGCGAGAATCTTGCGCCCGACGAGCACGCCCGCGCTGTTGGTGTGCTGACCCGTCCACGGAACGCGCGCCATCGTGACGTCGCCCGGCGCGAGCACCGAACCGGGCACGAGATCGTGCGCCGCGACCGCGGTGCGCACGTAGCGCTGCACGCGATAGCCCACGAATATTTGGCGGATGAACTGCCCGTTCACGTCGATCTCGATCGGTACGTTCACGTATGCGGGCGAGACGATCGCCGATCCCACGAGCAGCGAGAGCGAACCCGACGGCACGAGTTGATCGGGAACCTGGAACGCGCGTTGCATCTCGGCGTCTCCGCTGAGATGCACGCGCGCGAGCGCAGGTTTCGCGAGCGCTTCGAGGCGCGCTCCGGCGATGCGCTGCGTCGTCGTCTGAGCGTGCGCGACCGAGGGCACGCCGGAAACGAGAACGGCGAGCGCGAGAGCGGCGGCGACGACGACGGTTCGCATCACGTCTTCCTATCCTATTGGAACGGCGAGAGGTTCACGGCGGTGGCGATCATCTGATCCGAGGCGCCGATCGCTTTCGAGTTCGCTTCGTACGCGCGCTGCGCGACGATCATGTTCACGATCTCGTTGACGACCTGCACGTTGGAGTTCTCTAAGAATCCGCCTTGCAGATTGCCCGCGCCGTTGAGACCCGGCGTGGTGACGATGGGCGGGCCGCTCGCCGCGGTCTGGGTGTAGATGTTGTTGCCGCCGACCGGCGAGAGACCGGCCGCGTTCACGAAGCGCGCGAGCTGAATCTGACCGAGCGTCTGCGGCTGCGCGCTGCCGGGCACCTGCGCGGAGACCGTGCCGTCCTGGCCGATGTTGACCGCGATCGCGTTCTGCGGAATCGTGATCTGCGGCTGCAGAAAGTAGCCGTTCGAGGTCACGAGCGATCCGTTGGAATCTTCTTTGAAGCCGCCGTCGCGCGTGTAGCCCGTGGTGCCGTCCGGCATCGTGATCTGGAAGAATCCGTCGCCTTCGATCGCCACGTCGAGCGGGTTGCTCGTCTGCATCAGCGAGCCTTGCGTGAAGATCTTCTCCGACGACGCGACCTTGACGCCGAGACCGACCTGTTGGCCGACCGGCACGAGCGACGCGCCGACCGGCGAGCCGGGCGCTTGGATCTGCTGATACACCAGATCCTGAAACCGCGCCTGATTGCCCTTGAAGCCCGTCGTGTTGACGTTGGCGAGGTTGTTGGAGATGGTGTCCATGTTGTACTGCTGGGCGATCATGCCGCTTGCCGCGGTGTAGAGTGCTCGCATCATATCGGTACGTGCTCCTATTGCGTCCGGGCGACTTGGGAGATCGCCGCTTGGGTTGCGTCGTCTTGGGTCTTGATCGATTTTTCGTTCGCGTCGAACCAGCGCTCCGCGGTGATCAGATCGACCATCGAGCGGATGACGTTGGCATTACTCTTCTCGAGGTAGCCCTGCTGCACGCTCGCGCCGACGGCGTTGGTCGGACCGGCGTTTCCGGAGACGGCGTAGGCATTCGCGCCCTCGGGCCGCAGGTTCAGCAGGTTGCCGAACGCGGTGAGCTGGAGTTGCGCGACCCGCTGCCCGTTCTGAGCGATCGTGCCGTCGTTCGCGACGGTGATGTCGCCTTGGTCCTGCAGCGTGATCGGCTGGCCTTGCGTCGAGAGCACCGCGTTGCCGTCTTGCGTGCGAAGCACCCCTTGCGCATCCTTGACGAATTCGCCGGCGCGCGTGTAGCGAACGCCGTTCGGCGTCGCGATGGTAAAGAAGGCGTTCTGGTTACCCGCGAGCGCGAGATCGAGACTGTTGCCGGTCGCCTGGAGCGCGCCCTCGCCGAAGTTGGTCGGCGTATCGTAGAGCTGCGATCCGGTGCCGAGCGCGCCGACGTACGGCGCGACGGGAACGCCGGGTTGCGTACGCCCCGCGACCGAGCCGGGATCGGTCTGAATGCGATAGATCTGCAGCGACGGCGCAGACTGAATCTGCAGCAGCGTCTGCTTGAAGCCGGTCGTGTTGACGTTGGCGAGGTTGTTCGCAACGTTGTCAACCATACTTTGTGCGACGAGCGCCCCGCTCGCCGACGTGTACAGGCCACGTACCAAAAGAAAAAACCTCCGCACGAACGGGTGTGCGTCGGGAGACTCCCGTCGCGTGCGAGACCGTCAATCAGTCGGGTCTCGCGCGGCCCCCACCCTTCGTGCACAGGTGTCCAGACCGCAAGGTCGTCCGCAATACCGGACGTCCTCATCTTCTTCAATCGGCACGAGGCCCCCGGATTTTAGTCCGAGGGCCTCGACCGAGCGTTAGAATTGCATTCGTTGGACTTCTTGGTACGCATCCAAGATCTTATTGCGCACCGCAAGGGTGAACTGCATCCCGAGGCTGGCCTCCTCGACGGCCTTGACGGTCCCCTCGAGGTCGTGGGACTTGCCGAGCGCGAGATCCTCGGACTTCTGCTGGGCCGTGACCATCTGATCGTTCACGTTCCCGAGCATCTGCTTGACCGTGTCCTTGAACGAAACGTTCGAGGCGCCGGCCCCGCCGAGCAGGTCGTCGCCGAGCGGCTCGGAGCGCGGTCCCTGTGGCGAGATGTCCGGGACGAAGCTCCCCGGGGCGACTTTGGCGATCGCGTCGCCGTAGGCGTTCACATCCATTAGCTCTTGAGCACCTGCATGGCGGCGTTGTTCATGTTGCGGGTCTCGGTGATCGCGGCGACATTGGCCTGATAGGCGCGCGAGGCCGCCATCATATCGACCATCTCTTTGACGATCTGCACGTTCGGATAGTGCACGTAGCCGCGCGCGTCGGCTTCGGGGTTCCCGGGATCGAAGACGAGGCGGTCCGGCGTCTGATCCTGGGTGATGCCGAGAACCTCGACGCCATCGACCTGCGCCTTGTGCGGCTGGGTCGGGTCGAAGGGGTCGCCCTCGCCCGCGTTCGCGCCCGGCTTTTGGGCGAAGACCACCAGCTGGCGCTTGAAGGCGCCGCCCTGGGGCGTACGGGTCGTGTTGGCGTTCGCGATGTTGTTCGCGATGACGTCCATCGCCAGGCGCTCGGCCGAGAGGCCGGACGCGCTGATCTCGGTTGCGGTGTAAAAACCCATTACGGCTGCTCCGTGATCGCTTCGCGGAAGAATTTATACTGCTCTTGCAAGAGCTGCGCCATCGTCTGCCCGTAGCCCGAGTTGGCGGCGAGCTGGGCCGACTCTTGGTCGATGTCGACGTTGCTCTTATCTACCCGCATCTGAACGCTCTCGTCGACCGTCGCCTGCGGGTCGAAGGTGACCGGGGCGGACCCGTCGTCGATCGCAAATTGACGCGCGTTATCGGTCGCGAGCCCAAGGGTATCGGCCGGCGGCGGCGTGCCGAGCGAGGCCGCGAGCGCCGCCTTGAAATTCGTCGTCGAGCGACGGTAGTTCGGCGTATTGACGTTGGCGATGTTGTTCGCGATCTGATCCTGCTCGAGATCCGCGCCCTTGATCGCGTTTCCGAGCAGATCGGTCGTCTGGCCAAAGGAAATGCCGCTAATATCAGCCATCGTTTTAGCTATCGGCGCGCTTGGGGCGGGATGTTAGAGCGGGGCTCAGCCGGCGAACTGCGCGGCGTGCAAGCGAGCGTAGTGCCCGCCGCGCGCGAGGAGTTCGTCATGCGTGCCGACCTCGAGCACGCGGCCCGCCTCGATGTAGAGGATCTTCGTCGCGCGACGGATGGTCGAGAGGCGATGGGCGATGATGAACGTGGTCCGTCCGGGAAGCAGCCGGTCGAGAGCCTGCTCGATGAGCGCCTCGGAGTGCGAGTCGAGCGCGCTCGTCGCTTCGTCGAGAATCAGGATGCGCGGATCGCGCACGATGGCGCGCGCGATGGCGATGCGCTGGCGCTGTCCGCCGGAGAGACGCACGCCGCGCTCGCCAACCTCGGTCGCGTAGCCCTCGGGCAACTGCGCCACGAACTCTTCGGCGTTCGCCTCGATCGCCGCCGCGCGCACCTCTTCGTCGGTCGCGTCGAGGCGGCCGTAGCGGATATTCTCCGCGATCGTGGTGCGGAAGAGCTGCGGATCCTGCGGCACGATCGCGATCTGCGCGCGCAGATCGTCGAGGCGAACGTCGGCGATGTCGATGCCGTCGACGAGCACCCGTCCGCGCTGCGGGCGGTAGAAACGCGGGACCAGGTTCACGATCGTCGTCTTGCCCGCTCCCGACGGACCGACGAGCGCGACGATCTCGCCCGCGTCGATGTTCGCGTGCACGCCGTCGAGTGCGAGCGCGTCGTCGTCGCCGTAGCTGAAGCTCACGTCGTCGAAGGTGACCTCGCCGTGAATGCGCGCGAGCGGACGCGCGCGCGACGCGTCGTCCTCTTCGACCGGAAGGTCGAGTAATTCGTACACGCGTCCCGTCGAGACGATCGCTTTGCTCAAATCGCCGACGAATGCCGCGAAGCGGTTCATCGGATTGACGAGATTGACGACGAGCAGCCAATAATTGAGGATCAATCCGCCGTTGAGACGTCCCACGAGCACTTCGTGCGCCGAGAGCCAGATGATGGCGACGACGCCGACGGTGAGGATCGCGGAGATGACGGCCGGCTGCATATACACGAACTGATTCATCTTCATGAACGCGCCGAAGAAGTCGTCGTTGCGATCGCGAAAGCGCCCCGCCTCGTACGCTTCGCGGCCGAACGCTTTGACGACGCGCTGCCCCTGCAATATCTCGGTCAGCGTCGAGGACATGTCGGCGACGCGCGATTGCGAACGCACCATGCTCGTCGAGATCAGTTTCTGAAAGCGCGAGACCGCGAGCGACATCAGCGGCGCGATGACGAGCAGCACGAGGGTGAGCAGCCAGTCGATCGCGACCATCGTCGCAAAGGAGCCGATGAAGGTGAGGATCGCGCCGATCAACTGCGGCAGCGAGACGGAGACCGCGTCGCTCATCACCTGTAGGTCGCTATTGAAGCGCGCGATCAGTTCGCCGGGACGCCAGCGGTCGAAGACCTGCAGCGGCAGGCGCAGCATGCGCTCGAAGAGCGATTGCCGCAGCGCCGCGAGGAAGCGCTGGCCGCACCACGTGGTGATGTAGCTCGTCCCGTACGTCGCGAAGTTGGAGAGCACCACCGAGAAGTACGTCGCGGTCAGGGCCCAGTAGAGCGCGCCGAGATCCGGAGCGGCATGCGACCCCGGCGAGGTGGCGGGCTGGATGACCTTGTTGAAGATGACACCGAGCGCCCACGGGCCGACCAGCAGGAGCGCGCTGTTGACCGCCCCCAGGAGCACGGCGACGGCGAGACGGGGGTAGTACGGACGCGCATCGCGCGCGAGGCGCGCGACGGTCTCTCGATCTGTCATCGGTGGAGCCGAGTGCTACCCGGGGTTTCGTGAAACCTGCCCGCCGCTGCGCGGTACGTGATGATGTACGCTTACGGAGTTCACACCTACACCATGGATTGCTACTTCCACCCGAACGTCCCGTCGATCGCCCCTTGCATGCACTGCGCGAAGTCGATCTGCGCGACGTGTCGCGACGAACGCGGCACGTGCCCGAGCTGCCGTCTCGCCGAGAAGATCGACGCGACGACGGGCAACCGGTCGCAGCTCGGCGGCCAGGTGCCGCCGCGTCCGCACGCCGCACCGCCGCCGAATCAGCCCCAGCAACCGCCCCAGGCACAGCCGCGTGCCACGGTCAGCGTCGCGGAGCCGTCGGACCCGGTCGAATCGCGCGCGCTCGTCGCGCTCGGCTATCCGCTCTGGCCGCTGGCGCTGCTCGGTCTCTTCGACCGCAAGCAGTCACGCTATCTCAAGAAGCAAGCGCTGCAGGCGCTCGGCTTCAACGTCGGCTTCGCCGCGTTCTGGGGACTGCTCGAACTCGCGAGCAGCATTCCGGTGCTCGGCTGGTCGGCCGGTGTGATGATTCCGTTCCTGCTCCCGATCTATCTCGTTGCGGCGGTCTTCTTCGGCATCAAGGTCTGGCACGGCGACGACGTGCGCGTGCCGATCGTCGGGGATTGGATCGACGAGCGCCTCCCGGTCGCGTAACGCCGATCCGTTACGCTTCGAGCAGCGCGACGGGATACTGCAGGTTCATCGGATCGCGCGTGATGAACGTCAGTCCCTCGAGCTGCGCCTGAGCGATCATGATCCGATCGAACGGATCGGCATGAATGCGCGGAAGCGCCCTCGTCGCGAGCGCGTGTAGCGCGTCGATCGCCAGCACGTCGAAACCCAGGGAACGGACGCGGCTCGGAAACCACGTCGCGGGGTCCCCGGGAATGACGAGTTTTCCGAGCGCCGTCTTGATGGAAATCTCCCAAGCGGCCGCGGCCGAGACGAAGATGTCGTTGCTACGATCTTCGATCGCTCGGAGCGCCGGTGCCGCGAGGTGCTCCGGCGCGCTCGCGGCCCAAAGAAAGACGTGCGTGTCGAGGAGCGCTTTCACGGCGCGACTTCAAAGAGCGCCGCAATCTCCGGGTTGACGGCGTCGAAGTCTGGCGCGATCGTAATCAACCCGCGATCGCTGCCCAGCGAGCGCCGCGGCGGCGATCCAAGTGGAACGATGCGCGCCGCGGCTCGGCCGCCAATGCAAACGACGACCTCCGGCTCCACACCCGAACTGACCTCGCGCACGAGGGCGGAGAGATTCGTCTTCGCCTCGTGCATCTTGACGATCTTCATGCGCCTTAGTCTACAAGACTTAGTCTGCTCCGTCAAAGCGGCTCGACGCGCAGGTACCCGAGGAACAGGCGGGCGAGCTCCTTCTGCATGGCGTCGTCGTCGAGCGGCATCGCCGAGCGCCACAACGAGATCTGGTCGAGCGCGACCGACTCGGCGATGTTCGCGATGGCGAGCGTTGCGAACGTCACCGCACGCAGCGGCTGCGGATCGGCGATCTCCGCGGCGAAGCGCGAAGCGATCGCCTCGGCAATAACGCGCACGTTCACGCCCATCAGCGCGAGCGCGCGCTCAACAAACGCCGCATCGCCATCGCTCTCGCCGAAGCGAACCAGAGCGCGGATGAGCCCGGGGCGCGCCCGGTACTGCGCGATCAGCGAGCGCGCCAAGGCGTGCGCCACCCACTCGAGCGAGCGTCCTTCGAACTGCTTGGCAACGGCGGCGGCATTCGCGACGTTCGAACGCTCGAGCTCGTCGAGCAACGCGGCCCGTATCAACGCGTCCTTGTCGGTGAAGCGCCGGTAGACGCTCGCGGGAGCGACGCCCGCCTCGTGGGCGATTCGAGGAATCGTCGCCCCCTCCAGGCCTTGTGCTTCGAGGACCGCGACGGTCGCCTTCAGGAGGCGCGTCAGCGTCTCGCGACTGCGCTGCTGCTTGGGCTCGATTCGGTCGCTCACGGGAGCAGTATAGCGCAACGGCTTGACATAATGCGAACGTGAACGTACATTCGCATTATGAAAATCCTCCGCAACCGGTCGCTCGCCCTCCTCGCCGCCGGGGGCACGATCTCCCAGCTCGGCGACGTCTGCTTCATGATCGCGCTGCCCTGGCTCGTGCTCCAGATGACCGGATCGAGCATCGCCCTCGGCTCCGTGCTGCTCGCGCTCGCCATCCCGCGCGCGGCGCTCATGCTCTTTGGCGGGGTGCTGAGCGACCGCTTCGCCGCGCGCAACGTGCTGCTCGTCACGAACCTCGCGCTGATGCTCTGCGTCGCATCGCTCGCGCTGCTCGCCTTCGCCCACGTGCTCGCGCTCTGGATGCTCTACGTGCTCGCCGTCATCTTCGGCACCGCCGACGCGTTCGCGGCTCCGGCGCTCAAAGCCATGCTTCCCGCGCTCGTCGCGCCGGACGAGATTCAACCGGCGAACGCGTTGCTGCAGTCGCTCGCACAGCTCTGCCTGCTCGTTGGTGCCGCGCTCGCGGGCGTGCTGATCGCGCGCTTCGGACTCGAGATCACCTTCGTCATCGACGCCTTCAGCTTTGGGTTTCTCATCGCCGCGCTCGCAGCGATGCGCGTTCCCACGGGGGCGCGCGTCGCCGCGGGCAGCGCGCTCTCGGCGATCGCGGGCGGCATCGCCTACGTGCTTGCGGATCGCAAGCTATGCACGCTGATCGTCATCCTCACCGCCGTCAATGCGTGCCTCACCGGAGCGACGCAGGTGGGCATCACCGCGCTCGTCCACGCGCGCTTTCACTCGGCGGGAGATTTCGGTGCGCTGGTGAGCGCGAGCGCGACCGGTTCGCTGGTCGGCATCGTGCTGGCCGGGGCGTGGAAAGCACGCGGCGACGCCATCGCAACCGTGCTCGGTGCGGCGGGTCTCCTCGGCGCCTGCATCGCGACGCTCGCGCTTCCGCTCGCGTTCGTCGGTTTCTTCGCCGTGCTCGTCCTCGCGGGTGCGATCGCCGGATACGTGAACGTCGTGGTGATCTCGGCGCTCCAACGCACGATTCTTCCCGAAATGCGGGGCCGTGCGATGAGTCTGGTCGCACTCGCATCGGTCGGGATCGCGCCATTCTCGCTCGCGATCGGCGGCGCGATCGCACAGGCGAGCGTCGGCGCGCTCATGCTCGGCTCGGGGTGCGCGCTCGTCCTCGTCGCGGCGGCGGGAGGCGCGCTCGCGCGTCAGCCCGCGACGAACGCGCGGTAACGCGCGAGGAACGCACGCGCGACCGCATCGTGATCGACGACCGGTTGCGGATAGGATTCGGTCGCGAAGAGCGCGAGCGAGAGCTGCGCGTCGTGCGCGCGGAGACCGTTCCACGCCGCCACCGGCACGTGCGCGAGTTCGTGTACGTACCGCTTGACGTAGAGACCGCTCGGGTCGATGCGACGGCGCTGCTTTTCGGGGTTGAAGATCCGCGGATACTGCACGAGATCCGCGCCGACGCCGGCGATCCATTGCCAGTTGCCGCTCGCGAGCGCCGGATCGTCTTCGATCAAATACCGATCCCACTCGTCGCGTCCGACGCGCCAATCGACGCCGAGGTCGAAGCAGAGAAACGATGCCGCGATCGCGCGGACCTGCGGGTGCATCCACCCCGTCTCGCGCAGTTGGCGTATACCCGCGTCGACGAGGGGAAACCCGGTCTGACCCGCGCGCCACGCGTCGAGCGCGGCGTGCGTGCGCGAGAACGGGAACGCGCGCATCTTCTCCTGCAGCGCCTGCTCGCCGCTCTCGGGATGGAAGTATCCCAGCTGTAAAAAGAAATCGCGCATCGCGAGCGAGCGCAGATACCGTCGTAGGCTCGCGCGCTCCTCGCTCAGCAGAAAGGGATCCTCGATGCGCTCGAGCGTCGCGCGCACCGCGCCGCGCGCCGAGATCGCGCCGAACGACAGGTGCGCCGAGAGGTGCGACGTACCGTCGTCGCTCGGCACGTTCGCGCCGGCCGCATATTGCAGCGCGGCCCCCTGCAGAAAGTGCGCGAGCGCCGCGCGCGCCGCACTCGGCCCCGCATCGCACGCGCGGTCGGGCGCGCCGAATTCGTTCGGCTGCGGCAGCGGCTCGCTCTGCAAATCGCTCGCTGCGAAACGCACGAGCAGCGGCGCGTCGTACGTCGGCACGGCGAGCGTGCGCCACACCTCGAAGTACGGTGCGAAGGCGCGGTAGCCGTTGCCGCCGCTCGGACGCGCAGCCGCACTCTCTTCGGGCGCGATCGCGGGCGCATCGTGCACGACGAGGGCACGCAGTCCCGCCTCTTCGAGTTCGGAGCGCAGGCGCTCGTCGGCATGCGCGCCCGCGGCGTCGTAGCTCGCGCTCCACGCGACGCCGCGCGCGGCGCATGCGCGCGCGAGATGCTTGAGCACGGCGCCCGGCGCTCCGCGCCGCACGAGCAGATGCGAGCCGCGCTCGCGAAGCGCGCGATCGAGCGCGTCGAGCGCCGCGCAGAGGTAGGCGGCGCGGCGAGGCGCATGCGCGAGACGCGCTTCGAGCGCCCGGTCGACGATGAAGACGGGCAGCACGTCGCCGTGGGCGGCGGCCTGCGCGAGCCCCGCGTGATCCTCGATCCGCAGGTCGCGCGTAAACCGGTAGATACACGTGCCGCTCGTCACGCTTGCGCCCTCACAAGCGCTCGACGTACGCCGCGAGGTCGGCGACGTCTTGGGCCGAGAGCACGCCCGGAAAGAGCTTGGGCATCGGCGGATCGGGGTTCTCGAGAATCGCGACCACCGCGCCGAGCGCCTTGCGCGTGTGCTCCCCTTGGAGCGTCGGCCCCAACTGACCGCCGCCGCCGCGCGCGCCGTGACAGGCCGCGCACTGCTGCGCGTAGAGCGTGGCGCCTCGCCCGGCGCTCGCGTTGGACGGCGTCGGGACGGCATCGTCGTATGCTGCGACCGCGGCGGCCGGACGATGGTGCGCGCAGCCGGCGAGCGCCGCGAGGAACACTAGTATTGCGAGCGAGCAAGAGCGACGATCCATCGAAACTCGCGATTCTTGGTGAAGGTGCCCTTCTCCCCACGTAAGGAATCAAACGGTCGTGCCAAACAAAATCTTCATTCGCTTCGCGCAGGCGAGCGATGTCGATCGGCTCACGAGAGAGGGCGTGCTTACCGGCACGCCATCCGCCGCTGAGAGCTGGAATCAACGCCTGGTGAAGTGCCTCTCCGAGCAGAAGGCGGGCCGCCGCGTGATCCTCGTGGCCGAGGACAAGAGCGGCCTCCTCGGCATGGTGCAGTTGGTCTTCAAGCTGCCGGTGGGTTACGACGATCCCGAGGCCGCAAACGGCATGGACGTCGCGATGATCGAGAGCCTGCGCGTGCGCCCCGGAGCGCCGGCCGAGATCGGCTCCGAGCTGGTCGGCGAGGTACAACGCCTTGCGATGAAGCGCAACGTGAAGACGCTCACCTTCCTGGTCTCGATGCACAACAACCGCGGCATCGCGCAGGTCAAGAGCTGGGGCTTCGAAGAGTTCCGCATCATGCCCGAACGCGACAAGATGCTCGCGTTCTTCCGTAAATCCGTCGAGTAGATCGCGCCTCTCAGCGCTGAGGAATCGCCGGCCCGTCGTCCTGCGACTGCGAGCGGAACGTGAACGCGTCACGATAGACGCCCGGCGTCGCGCGCCCGTTGACGGTGCGCGGCACGTAGCGCGCGTGCATCGCGGCGGCGCAGACCGCGCCGTCGAGCGAAAAGTATCCCGATGACTTCGTGATCGTGCAATGCTGCGGGGCACCGTGCTCGTCCACCGTCACCTCGAACGCCGTCGTGCCCTCGGCACCCTCGGCATAGGCGATGAGCGGCGGACGCGGGCTGATCGCTCCGTCGCCGCCGAGCGGCGTCACGTCGTGTACCACGTACACGGGCGCGACCGCAATAGACTCCGCGCGCCCCGCGAAGAGCGGCGCGTGCGTCGCGTTCGCGACCGGCATCGCCGCGTCGCGGCGCCAGATCGGCACGTTGGACGGCGCGCTCGTCGCCATGGCGACCACGCTGCGGGTCGAGATTCGCGTCTCGGTGGCCGACGCCGGACCGCGAGCGGCCTTGACGTTCGCCGGTGTCGAGGCCTTGAGCGCGATCACGTTGTGCACCACGACGAGGCTCTCGGAGACCGCACGAACCGGCGGCGCCGCCGCGACGCTCTTCGGTGCAGGGGTGCGCTGGTCGAGCGTCACGTGCATGCCCGAGACGGGGAGTACCGGCACGACGCTCGCATCGGCGATGCGTACCGTCGGCACGGCGGCCGCAAGCAGCACGTGGAGTCCGAGCGACGCGACGATCGCGAGTGCCACCCCGGAGAGTCCCACCCGCCAGGCGCTGCGCGCGAGGCGCGTGCGCCGGTCGCGCGCGCTCGGCACGATGGGCTCCCAGGTTTCGGCATCGCGGGCATCGGCCACGGCGCTCATCACGCGTTCGATCTCACGCTCGCCGCCGAGCGCGCGAAGGCACGGCGCGCAAGCCGCGATGTGGCGCCGGTACTCGTCGCGTTCGGCGTCGCTCGCCTCGCCGAGGGCGATGGCCCCCGCAAGACTCTCGACGCGCGCGCAGGTTGGGTTCACGATCTCTCCGTCATCACCGTTCGCAGCGTCTTCATCGCTCGACAGACGCGTTGACGTACCGCGTCGGCCGAGGTTCCGAGGATCGCCGCAGCTTCGTGCGAGGTATAGCCCGCATAACTCGTCAGCAGCATCGCGGCCGACTGATCGGCGGGAAGGCGCGCGAGCGCCGCCTGCAGATCGAGCGACGCCGCGCTCTGTTCGTCGATGCGCCACGAACGGACGTCGTGCTCGCGATCCAGCGGCAACATGCGAATGATCTTCTTGCGCCGCAGATACGAGATCGCGCTGTTCGTCGCGGTCTTGTAGAGCCATCCGGCCGTGAGCGGGCGTTCGGGATCGTGCTGCAGCGTACGGAACGCGGCGAAGAGCACGTCTTGCGTGAGATCGAGCGCGACCTCGCTATCCCCGACCATGCGACGGAGATACCGTGCGAGCTTCGTCTGATACTCGCGCGCTAGCGCCTCGACCCGTACTTGGGCCCCCGACTCGGCCGACCCGGCCGTGAGGTAGACCTCCTCCATCCGTGGTCCCTCCTCTTCTTGTGCGCTGCTAACGCTCGAACTTCGTCGGCTGTGACGCCCTATCCGCCGATTTCCGAAAACGCCCGCATTCGCGACGAGGCCTCGCCCAGGCGGAGGTGGTGGCGCTCGGGCTTGATCGCCATCGAGGCGCGAAAGATGTCCGCCAGCTCCTCACTCGTCGCTCCCGCGCGCAGCGGCGTTCGCAGATCGAGGTGCTGATCGCCGAAGAGGCAGAGCCGCAGTCGTCCGTCGGCGGTGAGGCGCACGCGATTGCAGCGCTCGCAGTAATCGTGCGAGAGCGGACTGATGACCCCGACGGCTCCCGGCGCTCCCGCGAAGCTAAAGTAGCGCGCCGGCCCGTTGCCCGGCGGTCCCGCGACCGGCGAGATCTCACCGATCTCGGCGACGCGTTCGAGAATCTCGTCGGAAGAGACGTAGGCGTCGCGCTGCAGCTCGAGATTCTCGTGGACCGGCATCACCTCGATGAAGCGCACGAAGACGGCGCGCGCGCGGGTGAGCTCGGCGAAGGCGGCGATCTCGTCGTCGTTTTGGCCGCGCATCACGACGCAGTTGAGCTTGAGCGGCGCGAGTCCGGCGGCGAGCGCCGCGTCGATGCCGCGCAGCACGCGGTCGAGTCCCGGCCGACGAGCGATCGCCTCGAAACGATCCTCGCGCAGCGTGTCGAGCGAGACGTTCACGCGCCGCAAACCCGCATCGAGCAGCGCTGGAAGCTGCTCTTCGAGCAGTACCGCGTTGGTGGAGAGCGCGATATCTTCGATGCCCGGCACGGCGGCGATGCCGGCGATCAGTCGATGCAGGTCGCGGCGCACGAGCGGTTCGCCGCCGGTGATGCGAATCGTGCGCACGCCGACGCTCGCCGCGGCGCGCACGATCTCGACGATCTCTTCGTACCGCAGCAGTTCCTCGCGCCGCAGCCAGTCGAGCCCCGACTCGGGCATGCAGTACACGCAGCGGAGATTGCATTTATCGGTGACGGAGACGCGCAGATAGGTGATCGGACGGTCGAAGGCATCCGCCAGCAGTGCGCGCGTGAGATCGACGACCGTGCTCATCGCGGCGCGTCGAAGACCGTATCCGAGATCGGCGCGTTGATCTTGTAATCACTCAACGTCGAGGTGATGTCGCCGGTGTAGCCGGGTTCCTGCACGTGACCCGTCTGCGCGACGACGACGCTGTTTCCCTGGACGACGCCGTAGGTATCGTTCATCTCCGCGTAGCCGCCGTTCTCGTAGTTCCAGCGCATCGAGCGGATCGTCGCCGTCGCGTCGTCCACGCGAACGTCGATGCGCGCCACGTTGCCGCGCTTGCGCGGCACGAGCGCGAAGGTCGTCGTGCCGTTCTCGTCGCTCGTCTGCGTCACCGCGAAGAGACTCGGCCAGAGCACCGGCGGCTCGATGTGCGCGTAGAGCGAGCTGAAGGCCTTGGCCTTCATCGGCAGCCCGCTCGTGATCTCGAGCTTGCTGCGATCGGGCGATTTGAAGTAGTACGTGCCTGCGAGATCGGTCGCGAGGAACGGAAAGCTGCGAAGCGCGACGTGCGCGTGCATCGTCGCGGTGTAGCTGCGGAGTCCCGGGTTGAGCGCCGCCATGCGCGCGAGCAGGTCGTCGCCCGCCTGCGTGGGCAACGGGTGAACGGCGGCGAGCGCGACGGCGGCGAGCGATGCGAAGAGTCGTTTCATACTGCTTGAGACGAACGCGCCGCCGGACTCTGTTGTTCCAACGCCGCGTCGATCTCTTCCAGAACCCCGCGATCCCCCTCGCCGTTGCGTGCCGCCTCGAGCGCCGCGCGGGCACGCGGCGAGCCGATGCGTCCGAGGGCCCACGCGGCGGCCCCGCGTACCATCGCGTGCGGGTCGCTGCCGAGCGCGTCGGCGAGCGCGCCGACGGTGCTGCGGTCGAGCGCGTTTCCGAGCGCGATCGCCGCGTTACGACGCAGGACGGCCGCACCGCGCCACCCCATCGCCGTTCGCGCGTAGCGACGTTTGAACTCACCGCTGCGCAGCGCGAGGAGCGCGACGAGCGACGGCGTCGCCACGACGTCGTCGAACGGCGCGAAGGCATCGCTCGCGACCGCCCCGGCGTTGCGCGTCGGCGGGCAGGCGTCTTGGCAGAGATCGCACCCCCACACCCACGTGCCGACGTACGGACGCAGCTCGCGCGGAAGCGGATCGGTGCGCTGCGTGAGATCGGCGATGCAGCGCCCGGCGTCGATCGTGTAATCTCCGCGCAGCGCGCCCGTCGGACAGGCGCTCACGCACGCGGAGCACGAGCCGCACGACTTGCGCAGCGGCAGGTCGGGTTCGAGCGCGAGCGACGTGACGATCTCGCCGAGAAAGACGTACGATCCGGCACCCGGCACGATGAGATTCGTATGCTTGCCGATCCATCCGAGCCCCGCGCGCGCCGCAAACGCGCGCTCGGCGAGCGGCTTGGTATCGCACGCGATCGCGGTCACCGGCGCGCCGGCGGCCGCATCGATCTCCGCGGCGACCTCGCGCAAGAGCGCCCGCAGGCGATGGTGGTAATCCGCGGACCAAGCGTAGTTGGAGACGCGTCCGCGCAGCGCCGCTCCGCGAGCGGGCGGGGGCGTCGCATACGGAACGGCGATCGCGATGACGCTGCGCGCATCGTCGAGAATCGCCCGCGGATCGCTCGCGACGCGTGCGTAGCCGTCGTCGTATCCCCACGTCTCGAAATCGCCGCGCGCGAAGCTCGCGCGCATGCGTTCGCGCGTCGCGGCATCGGGCGCGGCGGCGCTGATCCGAACCGCGACGGCACCGCGCGCACGCGCCGCCTCCAGCGCGCGCGCTTTGATCGCGGCGAGTTCAGAGCGTGGCGAGCGGTCCGTCATCGCCGAGCGGAAAGGCGGCGTCGATCGCCGCGATCTCGCGCGCGTCGAGCGTCAGGTCGCCCGCGCCCGCGTTCTCCTCGACGTGCGGCACGCTCGAGGCTTTGGGAATCGCGAACGCGGCGTCATCGCGCGTGAGAAAGGCGAGAATGACCTGCCGTACCGTCGCGTCGTGCGTTGCGGCGATCTTCCCGAGCACGCCGTCGGGCGAGGCCGCCTCGTGCGGAAAGCGGCGGCGACCGAACGGCGTGTACCCGACGATCGCGATGCCCGCCGCGCGCGCCGCCGGGAGCACGCGATGCTCGATGCCGCGCTCGCGCAGATGGTAGAGCACTTGATTGCACGCGAGCGGCACGTCGCCGAGCAATCGCTGGGCTTCGAGCATCTCGTCCGCGTCGAAGTTGCTGACGCCGACGAAGCGCGTCTTGCCCGCGTCGACGAGCGCGCGCAGCGCGCGCATCGTCTCCTCGAGCGGTTCGTCGCTCGGCCAGTGCAGCAGATAGCAGTCGAGATAGTCGAGCCGCAACCGACGGAGACTGCGCTCGCACGCGGCGATCGTCCGCGCGTACGCGGCGTTGCTCGGGAGCACTTTGCTCGTGATGAAGAGGCGCTCGCGCGGCAATCCCGCGATCGCCTCGCCGAGAAACTCCTCGACGCCGCCGGCTCCGTACATCTCCGCCGTATCCAGGTGCGTCATGCCGAGCTCGATGCCGCGCGCGATCGCGCGCTGCGCCTCGCGACGGCGCGCGCCCGCCTCAGGCATATCCCACGTGCCCTGACCGATCGCCGGCAGCCGCGCGCCGGTCGCACCGAACGCCTTGTTGCGCATCGCTAGAAAAACTCGAATTCCGGACGGCTCGCGGCGTAGGCGAGCAAGCCGCCGCGCAGATGCCGTACGCGCAGAAAACCGGCGTCGCGCAGCCGCTGCACCGCCCAGCGCGACTTTGCGCCGACGCGACACGCGACGACGTACTGTCGCGCGCTGTCCAGTTCGTGCAAGCGCGCCTCGAGCTCCGACGCCGGAACGTGCAACGCGCCGTCCACGATGCCGAGCACCACTTCATGCGGCTCCCGCACGTCGAGCAACTGCGCGTTCGCGAGGGCCGCGTCGAGCTCGCTCGGTTCGATCTCGCCGTCGAGCGGCGCCTCGTCATCTTCGTCGCTCGCCCGTACGTCGCGGATCGTGGGCGCGTCGCCGCAGAGCGCGCAGGCGGGATCGCGCTCGTAGGCGATCTCGCGCGTGCGTCCGCCGAGCGCATCGACGAGCAGCAGACGTCCGACGAGCGGTTCGCCGATGCGCAGCAGCAGTTTCAGCGCTTCGTTCGCCTGGAGGGCGCCGACGATGCCGCCGAGCACGCCGAGCACGCCGCCCTCCGCGCAGGTCGGCACGCTGCCCGCGGGCGGTGCCTCCGGATAGAGGCAGCGATAGCAGGGGCCGCCCGGCGCGCCGAATACGCTCACCTGTCCGTCGAAGCGAAAGATCGATGCGTAGATATCGGGCTTACCCTCGAGCACGCAAGCGTCGTTCACCAGATAGCGCGTGGAGAAACGGTCGGTGCAGTCCACCACGAGATCGTAGAGGCGCACGAGCTCGCGCGCGTTCGCCGCGGTAAATCGCACCGGAATCGCATCGACCGCGACGTACGGGTTGAGCGCGCGCAGATGTTCGGCGGCCGACGCCGCTTTCGCGCGGCCGACGTCACCGGTCGTGAAGATCGTCTGGCGCTGCAGGTTCGTCTCGTCAACCGTGTCGTCGTCCATCACGCCGATACGACCGACCCCCGCCGCCGCGAGATACTGCAGCACGGGCGAACCGAGGCCGCCCGAGCCGACGACGAGAACGCGCGCGGCTGCCAAGCGCTCCTGACCCGCGAGGCCGACCTCGGGGATCAGCAGATGACGGCTGTAGCGGCGCAGCGCCGGGCTGCCCGCGAGGCTCATCCGCGCGGATGGAGCGCGTTCAGCCATTGCAAGACCTCACCGCGTGCGTGTTCGGCGGCGTAGGTGTGATCGCTTTCGATCGTCGCGAACGACTTCGGCTCCGGTGCGCGGTCGTAGAGTTCGCGCACGCTGGCCGGGCTCACCATCCCGTCGCGCGAAGCCGCGACGAAGAGCGTCGGACGCCCCGCGAGGCGCGGCAGCAGTCGTTCGTAGTACGCGTCGATGCCATCGACGAGCGTCGGCAGATCGACGCCGTCAACGTACGACGAGCGAAAGTCGGTCGCACCGGCGGCGCGCAGCGTCGCGATCGCGCTCGGACGACCGTACCCGGTCGCGAGCGCGATCGCGCCCGCGATCTCGGCGTCGGCTGCCGCTGTGAAGAGCGCGGTCATCGCGCCCATGCTGTGACCGAGCGTGTAGAGCGGACCGACGGCGCGCTCGCGCGCGTAGGCGACGACCGCGCCCATCGCATCCAGGCAATCCTCGATGCCGCGCAGCGTACCGCCGCTCGCGCCGAGCTTGTGCCCGGGAAAATCGAGGCTGAAGACGTCGAAGCCGTGGCTTGCGAGAAACGCGCAGAGAAAGTCGAGATTGTGCTTGCTCGACGAGTAGCCGTGCCCCGCGACGATACCCACGCCGCGCGCGCGGCGCGGCGCGTAGCGCAGCACGGCGACGTCGTTGCGCTCGGCACGCACGCGCACGAGATCAACACTCATTGGCGATCCACTCCCCCGTGCCGTCGGTGTAGTGCTCTTTTTTCCAGATCGCCGCCCGGTGCTTGACTTCGTCGATCGCGTACTCGCACGCATCGAACGCGGCCGCGCGATGTCGGCTCGCCGCGCAGATCGCGACGGCCGTCTCTCCGATGCCCAGTTCGCCGACGCGATGCACGATCGCGATGCGCACGTCGCCGAAGCGCACGCGCGCTTCCTCGACGATCGTCGCGAACTCCGCGAGCGCGAGCTCGTCGTGGGCCTCGTACGAAAGACCGGTCACCGCGCGCCCATCGTTCGCGCGTTCGCGCACGACGCCGAGAAACGTGACGAGGCCGCCATCGCCGTCGCTGCGGACCGCCGCTTCGAGCGCGCGCGGATCGATCGCGTCGCGGACGATGCGCAGCACGCTAACCGCCTCCGACCGGCGGCAGTAGCGCGATTTCGTCGCCCGCTTCGAGCCGAACGTTGAGGAGCGCCGCCACGCGACCGTTGCGCGCGATCCGCGTGCTCGAGGCGAGCGCGTCGATCGCGCGATTGCGCGCGCGCAGCGCCTCCCACAGTTCTACGAGCGTCGCGCCCGCGGGGAGTTCGAGCTCGAACGAGCCGCTCTCCAGCAGTTCGCGCATCCGCGCGAAGGCGCGCACGCGAACCACGATCGCCTCAGTAGCCACCGATATCCGTCGAATAGCCGCCGTTCTCGGCGAGCCACGCACGCGAGGCTTCGTGCTGAGAGAGCATGTCGAGGCGATTGCAGATGAGCTTGTGCAGCATCACCTCCCAGAAGTGGCGGTCCTTCGCGTAGATCTCGTCGGGAATCTGATTCTGCTCGTGCGCGAACTCGCGCAGCGCCTCCCAATCGTGCGCGGTCAGGATCGCGCGCAGGCGCGCTTCGTAATCGGGGCTCGGAACGGCGTTCTGCATGCTCTAGGCGCTCTTCTTCTCGTCGGTGCGTGGGGTGAGGACGAAACGCTCGATCGCGCGCGCGACGCCGTCCTCGTCGTTGCGCGCGGTGATGTGTTCGACGGCC
The DNA here is from genome assembly GCA_028869385.1 of bacterium. Classification (GTDB taxonomy): domain Bacteria; phylum Vulcanimicrobiota; class Vulcanimicrobiia; order Vulcanimicrobiales; family Vulcanimicrobiaceae; genus REEB354. The sequence continues at coordinate 46,131 of JAGWSR010000104.1, forward strand.
GAACGCACCTCGGGAAGCGCGTTGCCCATCGCCACGCCGATCCCCGCCCAGCGCAGCATCGGCACGTCGTTGCGCGAGTCGCCGACCGCGAGGACGCGCTCCGCGGGCACGCCGAGATCGGCACAGAGACGTTCGAGCGCGTTCTTCTTGGTCGCCTCCATGCTCGTGACGGCGAGTTCCTCGAACTCGCCCCACGTCTCGTACTTGAAGTGGACCGGCAGATCGCCGAACGTCTCGCGGATCGCGCGCACGGCGTCGCGTCCGAAGAAGCGCAGAAAGGTCGGCGCACTGCCGCAGAGCGGCGCGAAGCTCGGCACGTCGCGCCAATGCGGCCCGCGCATATCCTCCATGTAGTGCTCCGAATCGCTCAAGCGATGGAAGCGTTCGTTGACGTAGATCGCGGCGTTGAGACGATTGGCTTCGGCGAACTCGATCATGGGCTTGGCGTGCACCAGCGGCACGGGGATGTGCCCGAGCACGCGGTCGGCGAGAAAATCCTTGGTCAGCGCGCCGTGCGCGCAGATGATCGGCACGTTGAGCTGCAGGTCGCGCGCGAATTCGGCCGGGGCGTCGGCGCCGCGTCCGGTCACGAGCGCCACGCGGACGCCCGCATCCAGGGCAGCGCGAATCGCCGCCCGGTTGGCGGGCGAGATCGAATCGTGCGGGTCGAGGAGCGTGCCGTCGAGGTCGAGGGCGATGAGCGCGATGTTGGACACCACGCTCTAGCATAGCGCCCGCGTCAAACGCCCGGCCGGGGGTGCGACCTTTTCGCGAGCCGAAGCGTTGCGGCTGTAGAGATGAAAACGCTGCTCCTCGCCCTCCTCGTCGCCCTCGCCGCGGCCCCGCTTGCCGCCTCGGCGCAAGACCGCTGCACGCAGGAGACGCTCGACGTCCGCGGCACGCCCGTCGCGGTCTCGTACTGCGTCGAAGGCGCGGCGGCGTCGGCTCCCGGCGAGCAGGCCCTCACCGTCGCGGCCACCTACGCGGGCGGCGGACACTCGATCGAGCAGACGTCGACCATGAAATTCGTCGCCGGCGAGGGCCCCTCGCGCGTCATCGAGAGCGTGAACCTCGGCGGCCTCGGCCTCACCGGGACGCTCCACCTCACCCTGGTCTATACGGGCGGGACCGTCCACGTGGAGAGCGCGATCCTGACCCCCGGAGCGATCATCGTCAAGTGATGCCTGCCTCGTGGCAGGTTGCAACCGCGGGCGCCTTCGGGCAATCTAGGTGAGAGATATGCGACGCCGATATATCGCGTACGTCAGCGCCAAAATCCCCGACGGCTGTTGTCGGTAGGAGTAGCTTCATCATGTCCTGTACGGCCAGTGTGCCGAATCTCACGGCTCGCGAACAAGCGCAGTTCATCCACGATACGCTTCCGGACGGCCTCTTCAAGATCGAAGACGAGCGCGAACGGATTCCGTGGCGCGTCAGTCCCGAGCCGTTTGCATTGTCGCCCAAGACGGTCGCCGAACTCGAGCGAATCGGCGCCGACCTCCTCGCCTTCTATCGGGCGCTCAACGGCATCTACAACCGCAGCGCGCGAGGCACCGCGCCCGCGTTCGTCGCGGAGTATCTCGACCGCGGCAAGCCCGAGCACATCGTCAAGCTCGCGCGGCAGAATCGCTTCAAGCAAGAGATTCCCGGCGTGATTCGCCCGGATCTGCTGCTCACCGACGACGGGTTCGTCGCCTCCGAACTCGACAGCGTTCCGGGCGGCATGGGCTTCGTCGGCGCGCTGGCGCAGGCGTATTGCAAGGCGGGCATCGAGTCCGTCGGCGGCGCCAACGGTATCGCGCGCGGCTTCGCGGCGATGATCGCGCACGCGAGCGGCGTGGAGCACCCGAACGTGGCGATCGTCGTCTCCGAAGAGTCGGCCGATTACCGCGCCGAGCTCACGTGGCTCGCCGAAGCGATCGCCGAGGTCGGCACGGTCAACGCCTACGTCTGCTCGCCCGAATCGATCGTCTTCACCGAAGAAGCGCTCTTCGTTCGGCTCGACGACGGCCGCGAAGAGAAGCTCGACGCGCTCTATCGCAACTTCGAACTCTTCGATCTCTTGAACGTGCCGAAACAAGAGTTGATGCTCTACGCCGCGCGTCACAACCGCGTGAAGATGACGCCGCCGCCGAAGGCGACGCTCGAAGAGAAACTCTCGTTCGCGCTGCTGCACCATCCCGCGCTCGCACAGTTGTGGCGTGCGGAGCTCGGCAAGGACACGTTCGCGCGACTGCAGACGCTCTTTCCGCAGACGTGGGTGCTCGATCCGCGTCCGCTGCCGCCGCAGGCCGTGATCCACGGCCTCAGCGCGAACGGCGCTCCCGTGCAAGACTGGCGCGCGCTGGTCGACTTGGGTAAGAGCGAGCGTGATTACGTCGTGAAGCCGTCGGGCTTCTCGGCGCTCGCGTGGGGTTCGCGCGGCGTCAAAATTGCCAACGACCTCACCAAAGAGGAATGGATCGCCGCGATCGACGAGGCCCTCGCCTCGTTCGAGCGCACGCCGTACATCCTGCAGCGTTTCCACAAAGGCAAGCGCATTCGCATGCCTTACTTGGATCGGACCGAAGGTGAGATTCGCATGTTCGACGGCCGCGTGCGACTCTGCCCGTACTACTTCGTGACGGGTGAATCGAGCGTGACGCTCGGCGGCGTGCTCGCCACCATCGCGCCCGCCGACAAACGCCTCATCCACGGCATGAGCGATGCCGTGATGACCTCGAGCTTCGTGAAAGAGAACGGATACTAGAGACGATTACCGCGCGGCGGCATCGCGGGTGACCGTGATGCCCTGCGCCGTCTCGATCACGTCGGGCACGAAGGTCGCGGGATCGTACCAGATCGTGAGCGGCGCGTCGCCGCCGAACGAGAGCGAGAGATCGGCCGCAGGCACGTTCGCCGGACGTTGCGGCGTCGCGCTCGGAATCGGCGCGACCGCGAGCGAGCGCTGAAACGACGGAACGATCGCCGTCACCGGTGCGTCGCTCCAGGCCTTCATCTGCGCGGCGAGGGGCAAGAACCCCGCGAACGAGCCGAGATCGACGACCACGAAGTGCGCCGAGCCCGCGTTGAGCTGGTAGTACACGTTATGCCCTTTGCCCGCGGTCTCGGTGGCTCCGTCACCCGAGATCGTCGTGGACGAGTGCGTCGGCAACCCGCCGACGGTTCCCATCAGGTCGTATCGCACGGGGGCGAGGTCGCTGCCCAGCACGAGCGTCGCCGTCCCCGATGCCGCCGTGCCCTGGAAACTGCCGCTCATGCGCTCGTCGAGCTCGGTCGTCGCGCCGTTGGCCTTCACGACGATCGTGGACGTGCCGACGTTCTGACCGCCGAAGCTCGCGCTGTAGGTGTAGGTCCCGGGTGCGAGCGCGGGCTGCGGCGCGGCGGCGACGAGGACGCTCAAGGTCAGGGCGGTCAGCATGGCTGCGGTGGGATCCTCTCCTGGGGCGGGTTGGTGACGCTACGACGCGCGAAGAGCGCGAACGTGGGTCGGGAGTGCTTCGAGCAGGGCGTCGATCTCGCCCGTCGTGTTGTACCCGTGGGGAGCCACGCGAATCCCGCTCGCTCGCCAGGTCGTCACGATACCCTCGTCGTTCTGTAACGCTTTGCCGAGCGCGACGCTCTCGCACCCGGGCATCGAAAAGCTCACGATACCCGACGAGATCCGCGGCCCGCGCTCGGTGTGGAGCGTGGCACCCGCGCGCTGCAAGCCCTCGAACAATCGATCGGTGAGCGCCAGCACGTGCTCGCCGATGCGTGCAGTTCCGGCACGTTCGATTGCGTCGATCGCACGCTCGAGCGAGAGCGCGCCGATGAAGTTCGGCGTCCCGCCCTCGAAGCGCCATGCATCGCTCGCGTAAGGCTGATCGTAGTTAAAGAAATCCCATATGTCGCGCATCGAGCGCCACCCCGGCGCACCGAGCGCGAGCCGCTCGATGAGGTCGCGGCGGACGTAGAGCAGACTCACGCCCTGCAGCGCGAGCATCCACTTGGCGCCGCCCGCGTAGAGCGCGTCGATGCCGAGCGCACGCACGTCGATCGGAAAGGCGCCGAGCCCTTGGATTGCGTCCACGCAGAAGAGCGCATCGCCAGCGTGCGCGACCTCGGCGAGCCCCGCGAGATCGTACCGATAGCCATCGTGGAACCCGACCCACGACACGGCGACCACGCGCGTGCGCGGCGTCATCGCGGCCCGTAGCGCATCGGGCGTGAGGCGCCGCTCGGCGCTGCGCACCAGCCGCACGTTCACGCCGCGAGCGCGCAGCGCGAGCCACGGGATCGCGTTCGAGGGAAATTCGTTATCGGCGAGGATCATCTCGTCGCCCGGCTGCCAATCGAGCCCGAGGGCGATCGCATTCGCTCCGTCACCGGTGTTGCGCAGCACGGCGATTTCGTCGCCGCTCGCGCCGATGAAGCGCCCGATGCGCTCGCGGTACGCGGGCATCTGCCCCTCGTACGGAAAGACGCCCATCACGCCGCCCGACGCATGCGCCGCGACGAACGCGTCGAGCGCGGCCTGCGAGCTGCGCGGAAGCACGCCGACCGCGGCATGGTTGAGATACGCGTAGCGCTCGGTGACGGCGAACTCCGAACGCGGGAGCGGTGTCTCGCCCGGGACGGGGGCGCTCACTCGGCTCCGATCATCTCCTTGGTGTGCCACGCGATATTGTTCGCGCGATCGCCGACGCGTTCGAGCGATGCGAGCACGAAGAGAAAGCGCGTGCCGGAGCGCACGAGCTCGGGATCGGCCTGCATCTCTTCCTGCAGCAGTTTGATGCTGCGTTTGTAGAGCTTGTCCACTTCGTCGTCGCGTTCGATCACGTCGGTCGCGAGCTTCTCGTCGCGCTCGGTGTATGCGCGCATCGCGTCGAGCAGCATGCCGTGTGCGACGCTCGCGATGCGATCGATCTCGACCTTCTGCGGGCGCAGCGCTTGATCCGCGAGCTTGATCGCGTTCTTCGCGATGTCGACGGCGTAGTCGCCGATGCGTTCGAGGTCGGTTGCGATCTCGAGCATCGCGGCGATCTCACGCAACTCGCCCGCGACGGGTTGCTGACGCCAAATAAGCTCGATGCAATGCGATTCGACGCGGCGACGCAAATCGTCGATGACGTCGTCACCGGCGACGACGCGCGCGGCAGCCGTGGCGTCGCGACGGTCGAGCGACTCGACCGCGACGCGAATCGCGTCGCCGCAGAGGGCGCCGAGTCGGACGACGTCCAATCGTGTGGCTTCGAGCGCCTCATGGTAGGCGGTGCGCACCTTGCCGATTTCCTCCTGACGAACTGCGATAAAACCCGCTAGAGTATAGGGTAAAGGTGACTCTACCGCAATGCAGAGAAAGCACCTGCGCTCTTTATCAAACCATAAGGTAAACAGGGAGATATTCGTGTCCGAGATCCGTACGGTAGGCGTCTGCGGCGCCGGCTTGATGGGCAGCGGCATCGCGCAGACCTGCGCCGCCGCCGGCTTCAACGTGGTCCTCATGGAGGTCGCCGAGGAACCCCTGAAGCGGGGCCTTGCGACGATCACCAAATCGCTCGACAAGTTCGTCGAGAAGGGCAAACTGCCTCAAGCGGAGCGTGACGCCACGCTCGCGCGCATCACGACCACGACCAAAGTCGCGGACATGAAGGACTGCGACCTGATCGTCGAGGCGATCGTCGAGAACGTCGAAATCAAGACCACGCTCTTCCGAGAGCTCGACGACCTGCTCGCGCCCCACGCGATCATCTGCACGAATACGTCCAGCCTCTGCGTGATCGAACTCGCCGCCAAGACCAAGCGTCCGAACCGCGTGGCGGGCCTGCACTTCTTCAATCCCGTGCCGATCATGAAGCTCGTCGAGGTCGTCAAGACGATCGCGACGACGCAGGACGTGATCGACGCGCTCTTCGCCTTCGCGACCAAGCTCGGCAAGGAGCCGATCCTCGCGCAAGACACGCCCGGATTCGTCGTCAACCGCCTGCTCATTCCGTACCTGCTCTACTCGATTCGCTGCCTCGAAGCGGGACTCGCGAGCAAAGAGGACATCGACAAGGGCATGAAGCTCGGCTGCGGCTACCCGATGGGACCGTTCGAACTGCTCGATTTCGTCGGTCTCGACACGACGTACTACATCGCCGAGATCATGTTCGATGAGTTCAAGGATCCGATCATGGCCGCGCCGCCGCTGCTCAAGCGCATGGTGCTCGCCGGGCGCTACGGCCGCAAGAGCGGCAAGGGCTTCTACGACTATGAGTGAGGCGATGCAGCACATCACCGTCGAGAAGGACGGCGCGACCGGCATCATCACCCTCAACCGCCCGAGCGTGCTCAACGCGCTCAACAGCGCGTTGCTCGGCGAGGTCTCGTGCGCGTTGACCGGCTTCGAACGCGATCCGGAGATCCGTGCGGTGATCCTGACCGGCGCGGGCGAGAAGGCGTTTGCCGCGGGAGCCGACATCGGCGAACTCAACGCCCTCGAAAACGCGGTCGCGGGTGCGGATCAGGCGCGCCGCGGCCAGGCGATCACGCGCCAGATCGAACGCATGCGTAAGCCCGTGATCGTGGCGATCAACGGCTTCGCGCTCGGAGGCGGCTGCGAACTCGCGATGGCGGGCGACATTCTCGTGGCGAGCGAGAACGCGAAGTTCGGTCAGCCCGAAGTGAACCTCGGCCTGATCCCTGGCTACGGCGGCTCGCAGCGCACGACGCGCCGCGTGGGCAAAGGCATGGCGATGTACCTCTGCCTCACGGGCGAGATCATCGACGCGGCCGAGGCGCTGCGCATCGGGCTCGTGCAGAAAGTCGTGCCGCTCGCGGAGCTCATGACCGAAGCCAAGCGCATCGCAAGCGTCATCGCGCTGAAGGCACCGCTCGCCATCACCGCGTGCAAACGCGTGGTCAACGGCGGCGCGCACCTCTCGATCGACGACGCGCTCGAACTCGAAGCGATCGAGTTCGGTACGCTCGTCGACACCGAGGACTTCCGCGAAGGCACGGGCGCGTTCTTGGAAAAACGCAAACCCGCATGGAAGGCCAAGTAGCGCGCTTCGCCCGGCGGATGGCCGAGCAGGCCGTTCTCTGGTGCGCGGGATGCGCGCTCGTGATCAGCGGAACGCCGGCGGCTCTCGCCGGCGTTCTGCTTATCGGCGTCGCGTACGCGCGCAACCTCGAGTTCGTGCACGAGTGCCTGCATGCGACCGCCTTGCCGCGCGCCCGCGCGAACGCGATCGCCGGAACGTTGCTCGCGATCCCGATGCTCGTGAGCTTCGAACGCTGGCGACGCGAGCACATGCAGCATCACCGCGACGTGCGCGTCGAGGGCTTTCGCTACGAGTACGAGCGCCTCACCACCGTGCGCGAATACCTCGTCCACAGCTTCATGCTGCGCCATTTCGCCGAGGCGGCACGCTGCATCGCGCGCGACGACCGACGCTATCGCGCGGTCACGCTCGCCCTTGCGGCGGTCGCGGGCGTCGCATTGCTCGTTCATTCGTGGGTGCCGCTCGTGCTCTGGCTCGCGCCGCTCCCGGTCGCCGCGCTCGTCCACGCGCACGTCGAGCTGCCCGAGCATTTCGGACTCGACGGCATCGCGAGCACCGATCCGCTGCGTAACTCGCGCGTGATCCCCGCGAACCGTTTCGTCACGTGGTTGGTCAACGCGAACAACTACCACGCGATCCATCACTGGAAACCACGTCTCCCCGTCGCGAGCTTACCGGCCGCGTATGCGGCGCTCGCTCCCGACGCGGTGGAGACGACGAGTTATGCTGCCTTCTACCGCAGCTTTTTCGCGGGGCTCGTGCGGCAGCGTCACGACGACGCGCGCACGCGCGCTTGATCGAACATGGGCATCATCACACGCACCGCTGCCGCCTGGCTTCTCGTCGTGCTCGCATTCTTTCCCATCGTGACGTCGGCGAACGACGCGGGGCCAGGCAGGGAGGTCGGCGCGATCCGGCACGATCTTCCGACGCTCGTCGCCGCGGATGCGAGCGGCCGCATCGTCGTTGACGCGGTAGCCGTTGACGGCGACGACGCCCTCGCACAGTGGCACGACGATCGTCACACCGTCATCTCGTATCTGACCCGCCGCCTGCGCCGATGGTGGCTCGCGTTCGGCGAGGTGTCGTCAACGGCGGTTCCGTCGGCGCTGCGTGCGCGCGCCGTCGGCGTCCTTCCCGCGTTTCCCGCGTGGCTGCAGTTACACGCCCCGGCCACCTGCCCGCCCGGCGAGATGTGCTCGATCGACGACGGCATTCCCGAACAGGATGACCTGCCGCTTCGCGAGCCGATCTACACGCAATGGAACACGCAAGGGTATGTCGTGCGCATGCAGCTTGCACGGAACGATGCGCTCCCAGGCTCTTCGCTGCGCTCGTTCATCGGTCGCGCGCCGACCGAGGCCGAAAGCTGGCTCGCGCAAAACGGCAACTCGTACTTCTTCTTCTCGGCGACGGTCCACGCGACGGCGACGACGCACGTTGCCGCGGGGAGCACGATCGACGTGCGATTCCCCTTCGCGCTCGATCCCTCGCTGCGCTATAGCCTGAGCCTCGCGATCCTGCGCACGGCGACGAGCCCGGATATCGCGCTCGGACCGATCGACGCGACGCTCCACGCGAACGCGCTGCACGTCGTGCTGCCCGCCTTCGACCTCGCGCCGGGAGCCGAACTCCACGGCGAGATCGAGGGAGACTAGGCGGCCTTTCGGGTACCAGTCGGGCATGAAGCCCACGCTGCCGCGCTGGCTCGGTGTGCTCGGCCCCGGCCTCATCTCCGGCGCATCCGACGACGATCCGTCGGGCATCTCCACCTATTCGGTCGCGGGCGCGTCGACCGGCTTCTCGATGCTCTGGGTGCTGCTCGTCACGACGCCGATGATGGCGGTGGTGCAGGGCATGTGCGCGCGGATCGGGATGGTGACGGGCGACGGGCTCGCCCGAACGATGCGTGCGTATCTGCCGTCGTGGCTGCTCTACCCGCTCGCGCTCGCCGTCATCGTTGCGAACACGATCAACGCCGGCGCCGATCTCGAGGGCATGGGCGCATCGGCGCAGATGGTCTCGCACGTTCCCGAATGGGCGTGGGTGCTTGCCTTCGGCATCGGACTTGCGGCGCTGCAGATGGCTTCGTCGTATCGCACGATCGCGCGCGTGGTCAAATGGCTCGCGCTCGCGCTCTTCGCCTACGTGGTGACCGCGTTCGTGGTGCACGTGCGCTGGCTCGACGTGCTGCGGCACCTCGTCGTTCCGGAGATACGCGTGAACGCGGCGTGGCTCACCACGCTGATGGCCGTGCTCGGCACGACGATCACCCCATACCTTTTCTTCTGGCAGGCGGCGCTCGAGGTCGAGGAAGAGCGTGCGATGGGACGCACCACGCTTGCGCAGCGCGAAGGCGCGACGCGCCAAGAGATCGCCGACGCGCATCTCGACGCGAACCTCGGCATGATCTTCTCGAATCTGGTCGCGCTCTTCATCATCGTGACCACGGCGGCCACGCTCAACGCAAGCGGCCAGACGCACATTCGGAGCGCGCAGGATGCGGCGCGCGCGCTCCAACCGCTCGCGGGAAACTTCGCCTATCTGCTCTTCACGCTCGGCATGGTCGCGACCGGCCTGCTCGCGATTCCGGCGCTGGTCGGATCATCGGCCTACGTCGCGGCGGAGAGCCTCCATTGGCGGCGCGGGCTCGACCTGCGGCCCGACCGTGCGCCGGGATTCTACGCCGTGCTCGTCATGGGCACCGTGATTGCGATGGCGATGGAGTTTCTGCACGTGGATCCGATTCGCGCGCTCTTCTGGTCGGCCGTACTCAACGGTATCGTCGCGGTGCCGCTGCTCGCGGTGATCGTGCGGATCGCAAGCGACGCACGGGTCATGGGCGAGTGGCGCAGTTCGCCGCTCGCGCGCGCCTGGGGATGGGCCACCGTCGCCGCGATGGGCGCGGTCGCCGTCAGCATCTTCACGTTCTGGGGAAAGAGCTGAAGCTCGCCGAAGATTCCCTCGTGTCTTACCGGGTCCGTCGGGTGATCACGCATGTCGTTGACGTCACGTCGAGCGAGCGCGAGGCTTTCGTTGACGCGTGCACGCTCGAGTCCAGCACCGATATCATCGTTGAGAACGTGGCCTCCCCGGACTCCCGCTCGGAGGTTCCCGGCGTCCCGCGCAGCGACGCGAGACTTCGATTTGCCGACGCAGGCGCGACGAAGCCGCACGTTCGACTCGGCAGCACACGCCGCTTTCCGCTTCAGCGCGTCTCGGCCGACACGCCGATGTTCGTACCACCGCGTGACGAGGAACTCGAATTCGACTCTCCGACCGCAGTCCTCGTCTATCTTCCCGATCGTTACATCGCTCGACCGCCGAAAGATCAACGCGCCAATCGCGCAATCGTCGAGCGCGGTTTCGGCCTCTACGACCATCTCGACGCAAGCGGGCACGGCCTCTACGCCGCGCTGCTCTTCGGCCCCGCGCACGCGGACGAGCATCGCCGTCCGCTGCCCTTTCGCATCTCCTACCTCGTCGTCGCGAACGAACGCGAGTGGAATACGTGCTTCGACAATCTCGACCCGAACTTCGAACGCCGCCGCGACGTGCGATTCGAAGAGCGGCTGGCGGCGGGCCGGAATTTTCTACTGCGCGATGCCTTCGGCGCGGGGCTCACGTCGGGTGCGCTCCTCACGTTCGGCTTTCCCGAGATCTCGGCGCCGCTGCAGCACACGGCGCAGTTGCTGCTCACGCTCTTCCAGGCGCACTAGAGCTCGCGGTCAGTTCGCGCCCCCGAGCGCGTTCGCGGCGTGCGTCATCGCGAGGTCGATCGCGGGGTTGAAGCCCGACCACGTCGCGCGAATGCTGCCCTTCGGGTCCACCACGACGATCGTCGGAAAACCCTGGATCTGAAAAAATCCCTGCGCACTGCTCGTCGGATCGAGCGCGACGTTGCGCAGATGGAAGCGCTTGGCGAAGCTCTCGGCGACGATGCGCGGCTCGCCCACATCGACCGGCACCACTTCGACGTTCGGATGCGTGCGTGCGTAGTGTTCGACCATCGGCAGTTCCAAGCGGCACGGCTCGCACCACGACGCGAAGAAGTCGAGAAAGAGCACCTTGCCGCGCGCGTCGGCGACGTGGAACGTGCCGCCGTCGAGGCGCGCGTAGGCGACGTGCGGCGCGGGGTAGGCGTCGGGCGCCTTGAACGAGCGCGGCGCGATGAAGATCTTCCACACGACGAACGCGATGACCGCGACCGCCGCGAGGTCGAGCAGGCGGCCGGGCGTGAACCACGGCCGCCGCTGCGTCTCGTCCATTACTCCGCCGCGAAGACGGCTGCGATCCCTTGACCGCCGCCGATGCAGGCCGACGCCACGCCGTAGCCGCCTCCGAGATGGCGCAGGTCGTTGAGCGCGGTGAGCGCGATGCGCGCGCCCGACGCGCCGAGCGGGTGACCGAGCGAGATCGCGCCGCCGTGCGGATTCAAGCGCACGCCGTCGGCCGCATGGCTCTGCTGCATGTCCTTGATGCAGGCGAGGACCTGCGGCGCGAAGGCCTCGTTGATCTCCATGACGGCGAGATCTTTCGCCGCGATGCCCGCGCGTTGCAGCGCCTTCGGAATCGCGACCGCGGGGCCGATGCCCATGATCTCGGGATCCACACCGACGACGCTCGAGCCGATCAGACGACCGATCCAGGTGAGGCCGTCGGCCTTTGCCTGCTTCACCGTCGTCAGCACGACCGCCGCCGCACCGTCGGTGATACCGCTCGCGTTTCCGGGCGTCACGACGCCGTCTTTCACGAAGCGCGCCGGGAGCTTGCCGAGCCTTTCGAGCGAGAGACCGGCACGCGGGCCTTCGTCGGTCTCGACGAGCGTCTCGGTACCCTTCGGTCCCGGAACCTTCACCGCGACGATCTCGTCGGCGAAGTAGCCGCTGCGCTGCGACTCGAGCGCGCGCTCTTGGCTGGCCAGGGCGAACTCATCGCACTCCGCGCGCGAGACCGCGTACTTCTTGGCGAGGTTCTCGGCGGTCACGGCCATCGGGGTCTTGCTGTACGAGTCGGTGAGCGCGGTCCACAGCGCATCCTCGAAGGGGATGTTCGCACCGAGGTGGAGCCCCTTGCGGGCGCCGCGCACGACGTGCGGCACTTGGCTCATGTTCTCGGCGCCGCCGGCGAGCGCGTAGGTCGCGTGGCCGAGCGCGAGGGTCTGCGCCGCGCTCAGAATGGCCTGGAGGCCGGAGCCGCAGAGCCGGTTGAGGGTCAACGCCGGGACGCCGACCGGAATGCCGACGCGCAGACCGATGTGGCGCGCGAGATAGATGGCGTCGGCACTCGACTGGATCACGTTGCCGAAGACCACTTCGTCGATGCGCTCTTTCGGGACGCCGCTGCGCGCGATGGCCGCCTCGGCCGCCGCAACGCCGAGGTCGGTCGCGGTGAGGTCGGCGAGGACGCCGCCGAAGTTGCCGAACGGCGTGCGGGCGCCGGCGATGATGACGATATCGTTGTCGCTGATGGGGGTACTCATGGGCGCCTGCTATTCCCCATCGGGGGCTCCGGGTCCGGCACCGAGGAAAAATCGCCGCCATCCATAAGCAACGCGGGTCATGCCAATTAATCGCTCCGCCGCCATCACGCTCGATGCCCGGTCGCTCTCGCCTGCGAGCAAGACCGAGCAGATCCTCGAACAGTTCGACAAGCTCCAGATCGGTGGAGCGCTTGAAATCAACGAAGAGAGCGACCCGCGCGCGCTTCGCAACGAGATGACGCAACTGCGTCCCGGCCGCTTTAGCTGGGATGCGCGCAACCTCGGCGGCAGCCGCTGGACCGTACGCCTCGAACGCATCGACGAACACGCCGACGGCGAGGGCTTTCTCGCGCACGTCGCGCAGTTCACGGCCGCGAAAGCCGCGACGATCAAGGAGCTCGCCGGACAGATGAGCGAGCGCTCGTACAAATCCGGCGACACGATCTTCGACGAAGGCGAGATGTGGCCGTACCTCGGCATCGTGAAGACCGGCAAGGTGATCTACACGCTGCTCTCGCCCGACGGCAAGACGCACACGATCGGCGAGCGCTTGACGCACGACACGCTCAACGAGAGCGGCAGCTTTGACGGCGGCGGCGCGACCACGCGCGCCGAGGCCCTGACCGACGCGACGATCGTCACGCTTCCGAGCGAAGCCGTGATGCATGCAATTCGCAACGACGCGGAGCTCGCGCTCGGCTTCTTGATCGCGAGTTCGCAGGCGCGGCGACGTTCGATCGACACGATCGCCGATCTCGCATTCGCGCACGTGCTGCAGCGCGTCGCGAAGTTCTTGCTCGGCTATGCGCGCGCGTCGGTTGGCATGACCCGCGGCCTGCCGGGCGTCGAGAATCTCTCGCAGGCGCAGATCGCCGCCGCCGCCGGCACCGTGCGCGACATGGCCGCACGCGCGCTGCTCCGCTTGAAGAACGCGGGAGCGGTCGAACTCGATCGCGGACGCGTCAAGGCGATCGATCGCCAACGCCTCGAAGCCTTCGCCCATAACGTCCAGGCGCCGCCAGTCTGACTTTATCTAGCAAAGCTGAAGCTTTGCTAGCTAAAGTCGTCGCGACGCGCTGCGCGCGTCGCGCGTGCACGGTGAAGCTATGATCGAGCATCTCACTTCGGATCGCTATCGGGAGAGTGGTTGGAAGAATGGGGGCGGGGTTACGCGTGAGATTGCGGCGGAGGTGGGGGTGCCTCCGCTGTGGCGGCTCTCGGTTGCGACGATCGAGCGCGATGGTCCCTTCTCCGATTACGCCGGATACGACCGCACGATCGTCGCGCTCGACGGGACGATCGAACTCACCATCGACGGCGAGTCGCATCTCCTCGCGCCTCATGCCCCGCTGTCGTTTGCCGGTGAAGCCACCGCATCGTGCCGCGTGCACGGCGGACCCGCGCACGATCTCAACGTGATGACCGCGCGCGCGCACGCCGCGCACGACGTCGAGATCGTCACGGGGCGCAGCATCTTTCTCGTGGACGACGACGAGTTGGTCTTCATCTACGCACTCGACGGCGCCGTGCGCGCCGACGGGCTCGCCTGCGCGGCCGGTGAGACGCTCGCCGCGGAGAACGTCGAGCGCATCGCCATCGAGACCGATCCCGGCGCGCACGCTTGCGTGGTGCGGATCACGCCGCGATGAAGGCGGCGCTTCGGCTGCCGATGCGCTTCGATGCAGCGGCGCTCGCGCGCGAGGCCGATGGGCTCGCCGACACCTGGCAGGCGCACTTCAACACCGGAACCTACAGCGGCGAGTGGAGCGGCATCGCGCTGCGTTCGACCGCCGGAGCGCAGCGTCTCGACCCCGACTTCTTTTCGAACGCGCCGATCGCCGACACCGCGGTGCTCGAGCGCACGCCCGCGATTCGAGCCGCCCTCGCGTCGTTCGAGGCACCGATTACGTCGGCGCGCTTATTGCGACTCGCGCCGGGAGCCCACATTCGCGAGCATCGCGACTACGATCTCGGGCTCGACGTCGGCGAGGTGCGCTTGCACGTCGTCGTGCGCACCAACGCGCACGTGCGTTTCTCGCTGGACGGCCAACCGGTGCCAATGCGCGCGGGCGAGTGTTGGTACCTCGACGTCTCCAAGCCGCACGCCGTCACCAACGGCGGGAGTACCGAGCGCATCCACCTCGTGCTCGACGTGCGGCTCGACGCGCGCTTGCAAGAGATGCTCGCGGCGGCGACCAATGATGCGGAGCATGGCGGGTGACCTAGAAACGCTGCGCGCGCTCGTGCTCGACGACCGCGCGCTCTGCGACGATCTGTTCGCATCGACCGATGCGACGGAAACGATCGGACGCATCGTCGCGCTCGCGCGCGAACGCGGCCTCGTCGTCAACTCCGACGAGCTGTGGAGCGCCTATCACGACGGGCGCAGCGCGTGGCTCGCGACGTGGAGCCCATGAACGCGGCCTCGTTCGAGGGCTGGTTTCCGTTCCGCATCGCGCTCGACGAGGCGCGCGATATTACGGTCGACTGGTTCTATCTCGGCCGGTATCGCCTGCAGGACGATCGCTTCTTCTCCGACACGCTCGGGCGTTGCGCGCGCCATCCGTTCAACCTGATCTTTCGACGGCGCACCGGCGTCGCGGAACTCGACGCCGTCGCCGCACGGGGCGCCGCACCCGACGGGCTGATCTTCCATCTCTCGCGCTGCGGCTCGACACTGGCCGCGCAGATGCTCGCCGCGCATCCCGGAGCGTTCGTGTT
Source organism: bacterium (assembly GCA_028869385.1). Lineage (GTDB taxonomy): Bacteria > Vulcanimicrobiota > Vulcanimicrobiia > Vulcanimicrobiales > Vulcanimicrobiaceae > REEB354. The sequence goes on from JAGWSR010000104.1 coordinate 61,362, forward strand.
GAGCGAACCCGGCCCGCTCAACGACGTCGTGACGCTGCCCGCGGATGCACTCGACGAGGTTCGGCGCGCGTCGCTCTTGCGCGCGACCGCTCGCGCGCTCGGCGTTCACGCACCGCCCGGCGCACGCTTCGCGATCAAGCTCGACGCGTGGCACGCGCGCCGTATCGCGCTCTTCGAACGCGCGTTTCCGAACGTACCCTGGTTCTTCGTGTATCGCGATCCGCTCGAGGTGCTGATCTCGCATATGATGACGCAGAGTTACATGATGTCGGCGGCAAACGCACCGGCGGCGCTCGGCATGCCCGTGACCGAAGCCGTGCGTCTCTCCCATCCGGAACGATGCGCGGCAGTGATCGCCGCGATCGATGCGGCGGTGATCGCGCGCGCTCCGCGCGCCGAGCAGCTCATCAATTACGATGCGCTGGTATCGTCGGTCATCGAACGCATGGCGCCCGCATTCGGCATCGTTCCGGACGACGATCAGCTGCGCGCGATGCACGGCGTGCGTGCGTTCCACGCAAAGCACCCCGGAGCACCGTTCGAGGACGATCGTGCGGCGAAACGCGCGGCCGCCGCTCCCGACGTGATCGCCTTCGTCGAGCAGCATCTCGCGCCATTACACGCCGCACTCGAACGCCTGCGAACGCGTACCTGAGGAATTCTCCTCGACTACTCGAAAGGTCGCTTCGGGGTGTGGGCGTGATCCTCGCGGAGATGCAAGGAGCGCTGCATCTTTCGCTATTGGAGGATCGTATTTCATGGATCAACCGTATATCGGCTCGATCGTGCTCTTTGCCGGAAACTTCGCACCGCGAGGCTGGGCGCTCTGCTGGGGACAACTGCTCCCGATCGCCCAGAACGCCGCGCTCTTCTCGATTCTCGGAACGACGTACGGCGGAAACGGCGTGCAAACGTTCGCGCTGCCGGATCTGCGCGGTCGCGTTCCGATTCAGCAGGGCCAAGCACCGGGACTTTCGGCCTACGTCTTGGGCGAAGCGAGCGGCACCGAAACGACGACGCTGCTGACGCCCAATTTGCCCCAGCACAACCATCTCCTGATGGGCAATCAACAGGCAAGCGGCAACGAGTTCCCCGGACCGGCGCACGTCATCGGCGCGTCCACCGCCGATAAGATGTACACGAACCAGGCTCCGAACGTGAACATGGCGCCGACGTCCATCTCGATGACGGGTGGTAACCAACCGTTCAGCAACATGCAGCCCTACCTCGCGCTAAACTTCATCATCGCGCTGCAGGGCATCTTCCCGAGCCGCAATTAACGACGCTCTCGAGCACGCGACGAGGGCGGCGCCATTGGCGCCGCCCTCATCGCGTTTGTACGGGCAACGTTAGTGAAGGATGTACTCGTCGGCGGTGATGGAGGAGTTCACCGACGCGGCGTGTGCGCGAGGACCGCGACATGCGACGTCGCTTCCGTGCACGCGAAGGACGAGGTGCGTGTTCCAGCCGCCGTTCACGTCATCGACCGCGCACGCGACGGCATTGCCGTCGACGTCCGCGCGCACGAGGTAGCGACCGGCGTTGACCCCGACTTTCGAAAAGTATCCATTGCGATTGGTGGTGAGGCTCGAAGCGGCGATCTCGCCTTGATGAAGCGGGAGCGCAAAGATCGCGACCGGTACGTTCGCGAGCGGTCGGCCGGCATCGTCGACGATGCGTCCGCCGATGGAGCCGTAGCCTGCGAGCGCCGGCGCCGATGCCAGAAGCACGAATGCGAAGAGTCCGAGTATGCGTTTCATGATCGCCAGCATACCCGGGCGAAGGCTCGCCCTAACGAGGCGAGCCCCCGCTCCGCGATGGATACTAGCTCTCGACCGCGACCGATTCGAGGGCGGCGGTTTCGTCGGAAGCCTGCAGGTCGAACGCCGCGCGTTTACTCTTCGCCGCGGCATCGGCGAGCGGCGCGCTCGCGAAAGCAGCCGCCGGACGCGGCATGTTCGTGAGCGCGGCGCGTCCTTTCTGCACCGAGCCGAGCGCGCTCGACAGGCGCGATTCCATCTCGGCGAGCACGGCTGCGGCATACTCGTCCGCTCCGGCGCGCACTTTGCGCGCACGCTCCTCGGCATCTTGCAGCACGCGTTCGGCGGTCGTGCGCGCGCGCTGCACGATCTCGCTCGTATCCACGAGTTCTTCGTGCACCGTGGCGGCTTGCTCGACGATCGCCTGCGCCTTCTCTTGCGCGGCGCGCAGCACGCGATCCTGATCCTTCGCGATGATCTTCGCGCGACCGACTTCCTCGGGGAGCGTCGAGCGAATCTTCTCGACGAATTCGAGCAAGCGCTCTTCAGAGAGCACGCGGTACCCGGCGGGGAGCCACGTTCCCTCGCGAACGTAGGCCTCGAGCTTATCCAACACGCGATCGACCGACATGAGCTACCTCCGTTACGAACCTTTGAGAGCAGAGCGTTTCGAGGTCATCACCTCGAGCACCGGGGCTGGAACGAACGGCGCGACGTCGCCGCCCAGAAAGAAGACTTCCTTCACCAGACTCGAGCTGACGAACGAGTACTTGGCGTCGGACATGAGAAAGAGGGTATCCACGTTGGAGAGCGAGCGATTCATCAGCGCGGTGGACATCTCGCTCTCGAAATCCGAGACCACGCGCAGGCCCTTGACGATCACGTCGACGTCGGTCTTGGTGACGTAGTCGGCGAGCAGACCGCGAAAGTGCTGCACGCGAACGTTGGGAAGGTGCGCGACGCAGCGCGCGAGCATCTTTTCGCGCTCGTCGAGCGTGAACATCGGATTGCGCTTTTGCGGATTGACGACGATCGCGACGATCAACTCAGCGAAGACGCCGGCGGCGCGTTCGATGACGTCTAAGTGACCGTTCGTGAGCGGGTCGAACGATCCGGGATAGATGGCACGCGTACCCTCCGGACGCACGCCGCTAGTCACGAGCCTTCGGGCGTGAAGAACGCCAACGCAACATCGCCGTAGACTTCTTCGCGCGTGGAGCGATACCCCGGTACGTCGGGGAGAATTCGCTTTGCGGCGTGCTCGTAGATCACGAGCGCATCGGGTGCGAGGAGCGCGCGCTCGCGCAGCAGGCGAAAGAGCTGCAACGGCACCTCGTTCGCGTACGGCGGGTCCATGTAGACGATGTCGAACGGCCCCTCGATCCGGTAGAGCGCGCGCTCGGCGGGTGCGGCGACCACCGTGACCCGATCCGCGAGCCCGAGCGCATTCACCGCTTCTTCGATCGCGTGTGCGGTCTCGCGATGCGCTTCGACGCTGACCACACGCGACGCGCCGCGCGACGCGGCCTCGAAACCGATCGCGCCGGTGCCCGCGAAGAGATCGAGCACCGCCGCGCCGTCGATGCGGTGCATGAGGATCGAGAAGAGCGACTCTTTGACGCGACCCGGCGTCGGGCGCACGTTCGTGCCCTTAGGTGACTTCAACTTACGGCTCCCGAGCGCGCCGCCCGTAATCTTGGGGCTCATCGCGCGACGACCGGCGGCACGAGATCGGCGATCTCGCGCAGCGAATGGATGACATGGTGCGGCGGCGGCAGGTCCGAGGGATACGCTTTCCCCTCGTTATCGAGCCAGACCGCGCGTAGGCCCGCGCGCATCGCCCCCATCACGTCGGCGGCGGGGTCGTCGCCGACGTAGAAGCACTGCGCGGGTTCGAGCCCAAGCTCCGTGCAGAGCGCCGCGAAGGCGCCGGGATCGGGCTTCTGCACCCCCACGTCGCCGCTCGCGATTACCCGTCCGGAGAAACCGCAGCGACGCGCTTTCGCGGTTTGGAGCGGATTCCATCCGTTGCTCAGCACGCCGACGCGCGCCCCGCGGGCGTGGAGCGCGTCGAGGGTCGCCTTCGCGCCTGGATCGGGGACGACGAAGCTCTCCGCCATCTGCAGGCACATGCGGCGAAAGCCCTCGACGTACTCGCCGCTCGGATTGACCCCGCGCTCGCGCACGAACGAGCGCACCGCGTCGTCGATCCCGCACCCGCCGGCACGCTGGAACACCAGGAGCTCGTCGATCGCCGCCGTCTCCTCATGCAAGCTCCCGAGCGCATGGCCGCCGTCGGCGACGAGGCGGTCGAGGAGATGGAGCAAGGCGACGCGCTCGAGCTTGTTATCGACGCACAGGGTGTGGTCTATGTCGAAGCCGATGCCGATCACGGGGCCCCTACTTCGGAGCGGGCCCCAAGATCACCCGGACGAAATCGGCCGGCCGAACCCACTTCTGCAGCGCCGAAACGATCGCATGGTTCGTCGTCTCGACCTCGGCCTTCGCCTCGGTCACGTAGTGATCGAGCGGGAGGCCGAGCTGCGCGTAGCCGATCAGTTGCCCGGCGATGCCGCCGAAGCTCTCCTGGCGCAGCGGAATGCGCGAGACCAGCATCGCCTTGCCGCGCGCCAGATCATCGGGCGTCATGCCGTGCGTCATCAGCGCCTTCAGGTCCGCGAAGGCGAGGCTCTGCGCGGCGTCGATCTTCGCGGGATCCGACGCGAAGTACAACCCGAAGCTCCCCCGGTTCTTGCCCGCGTCGAAGTTGCTGCCGATGCCGTACACCAGACCGTGCAGATCGCGCACGTCGTGGAACAGAATCGAGCTGCCGCCGGAACCGAAGGCGGCATTCGCGACCGCGAGCGCGGCCCAGTCCGGATTGTCGCGGGTGAGGGCGTTGGTCTGCGTGTACTCGACCTGCGACTGCACGCGCGTCGGATCGGGCACGACCACGTCGGCAGGTTTGTTGTTCGGCACCGCCGGCAGCGCGACGTCGGGCTTTGGCCCCGTCGCGGTCCACGCGCCGAAGTATTTCTCGAAGGTCGCTTTGACGCGCTCGGGCGTGACGTCGCCGATCACGACGACCGTCGTCATGTCGGGGCGATACGCCGTCGCGTACCACTTCTTCACGTCGTCGAGGGTAATGGAACCCACCGACGCGAGCGTCGGCACGATCCGGCTCGGATCGCCGGCAGGGTAGAGCGCGGCGTTGAGCGCGATGCCGAGTTTGTAATCGGGAGACGCGATCACGCCGGGCATCGAGGCGACGTTCTGCGCTTTGACGACGGCAAAGTTCTGCGCGGGGAACGCGGGGTGCAGTTCGTCGTCGGCGAGCAGTTGCACGCCGCGGTCGAAATCGCTCGCGAGCGACGACATCGAGAACGCGGTACCGGCCGAAACGTTGGCCGCAATGTCGTCGAGCTGCGTTTGGAACGCGACGCGATCGTAGGTGGTGGTGCCGTATTGGAAGAGCGCCGAAGCCATGTCGGCGACGCCCTGCACGTTCTTCGACGCCTCCATCGCTTCGTTCGTCGCGATGTTGCCGACCACGGCAACGGTATCGGAAACGTGCTCCGGCACGACGATCACGCGCATCCCGTTCGCGAGCGTCATGTCCACGGGCGAGATCGTCTTGGCCGGAACGCGCGTCTGCTTGAATGCCGCGATCGCCCACGCCGGGAGCGGATCGTGATGCTGGATCGTGAGCTTGTTGCTCTCCTTGGCGACCGGCTGCTCGTGACTCTGCGCCGCGCCGCCCTTCTTCGGCACCGCGTAAACCGTGAGCGCGCGGTCGAAGGTGAAGTAGGTGCGCAGCACGCGGTTTACGTCGTTCACGGTCACGGCGCGCAACGCGGCGATCTCCGCGTCGGGCGACGAGAGTCCCTTCGCCGCAACCGCGTCGCTCCACGCGAAGGCGAGTTGCTGGATCGAGTTGGCCTTAAAGGCGTCCTCGGCGATCGCACGACGCTTCGCGACGTCGACGAGGTCGGCCGGGACGCCGGTCTTCTTATACTCCTCGATGACCGACTGCATTGCCGCGATCGCCGCCTTGGAGTCGGCACCGATCGGCGTGACGCCGAGCAGCAACGTGCCCGACGCGAGCGGATGCGCCTCGAGCGGAGCGACCTGCACCTGGAGCAACTTGCCCGAGACGACCAGATCGTAGAGCTTCGAGCGGGGGCTGTTCAGCACGCTCGTGAGGATCGTCGATGCGGCGTAATCTTTGCTCTGCCAGCCGGGCAGACGGAACGCGACCGAGTCGATGTCCACGGGGAGATCGCTATCGATCGTCACGGCGTGCTTGGTGACCGGTTTGAACGTGACCGCCGGCCGCTTCGGAAGCGGCGCACGTTTGAAAGCGCCGAAATACTTCTTCACGAGCGCGATCGTCGAGGCGCCGTCGACGTTGCCCGCGATCACGTACACGGCGTTATTCGGATGGTACCAGGTATTATAGAACGCGGCGAGGTTCGCGTGGTCGATGACGTGCGCGAACGTCTGCACGTTGCCGAGTCCGTCCTTTTGATACGGCGTTCCGGCATAGAGCGCGGTGCTGACGTGGTCGAGCAAACGCCAGACCCAGTTGCTCTGATCCTGCGTCACCTCTTGCGTGATCGCGCCCTTCTCGATGTTCCAATCTTTCTGCGAGAGGAATGCGCCACGCATGCGCGAGGCTTCCATGCGCAGGACGAGATCGAGATACTGCGAGGGCGCCGAGAAAAAGTACTGCGTGATCTCCGCCTGCGTGTCGGCGTCGCTATCCCCGCCGAGCAGTTCGCTGATGTCGGCGAGCTGCGACTCCGAAAGGCTCGCGCTGCCGCGGAACATCATGTGTTCGAGCGCGTGCGCCTGGCCCGGATATCGCTGCTCGTTCGAACCGACTCGATAGTTCAACACCGCGGTCACGACCGGGGCGAGCGGATCGTGCACGACGACGACTTGCAGACCGTTCGAGAGCGTCGCGCGCGTCACGGAGACCGCGCCCGAGGATGCGCGCGCCGGGGCGTATGCCGCAACGAGCAAGAGCATGACGGCGATGACGCACTTCATCGAAAGGCGAAGGACACGCATGGAGACTCCTCGGGCGAATGATTCGCGTTGGAGTTTCGCGTGCGTCCGAGCCTCCCTTCAGGCGTCGAGCGGCGCGGAGCGGCGCGCTACGACGAAAGGACGAGCGCGCGAGTCGAGGGTGCGCGCGCGAGCATCTCGCGCAGGCCCGCGTGCTCGGGCGCGCGCAATTCGGGGTCGGCGGCGACGATGCGCTCGGCCTCGGCTTTGGCTTCACGGTAGACGTCGATGTCGCGCACGAGGTCGGCAATCCACAGCTCGGCCGCGCCCGATTGGGCCGTACCCGCGAATTCGCCCGCGCCGCGAATGCGCAGATCTTCCTCGGCGATGCGAAAGCCGTCGGTCGAATCGGTCAGGATATTGAGGCGCTCCGTCTCGCCTTTGTCGTCGGGATAGACGAGCACGCAGAACGATTTTGCCGCGCCGCGCCCGACGCGGCCGCGCAGCTGATGCAGTTGCGCGAGCCCGTAGCGCTGGGCGTCGAGGATGACCATCACGCTCGCGTTCGGCACGTCCACGCCGACCTCCACGACGGTGGTCGCGAGCAGCACGTCGATCTCGCCGCGCGCGAAACGCCCCATCACGTCGTCCTTTTCGCGCGCGTTCAAGCGACCGTGTAAGAGGCCGATGCGCAAATCCGGCAAGACCTCGTTCTTGAGGCGTTCGGCTTCGGCGACGACGCTCGTGAGATCGGAGTCTTCGTCGATCGCGGGCGCGACGACGTAGACCTGATGGCCGAGCGCGACGTTTTCGCGCACGAATTCGTACACCCGCGGCAGACGGCTCGTGCGCACGGCGAACGTCTCGATCGGCGTGCGCCCCGGAGGGAGTTCGTCGATCACCGAGAGATCGAGGTCGGCATAGACCGATTGCGCGAGCGTGCGCGGAATCGGCGTCGCCGTCATGTGCAGCGTGTGCGGCGCCCCGCCTTTGGCGCGCAGCCGCGCGCGCTGCTCGACGCCGAAACGATGCTGCTCGTCGATGATCGCGAGGCTCAAGCGCGCGAACTCGACGCCCTCGGTCAGCAGCGCGTGGGTTCCCACCGCGACGGCGGCCTCGCCGCTCGCGAGCCGGTCGAGGGCGGACGCGCGCGAGCGCGCGCTCTGACTTCCGAACACCGCTTCGACCGCGATCCCGAAGGGCATGAGCAACGGCGCGAGTTTGCTCGCATGCTGCGCGGCGAGGATCTCCGTCGGCGTCATCAGCGCCGACTGCACGCCGTTGCGCGCGCAGAGCAGCACCGCGGCCGCCGCGACGAGCGTCTTTCCGCTGCCGACGTCACCCTGCAACAGGCGATTCATCGGCACCGCGCGGGTCATGTCGCGCCAGATCTCCTCGATCACGCGGCGCTGCGCGCCCGTGAGCGGATAGGGTAACGCCGCTTGCAGTTCGTCGAGCAGCGTCGGCGGCACGACGAGCGCTCGCGCGTCGTGCGCGCGCTCGCGCTCGGCACGCCGCAACTGCGCCGCCGTCGCGAGGCCGAGAAATTCGCCGAAGACGAAGCGCTCGCGCGCGCGTTGCGCCTCTTCCGGGGTGCGCGGCGCGTGCACCGCGCGATAGGCATCGCGAAGCGTCGGGTAGCCTTTGCGCTCGCGCACGCTCGACGGCAACGGGTCCTCGCCGGCTAACGCGAGCAACGTGGGAAGATTCTTTTCGACGACCGCCGCGATCTTGCGGGTCGTGAGATCCTTGCTCGCGCGATAGATGGGCACCATCTCGCCGTGGTACGTCTCGTCTTCGCCGAGTTGTGCGTAGTGCGCGACGTTGACGACGGGGCCCGCGAGCGAACGTTCGACGCGTCCGCGCACGAAGAGGCGCATGCCCGCGCGAAAGCGTCCGACGACGTAGCGATTTCGCCCGATCCATTTGGCGACGAAGGATCCGTCATCGTCGCGCAGCCGCAGTTCGACGATCTCGAGGCCGCGCGCCCGACGCTCCTTGACGTGCTCGACGACACCGACGGCGTTCTCTTCGGCGCCGCCCGTGCTTCCCAGGCGCGACGACGGCGTGGGGAAGCGCAGGTCGTCGTAGCGGAACGGCAGATAGTCCAAAAGGTCGCGCGCGGTCGCGATGCCGAGTTCGCGAAAGAGCACCGCGCTCTTCGGTCCGACGCCCGCGAGTTCGCCGATCGCACTCACGCGCGGCTACCGTATCGTGCGCGCAGCGTCGCGCACACGCGTTTCAAATGCGCGACGCGAACGCCCAGGCGCTCGCCGAGTTCGACGACGGCGCCCGCGATCGGCTCGAGTTCGAGCGGGCGTCCCGCCTGCGCATCCTGCAGCATCGACGTGCGAACATCGCCGAGACGTTCGGCGTAGGCGATACGCGCCTCCACGTCAACCTCGCGGACGACGCCGAGCGCGCGACCGACGGCAAGCGCTTCGAGCATGAGTTCGCGCACCTCGCTCCGCGTCGTCGGATCGACGAGCATCGCGTGGATCGTACGCTCCCGCAGCGTGCTCACGGTGTTGAGTCCGACGTTGTTCACGAGCTTCAGCCACACGGTCTCGCGCACGTTTTGATCGAGTTCGGCCTGCAATCCGGCGGCGCGCATCTTGGCCGCCAGCGCCTCGATGCCCGCATCGGGTGCACCGTCGGGCGCACCCAGCACGTAGCGAGTGCCGCCGCTTTGGTGGATGACGCCGGGGCTCACGATGTGCCCGGAGACGTGCACGACGCCGCCGATGGTTTGACGGTCGTCGAAGAGCGCACCGATGCGCCCACCGGGATCGACGCTCTGCAGCGGCGGCGTGCGCACGAACCAAAACGGCAGACCGTTTTGCAGCGTCACAATGCGCGTGCGGCTATGCGCCAACGGCGCCAGTTGCTCGAGCAACGCCGGCCATTGATGCGCCTTGAAAGTGAGGAGGACGGCGTCGAACGCGCCGAGATCGCGCAGGTCGTCGCTCGCGGCAACCCGCGCGCGGAATGGGCCGAGATCGCTCGCGACGAGGGCGATGCCCTCGCGGCGGATCGCCTCGAGGTGCGGGCCGCGCGCGACGACCGCTACGTCAATTCCATGATGGGCGAGCGCGGCGGCCAGAAAACCACCGATCGCTCCCGCGCCGACGACTGCTACGCGCATCGTTCGAGAAAGAGCTTGGAGGCGACGGGCAGATTCGAACTGCCGAATGGGGCTTTTGCAGAGCCCTGCCTTACCACTTGGCTACGTCGCCGTTTGCCGGCAAGCTGTCCGCGCCTCAAACGCTTGCCCTCCGCGATTTGGTTGCACCCAGTCACCGCGACCCTCGGATTGGGCCTTGGGGCCTCGCGCTCCTTTCGCCGAAGGCTTCGAGCGATGGGAAGCGCGCGGCGCCTGCACGAAGGCTGCGACATGAGTAGCGTTCGCGTCTTGGTCGGCACGCGCAAGGGCGCGTTCATCCTCACCTCCGACGGCTCGCGCCGCGACTGGAGGATTGACGGCCCGCACTTTCCGGGCTGGGAGATCTACCACGTCAAAGGCTCGCCGGTGAATCCCGAGCGCATCTATGCGTCACAGACGAGCGCCTGGTTCGGCCAGGTCATGCAGCGCTCCGACGACGGGGGCGCGACGTGGAGCACGGTCGGCAACGGCTTCGCCTACGACGGCGTTCCGGGCACGCATCAGTGGTACGACGGCACGCCGCACCCGTGGCAATTCGCGCGCGTGTGGCACCTCGAACCCTCGCTCGACGACGCCGAGACCGTCTATGCGGGCGTTGAAGACGCCGCGCTCTTCCTCTCCACCGACGGCGGGGCCACCTGGAGCGAGCGATCGGGCCTGCGCACGCACAGCACGGGCAATACGTGGCAGCCCGGCGCGGGCGGCATGTGCCTGCACACGATCATTCTCGACCCCTCGAACGCACAGCGCATGTACGTTGCGATCTCGGCCGCCGGGGCGTTTCGCACCGACGACGGCGGCGCGACGTGGACGCCGATCAACAAAGGGCTGCGCTCCGAGCAGATTCCGGATCAGGATGCCGAGGTGGGACATTGCGTGCACCACGTCGCGATGCATCCGGCGCGACCGAACACGCTCTTCATGCAGAAGCATTGGGACGTGATGCGCAGCGACGACGGCGGCGATTCGTGGCGCGAAGTGAGCGGCAATCTGCCGACCGATTTCGGCTTTCCGATCGACGTGCACGCGCACGAGCCCGAGACGATCTACGTGGTGCCGATCACGAGCGACTCGCACCACTTTCCGCCCGACGGTCGCCTGCGCGTCTATCGCAGCCGCAGCGGCGGCGGCGAGTGGGAGGCGCTCGGCAACGGGCTTCCGGAGCGCAACTGTTACGTGAACGTGCTGCGCGACGCGATGGCCGTGGATCGGCTCGATACCTGCGGCATCTACTTCGGCACGACCGGCGGCTCGGTATACGTCTCGCCGAACGGCGGCGACGCGTGGCACGAGATCGTGCGCGATCTTCCCGCGGTGCTCTCGGTGGAAGTCCAGACGCTGCCGTGATTCGCGTCGTGCTTCCGGCGCATCTGCGCGCACTCGCGCGCTTCGAGGGCGAACTGCATCTCGAACTCGACGAACCGGTCACGATCGAGCGCGTCGTCGCGGCGATCGAGGAGCGCTTTCCCATGCTGCGCGGCACGATCCGCGACGGGGCGACGGGACGCCGACGGCCGTACGTGCGCTACTTTGCGTGCGAGCGCGATCTCTCGCACGACGCGACCGACGCCGAACTTCCCACGCGCATCGCGCGCGGTGAGGAGCCGTTGCTGATCGTCGGCGCGATGTCGGGAGGCTAGCGGGCGGCGCGCGTTGGAGCGGGTAGTGGGAATCGAACCCACGCATCAACCTTGGGAAGGTCGCAGGCTGCCATTACATCATACCCGCGCACCGCAGCGAGCGACCCGCTTCGCGGCAGGCGCTAAGGCGTCCTGTGCCGCAAGGGTGAGCGCATGATGTCGTGGGTCTACGACCTTCCGATCTGGCTTGCGTCGATCGTGTACATCGGCGGTATGAGCGCCCTCGCCGCCGCCGGCGTGCTGCTCGTGCGACGCGGCGTCGCCCATCGCGCGATCACGCACAACGACGTCGCCGGACCGATCATGGCGACGCTCGGAACCGTGCTCGCGGTGATGCTCTCGTTCATGGTCGTGACGATGTGGCAAGAGTACGACAACGCGAGCTCGTTCGTGGCGCAAGAGGCGAGCGATATCGCCGACCTCTACCACGAGAGCGCGATCTTCCCCGAACCGATTCGCGGGGAGGTTCAGGCCGCGTTACGCCACTACGTCGCGCTCGTCATCCGCGACGAGTGGCCCCGCATGCGCGACGGCCGCGAGAGCGCGGCGACGCGCCTCGCGGCCATCCGCGCGGTGACGCTGGTGCAGCAGTATCAACCGACGACGCTCGGGCAGCAGACGGCGCAGGCCGACGCGCTCGCGCACGCCCACGGATTCCTCGACGCACGAAGGCAGCGCCTTTTCGCCAACAGCGAGTCGGTGCCGCGCCTCCTTTGGGCGATGATGATCTTCATCTCGATCGTGACGCTCGGATCGGCGTACTTCTTTCGCGTGGACAATCCGCGAGCGCACCTGCTGATGACGGTCGCCCTCGCCGCGGTTATCGGCGCGATCTTCGTGCTCATCGCCGAACTCGATCTGCCCTTTCGCGGTCCGATGCAGATCGCGCCGAGCGCCTTCGCGAAGGATTACACCGCGTTCAGCGACACGCTGCCTTAGCTCAGAATGTTGACCGAACGCGCGAGGATGAGCGCGACGGTGATGAACGAGATCAGCGATTCGAGCAGCATGAGCATCTTCGCCCAGCGCGAGAGCGGCAAGGTATCGGTGGGGCTCACCGCGAGCGCGTTGGTGAACGAGAGATACAGGTAGTCGATGAAGTATGGCTTCCACGCGCCGTCGTAGCCCTTGAGACGCTTGGGATCCATCTGCATCTGCGGAAAGAGAAAATCCGGGTCGTTGAAGTCCATCGCGCAGTGATACCGCGCGCGGCCGAGCGGTCCGTCGGCGTCGAGCTCCCAATACCAGAGCGCGAAGACGACGATATTGGTCGTCCAGATGAGCGCTCCGTTGCGCAGCAGATCGATTGCCGAGACGGGCTTATGCGCGCCGTGCGCGGCGTTCACGAGATCGGCAACGAGCAGCGCGATCGAGACGACGTTGAGCACGTTGAGCGCCGCGATCAACCCGATCGAGAGCACGCGCGCGACCTTGCCGTCGTTGTGGCGCGTGGGGCGCAGCGCGACGAGCGGCACGAGAAAGAGCGCGATGAGCAGCGGCGCGGCCCACACCGGCCCGAAGGTGAGCTTGGGGGGCAGCAGCATGTAGAGCACGAGGCCCGCGAGGACGGCGGCACGGGCTTGCCAGCGGTCGTTCACCACGCGCGCTCGGATTCGCGTCGATGCGGCAACCGCCTTCGCGCCGCGCGCGTTCTAGGGCGTATGGCTACCGATTTCCGTGATGGAAAGACATTCCCGCGCCGCGGTCGCACCGCGATCGGCGACGCGTTGTGGCTCGCGCGCGTCGCCGACAAAGCACGCGCCGCGGCCGCCGGAACGATCCACGACTACATCTATCCGTGCCCGATGGACAAGGGCGTGATGGAGCGCTGGGGCATCACGCCGCAGCAGTTCGACGCAGCCGTCGCGACGCACGCCACCGACGAAGCGCTCGCCGCGTGGCTGCACGCGACGACGAGCCCCGAGCAGATCGCCGCCGCCAACGCATGGCTGCTGCAAGAGAAAATGGAAAACCTCGAACGCCAAGATGCTGAGGAAGGAGCAACGGTTTGAGCGAGATGATCGAGTTTACCCGTCCGGATGGACAGAAGGCGCCGGGCTACTACACGCAGCCGGCCGACGGCGCGAATCGCCCGGGCGTGGTGCTGCTCGAAGAGTGGTGGGGCGTGACCGACCACATCAAGCACACGGCCGACGCGCTGGCCGCCGCCGGTTTTCGCGTGCTCGTGCCGGATCTCTATCGCGGTCGCGTCGCGGCGATCGGCGATGAGGCGAATCATCTGATGCAGGGCCTCGACTTCGGCGACGCCGCGAATCAAGATGCGCGCGGCGCGGCGCAGTATCTGAAAGCGACCGGCAGCGCGAAGGTCGGCGTGATCGGCTTCTGCATGGGCGGCGCGCTCACGATGCTCTCGGCGATGTACGTGCCCGAGTTCGACGCGGCCGTGGACTACTACGGCTTCCCGCCGCCCGAAGCGGGCGATCCGGGCACGATCAAGATCCCATTCCAGGGACACTGGGCCTCGCACGACGAGTTCTTTCCGATCGCTCGCGTGGATCAGATCGAGGCGCGCTTCAAAGAAGCGGGCGTTCCCCACGAGTTCCATCGCTACGACGCCAGGCACGCGTTCCACAATCCGAACGAACCCGGAAACAGCGGCCTCGGCAATTACGACAAGGTGCTCGCCGACCTGTCGTGGCAGCGCTCGATCGAGTTTCTCAAAACGAAGCTCGCCTAGCACCCGCTCGAGCGCGCGATACGAAAAACGAGGCGACGCATGCTGCGTCGCCTCGTTCGTTTTGCCGTGATTTCGCGAAGGCTACTTCGTGCCCTCGAAGAGCGTACCCGCGTTGACCGGGACCGAGCGCAACGCTCCCTGTTCGAGTCCCCACTTCTTCAGGAGCGCATCGTAACTGCCGTCGGCGATCACGCTCGCGAGCGCGGCCACGATGCGCGCGCGCAATACGGTGTTCCCCTTCGCGACGGCGATACCGTAGGGCACGAGGGCGAACTGACGTCCGGCGACTTCATACTTTCCGCCGCTGCTTTTCGCGAGGTAGGCGACCACCGGAAAGTCGGTGATGTGCACGTCGGATTTGCCTTGGCTAAAGGCCTTGAACCCGTCCGAATCGGTCGAGAAGCTCGAGATGTGGATCGCCCCGAGATGCACCGCGGTGCAGCGCTTCGATTGATCCACGATCGCCGCTTCTTGCGACGTGCCGCGCTGCACGTCCACGCGCAGTCCGCAGAGCGCGCCGAGATTGAAGACGTGATGCGGATTGCCGGCGGGCACGAGCATGCCGCTTCCCGCGAGGAGATAATCCACGAAGTCCACCTTCGCTTCGCGCGCTCGCGTATCGGAGAGCGCGGAGATCGCGAAGTCGAACGTGCCCTTCTGGACGCTCGGAATCAGATCGTCGAAGGTGTGATTCGAGATCTCGACCGGCTCGCCGATCTTCGTCGCGATCGCGCGCGCGAGATCGATGTCGAAGCCTTGCATCGCGTGTCCGGCCCCGTAGAACTCGAGCGGGGCATACGAGATGTCCGACCCGACCCGCAGCCCGGCCGCGTAAGCGGTCGCCGAGCAGGCCAAAACGAGAGCGGTAATAACGGGCGCGACGGCCCGGAGGAAACGGCTCATAGGTCGGTTATCGGCGCTGCCAGGCGCCACCCTTATAGTGCAAATTTCCCGGCACATGGCGCGAGACGCACGAAGGGAGCCCGCGAACGGACTCCCTTCGGCGAAAATTGTGGTGCCAAGGGCCGGAATCGAACCGGCGACACCGCACTTTTCAGGCGCGTGCTCTACCAACTGAGCTACCTTGGCACGTTCGGACCGCCGCTTTCGCGGCGTCCAGAGGCGACTGCTGCGGGTTCGGCGAGGCGCGCGTTCTCCCTTTCGGAGAAAAGTCGCTCGTAACTCACTCCGTGAAATCCACCGTAAAGAGATAGGTCCCGCCGACGCGCGCGCAATCGCGAATCTCCGGCGCGTAGGTGCTCGCGCGTGCGGCGCGCAGGGCCTCACGATCGAGCATGAGATCGCCCGTGGAGCGATGGATGGCGGCCGACGCAACGGCGCCGCTCGGCGTGAGCGTGACGGCGATTTGCGCCTCCCCCGTTCGTTGCGCGGCGTCGTCGGGCACGCTCGCCGAGACGACGGCGACGGCCTGTGCCGGCACGTAGGGCGCCGCGCACGCCGGCTTCGGCGTTGGCGTGGGTTCGGGCGGGCCGGTGGGCGCCGCGATCGCCGGTCCGGGAGGGGCGGGCGTGCCGATCGGGCCGGAGGGTGCGACCTCGGGTCCCACCGGCTGCGCCGGCGCGCTGCTGACGTGCGGCGCCGCCACGTGGGGCGCACGCGACGGAGCGCTATGCGGCTGCGGCGGGGTCTTCGGCGGCGGCGGGGTCGGCGTCGGCGGCACGGTCGGCTTAGGCCGGAAGACGAGCGTGATCGGGGCGGGTGTGGGTTCGGCGTGGGCCGCGACCTTCGGCAGCGTGCGCAGCGTGAGCGCGATGACACCGTGCGCGACGATCGAGAGGACGAGCGCCCAAAGGAGAATCCGATTGCCTTCTCGCTTCTTCATATCAGCACCAATGCGCCGCACGGATGCGGTGTGACACGAACGTCAATCGACCGCGTGACCGCGCGCTCGATGAAACCGAACGTTCTCGAAATGCGTTGGTCGCCAAGAAGCGTCGACGACGCACTCTACGCCGCGGCGTTACGAGTGCGCCGCTTCGTTCTATTCTACTCTTGAGGAGATATGGAGCTGATTCTCTACACGATTCTCATCATCGGCGTCACGATCGTGTACGCCTACTTCGGCGTGCGCATCGGACGCAAGCTGATCAAGTCGCGCGTGCGCGAAGGGCATAACGACGTGCTCGCGCCCATCTTCCTCACAGCCGGCACCCTCTACGCGGTCTTGCTCGCGTTCATCGTGATCGCCGTTTGGGAGAACTACACCGACGCATCGCACAATGCGGCGGAGGAAGCCTCCACGCTCGCGACCCTCTACCGTCAGACCAACGGCATGCCGGCACCGGAGCAGGGCAAGATCCGCGAAATTCTGCGGACGTACACCGAAGATGTCGTCAAAGAAGAGTGGCCGATCCAAGCCAAAACCGGCGGAGCGGCCGCCGATGCTCGCCGCGGGATCGCCGATCTCTATCGTGCGTATGCGACCATGCCCCCGAAGGTCGCGAGTCTCCCGATCAATGCCGAATTTCTGGCGACTTTGCGAACCGTGGCCGCCGATCGAAACAAGCGTACGCTTCAGGCGAACGAGCATTTGCCGTACGCGATCTGGTTCATCATGGTCTTTGGAGCCGTCGTCGTCGTCGGCATGAGCTTCTTGCTGTACGGCGATGAGGAAGGGCCGCACGCCTTCTCGACAACCGTCATGGCCTCGCTCATCGGACTGTTGCTGCTCATCACATTCGTGTTGGATAAGCCGTTCAACGGTCCGCTCGCGATCAGCGCGGATTC
>JAGWSR010000105.1 GCA_028869385.1 bacterium
CCCCGAACGACGTCGCGTCTCGGCAGAGCTGCATGCCGACGAAGTGTATCGGCCGCAGCTCATCGGGAACCGCGAACGATGCCTGCTCGAGGTAGCGCTGGTACATGTCGCTCGCCCATTGGCCGCGAACGCGCTCGCTCCACGCCGCGTCGCCGCATTCGCTGCGCACGAGGGCATCGACGCCCCGGCCGCCGCTGCTGCGTTTGGCGATCAGGTCGCCGTCGATCGCAAGCAGCGATTCGCATGCATCCCGATCGGTCGCGACCCAGGATGGAATGAGAAACGCGCGCAGCCATGCGTAGTCGTCGTCGGAGAGCATCTCGCGCATGATCGCCTCGTCCCAGAGCACCGCGAGCGTGCGCTTGTCGTGAACGAGTATCAACGTTCGAACGTCGTTGAAGTAGGCCCCGGAGGCGAGCAGCGCATCGAGCGCTTGCGCCGGAATCAGCGGAAGTTCGGTGCGATCCATTTCGAGGATGCACGCATCGACGGGCGCGCCAGCGGCATGCAGCCGGCCCGCCCGCACGTCGAGTTGCGACGGGTGTGCCTGAACGAAGCGCAGGCCGCGTTCGCGCATCGCTTGCGCGAGGAGAAAGATCTCGGTTCCGGCCTCGCGCGCGTGGAGCATCGCCACGCACGCGCCCGCGGGATAGCTCTCGCAGAGCTGGGCGATGAAGTTCGGCTGCTCGGCCTGAACCGCGAGCCCGAGCTTCGCCGCGTACGGCGCGTACGCGAGACTTGCTCGCGCGCTCAACATCCAGCCGTTGAGCGGATAGCGCGCGCCGATCTCGCAGATTCGTGGATGGCCGCTCGTGTCGTACACGAAATCCGGACGATAGTACCCGACGCGGTACGGGAGCGACGACGCACGCTTGACGATCGCTTCGAGCGCCGCCGGAAGCGCATAGATGCGGCGGATGCGTGGATCCTCGCCGTAGCGCGCCACGATGCCGCGAAGCGCCGCGTCGAGCACGCAACCCAGGTGACGGAGCGCATCGAGGTAGGCAGGGCTCACGGCGACGGGTACGGACGCCAGTTGGGCGACGTCGACCACCGGCGGCGAGCCCAGCCGCGACGCGAGTTCGCTGCGCGCCGATGCATCGAATTCAACCGTGCCGATGCGCAGCCGGTTCGCGGGCTCGAGTGCCTCGAGTCTCAACGCAGCACCTCGAGCGCGCCGACCTGGTCGAGCGCGACGGCTTGCATCACCGCGGCCTTCTGCGCGAGGTACGACGCGACGATCGTTTCGACCGCGGCGAGATCGGCACGCACACCCATCGCGGTGGTGTATCGCTCGAGCGCATCGAGCGCGTGGAAAAAGTGATTCTTTTCGGTCGGCCCGCAGTGCACGCCGATCCACGCGAGCGTGCGCAGCGTCTCGGCATGCGTGCGCTCGTACGATTCGCCCAACCACCGCTCGAAGAGCGGGAGGATGAACTCCACTTCGCCGTGCGTGTAGATTTCGTGCGCGATCGTGGTGAGCAGGGCGATGGTGAGGTCGTGCTCGCGCAGCGAATTGGCATCCTTCCACGCCTTGAACGCCCTCGCAGTCGGGTGAACGTAGCGCTGCGAGAGCCAGTCGTCGTCGCCGACGATGCCGGTCGCCATGTCGTAGAAGAGTTGCGCGTGCAGCACTTTGCCGGTGACCGCGAGATCCTCGTCGATGATGCGGTCGAGGCTCGCGAGCGCGCCCAGCATCGCTCGCTCGTCGGCTACGTCGGCGCCCTTATGCACGAGCAGCGTCATGCGATTGCCGATACCGGCGACCGTCGTGGCGCTGTTGTTCGTTTGTGCCCAGCTTGCGAAGAACGTACGCAGCATCTCCGGATCTTGACGCCGCGCCGTCAGCGCACGAAAGCCCGCTTCGATGGTTTCGAAATGCCTCCGTTGCGCGACGAACGCGTCGCGCAGTGCGGGTTTGAGGTGCGATTCGGGCATCGAATCCAATACCGGATTGATGATGGCGAGCAGTGAGTTCATGGCGGTCCTTGTCCGGGCAAGCGAAAGCAGCCGGATGCGCCGACATGACAAAACAGGACCAAACACTGATGACTCACGTGAAGACGCACCCGTTCGTTCCACAGAGAGTGTTGCGGTAGGCTAAGAGACTTGTCGTTCCGCACGCACGCTCCTGTGCGCGCGCAATGGGCCTTAGGTCATGCCTATGAGATTCGCCCCTTCGACAAGCTCAGGGTGACACAGTATGGCCTTTAGTCCTGAGCAAGCGAAGCGCGTCGAAGGGTCAGGGTGACACAGTATGGCCTTCAGTCCTGAGCAAGCGAAGCGCGTCGAAGGGTCAGGGTGACACCGTGTGGGTGGCCTTTAGGGGGCGGCGGTTTCTTCGGGGGCTACGCCGTCGATGTGGGCGAGCCAGAAGTCGAACGAGGCGCGCGCTTGCGCTTCGAGCATCGCGTCGCCGCTCACGATCTCGCGTTCGAGTTGGCGGCGCATCGTGGCGCGCTCGCCGTAATTTGCGTCCATCACGACGTCGGCGCGCATGAGCGCTTCGAGCATCGGCGGCTCGAAGCGCACGTTCGGCGGGAGCGTGCTGATGACGATCTCGGGTGGATTCTCGAACGGAAATGCCTCGGCGCCGTAGCGCTCGCACGCGGCGTGCACCTTCTTCTCATCGCGACCCCACACGTAGAGGTACGCATCGAGCTCCGAAAAGTGTGCGAGAATCGCGCGCGCGGTCGCACCGTAGCCCAGAACGGCGATGCGCTTGAGCGCGATCGCGTCGTCGAGCAGCGTTTCGAGCGCCATGCGCGCGCCGATGCCGTCGGTATTGTGGCCGAGAATCTCCGGGCCGAAGAAAATCGTATTGACGGCGTCGGCGCCTTGCGCTTCGTCGGTGAGCGTGTCGCAGGCGCGCAGCGCTTCTTCTTTCAGCGGAAACGTGACGTTGCAGCCGGTGTACCCGTCGATCCGCATGCGGCGCACCACCGCGATCGCATTGCCCTGCGGCACCCGAATCGCGACATAGCTCCCGTCGATCTCCGCTTCGCGCAGAAATGCCTTGTGGATGTGCGGAGAGCGGCTGTGTTCGACCGGGTCGCCGATGACCGCGAGCTTCACGGCCCGCTGCGCTCCGGCAGCATCAGGCGTTCGAAGAACCGGAAGACCTTGGTGATCGGAAAATCCTTGGATTCGATCGGCTCGGTGAGGATCGTGTAGAGCCCGCAGAACTTGCCCGAGAGCACGTCGGTGAAGAGTTGATCGCCGACGACCGCGATGCGCTCGCGGGGAAGTTCGAGCATCTTCACCGCCTTCATCACGCCGAACGGCAACGGCTTGAGCGCGTTCGGCACGCACGGAATGCGCAGTTGTCGGGCGATGCCGGTGACGCGCTCGGTGAAGTTGTTCGAGACCATCACCATCTTGAAACCGCGCTCGTGCGCGCGCTCGCACCAGGCCAGGTGGTCCTCGCAGAGTTCGGTCTGCCGGAAGCCCATCAGGGTGTTGTCGAGATCGACGATGAGGCCGTGCTTGCCCATCGCCTCGAGCTCCTCGTGGGCGATGTCGGCAAGGCGCGTTACGAAGCGATCGGGTCCGAACATGGACTCCAGGGCTTCCGCGCGCTTATCCCCAGGTCATCCACCCGGCCTCCTCCGATATTTCTCGCAATCCACAGCCGAAACACAAGGAGTTGTGGGTGCCAACCCCAATATCTTGTGCCAATGGGGTCGGTGTGGCACAATAGGTGTCCCGCTGGCCTACGTGTCTCTCGGACACAGGTCGAACAGGTGTTCGATAGAGAACACTTCCGGTCCAACTCTTCTCTCTTCAAGCGCGCACGTACGAGCAAGGAGCAGCTCATGAAATTCCGCCGCCTCTATTCGACCCCGGGCGACCCCTACGCGGGACTCGTTTTCGAGCCTCGCACTTCGCGCATCGTCAACCCCGACGGCTCGGTGATCTTCGAGGCGAAGGACATGATGGTGCCGGCGAGCTGGAGTCAGGTCGCCGTTGACGTGCTCGCCCAGAAGTACTGCCGCAAGGCGGGCGTTCCCGATAAGACGACCCGCGTGGCCGAGGACGGCGTGCCGGAGTGGCTGTGGCGCTCCGAGGCGGCCTCCGATGCCACCTTCGGCGCCGAGCGCGACGCGCGCGGGGTCTTCGAGCGGCTGGCGGGCTGCTGGACCTACTGGGGTTGGAAGTACGGCTACTTCGACACCGAGGAAGACGCCAAAATCTACCGCGACGAGATGTGCTCCATGCTCGCGCGTCAGGTCGGCGCCCCGAACTCGCCGCAGTGGTTCAACACCGGTCTGCACTGGGCGTACGGCATCTCGGGCCCCGCGCAGGGTCACTACTTCGTGGATCCGCGCACGAACGAAGTGCTGAAATCGGCGAACGCCTACGAGCATCCGCAAGTCTCGGCGTGCTTCATCCTCTCGATCGAAGACGACCTCGTGAACGAAGGCGGCATCTTCGACGGCCTCGTGCGTGAGGCGCGCATCTTCAAAGGCGGCTCCGGCTCCGGTGCCAACTTCTCGAAGATCCGCAGCTCCGGCGAAAAACTCACCGGCGGCGGCACATCGAGCGGCTTGATGTCGTTCCTCAAAGTCTTCGATCGCGCGGCGGGTGCGATCAAATCGGGCGGCACCACGCGCCGCGCCGCCAAGATGGTGGTGCTCAACGCCGATCATCCCGACATCGAAGATTTCGTGTCGTGGAAGGTTCGCGAGGAGCGCAAGGTGGCCGATCTCGTCATCGGTTCGCGCATCCTGCAAGAGCAGTTGAACAACATCCTCGCCGCCGCGCACGACACGCGCATCCCGGAGAGCGCGCGCATGGACCTCGCGCTCAATCCGCATCTGCGCGAAGCGCTGCGGCGCGCGCTCGCCGTCGGCGTGCCGAGCGGTGCGACGCAGCAGGCGCTCGACTACGCGCGCCAGGGCTACTCGCGCATGGAGATCGAGCAGTACGACACCGGCTGGGATTCCGACGCGTACGGCACCGTCGCCGGGCAGAATTCGAACAACTCGGTGCGTCTGCCCAACAGCTTCTTCAGCAAGCTCGATAAGAACGAGCCGTGGGAGCTCGTTTCGCGCACCAAAGGCAACGTGGTCAAGACGATCAACACCGCGGACCTGTGGGAGCAGATCGGCCTCGCCGCGTGGCAGTGCGCCGATCCGGGGCTGCAGTTCGACGACACGATCCAAGAGTGGCATACGTGCTCGAACGACGATCGCATCAACGCGACCAATCCGTGTTCGGAGTACGTCTTCATCGACGACACCGCGTGCAACTTGGCCTCGATGAACCTCGTCACGTTCCTCAAAGACGACGACACCTTCGACGCCAAACGCTTCGCCGAAGCCTCGCGCATCTGGACGACGACGCTCGAAATCTCGGTGACGATGGGCCAGATGCCCTCGAAAACGATCGCTGAGAAGAACCACGGCTATCGCACGCTCGGCCTCGGCTACGCGAACATGGGCACGCTGCTCATGCGCATGGGCCTGCCGTACGATTCGGAAGAGGCCTTCGGCTGGTGCGCCGCGATCTCGGCGCTCATGACCGGCTCAGCCTACCGCACCTCGGCAGAGATGGCGCAGCAGCTCGGCGCGTTCGCGCGCTACGAGCACAACAAGGAACCGATGCTGCGCGTCATCCGCAACCATCGCCGCGCCGCATACAACGCGCCCGACGGCGAGTACGAAGGCCTCACCGTCAAGCCGGTGACGCACGCGCCGACGCTCTTCACGCAAGAGACGTGGGCGCTCGCGCGCCGCATGTGGGATGACGCGCTCGCGATCGGCGAAGTCTCGGGCTTCCGCAACGCGCAGACCGTCGTCATCGCGCCGACCGGCACGATCGGCCTCGTGATGGATTGCGACACCACCGGCATCGAGCCCGACTTCGCGCTCGTGAAGTTCAAGAAGCTCGCCGGCGGCGGCTACTTCAAGATCGTCAACCAGTCGGTCGAGCCGGCGCTGCGCAAGCTCGGTTACAGCGAAGAGCAGATCCTCGCGATCGAAGCCTACGCCAAGGGCACCGGCACGCTCGAGAGCGCGCCGCACATCAACCGCGCGACGCTCAAAGCCAAGGGCTTCGACGACGACGCGATCGCGCGCATCGAGCAGTCGCTGCCCGGCGCGTTCGAACTGCCCTTCGTGTTCAACAAGTTCGTGCTCGGCGAAGAGTTCTGCAAGCACAAGCTCGGCCTCACCGACGAACAGCTCAACGACTGGAACTTCTCGATCCTGCGCGACGGCCTCGGCTTCTCGGCGCAACAGGTCGAAGAGGCATCGGCGCACATCTGCGGCCGCATGACGCTCGAGGGCGCACCGTACCTCAAAGACGAGCATCTCGCGGTCTTCGACTGCGCGACGCCGTGCGGCCGCTACGGCACGCGCTACATTCGCCCGCTCGCGCACGTGGATATGATGGCCGCGGCGCAGCCATTCGTATCTGGCGCGATCTCGAAGACGATCAACCTTCCGCAGACGGCCTCGATCGCCGACGTGAAGGAAGCCTATCGCTATAGCTGGGAGCGCATGATCAAGGCGGTCGCGCTCTATCGCGACGGCTCGAAGCTCTCGCAGCCGCTCGCAGGCAGCTACGACCTCGGCGGCGACACCACCGAGGAAGAGGGCGCGCTCGTCGCGGCTCCGCAGGCCTACGCGCAACCGCTGCAGATCGCCGAGAAGATCGTCTATCGCTACATCGCCAAGCGACGCCGGATGCCCGAGCGCCGCAGCGGCTACACGCAGAAGGCCATCATCGGCGGCCACAAAGTGTACCTGCGCACCGGCGAGTACGAGAACGGCCAACTCGGCGAGATCTTCATCGACATGCACAAGGAAGGCGCCGCGTTCCGTTCGTTGATGAACAACTTCGCGATCGCCGTCTCGATCGGTCTGCAGTACGGCGTGCCGCTCGAGGAGTACGTGGAGGCCTTCACCTTCACGCGCTTCGAGCCGAACGGCCCCGTGGTCGGTCACCAGAACATCAAGATGGCGACCTCGCTGCTCGACTATATCTTCCGCGAGCTCGCCGTGAGCTATCTCGGCCGCTACGAACTCGCGCACGTGCAGCCGTCCATGGAGATGGACGCGATGGGCGTGGAAGCGGGCGAGACGACCGAGTATCTCGCCGAGGAAGAGGGCCCGACGCACATGCGCCCGGCCGGCGTCGCCGAGCAGTTCCATCCGGTCTCGCCGCACCTGCGCCCCGGCAACGAGCCCGTGCAAGCGAGCGCGACGCTCGCACCGCCGAGCGCACCCGTCGCACCCGCGATGCACGACACCGGCACCGCGACCGCGACGCTCATCGCCGTGGCTCCGAAGCTCGAGCTGATCAACGCAGCGAAAGCAAAGGGCTACACCGGCAACGCCTGCGGCGAATGCGGCCAACTCACGATGGTCCGCAACGGCGCCTGCGAAAAATGCGACAACTGCGGCGCCACGAGCGGCTGCAGCTAGGACGCTAACGAGCGACGGCGGGCATCGCGCAGCGGTGCCCGCCGTCGTATCGGCCTACCGCGCGCAAGCGGGCAAGCATTCGAGCCCGGCGAAGGTGGCAGCATGCTGTGGCGTCGATGCCTCCTCGGTGTCAGTGGATTCGCGATCGCGATGTGGTGCGTGAGCATCGCATTGCAACTCACGACGTCCGGCCAACTTGGGGCGTTTCACGTCCCGTCCGGCACTCCGTTCGTTGCTCGGCTTATCGTTGGACCAGGCTCGGCGGCTTTTCAGGCCGGTGTACGTACGGGCGACGAGGTCGACGTGCGGGCGTTGTCCACCGAAGAACGCTATCGCTTCTTGAATCGAGCACTGGCCGGCTCGACGATGCACTTCCCGATCCTCCGTCACGGACGCTCGGTTCGCATAGGCGTTACTCCTCGCCACGTACAGATAGCATGGTGGGCGATCTTAGGCTGGGCCGGCACGCTTTGGTTCAGCATCTTCGCCGTGTTCTTCGCGTTGAGACGTTCAGAGGACGTCGCGGTGCGCGTGCTCGTCATTATGCTGTCGTCTTTCACGCTCACCGCGGTATTTGGCGGAAATTGGGTTACGCCGTGGCTGCCGCTCGACGTCGCCGCAAACCTCTTGGGCTTGTTGGCTAGCAGCTCCACCGTCCTGCTGGCCACCTATGCACTTCAATTTGCAAAGCCGATCTCGCGCCCCCGCAGGATCCTCACGGGCGCGACCTACGCCGTCTTTGCAGCCGATATGCTCCTCCAAGTCATAAATCAGGCTGCTGGGATCACGACGACTATCGATCCGTTCAATCGGATTTTCTCCGATCCGACGAGCATTCTGGCCCAAACGCTTGTGCCTTTCGTGCTGCCGCTCATCTGCGTCCTCGCGGCGATGCGTGCAGCCCGCGGATCCGAGAGACTGCGCTTGGCCTGGGCGACGGCCCCCATCGCGCTGTTTTACGTCAGCTACCTCGCGGCCAGCGTGCTGCAGAGCGAAAGTACCAACTACCCGCTTATTCTTGCGGCATTGATACTTCAAAATCTCTCAACACTGCTGCTGCCGATCGGACTGACCTACGCATTGTTGAGCCGCCGACTGCTCGACATCGGCTTCGTACTGAACCGTGCGGCGATTTTTTCAGGCGTCTCGATCGTGATCGTCGGCGCCTTCATCCTCGCCGAATGGGCTATCAGCGAATGGCTTGCCGGCGCGAGCCACTCGACAAACGTGGCGATCAGCGCTGCATTGGCGCTCGCGCTCGGACTGTCGGTGCGCGCGGTGCATCATCGCGTCGACACCATCGTCGACTCCGTCTTCTTCCATCGCCGTCACGAAGACGAGAAAGCAATCCTCACCTTTGCGCGCACGTGCGCCCACATCACCGATTCGCAGACGTTGCTGCAGCGGGCCGCGGAGACGCTCGAACGACACGCCGACGCCTCGGCCGTCACGTTCGCGCTAGCCGACGAGGCCGGCCACTACGGCGACGTATCCGAGAACGATCCTGCGCTCGTCATGTTGCGCGCCCGCGGTGAGATCGTCGATCTGCACGCGTTCGACACAGAGCTACGGGGCGAGTTCGCGTATCCAATGATCGCGCGCGGGCGGCTGATCGGCGCGCTTATCATCGGGCCGAAGCGATCTGGAGAATCCTACGCACCGGATGAATCGGAGGCCGTGATGCAATTGGCGCGCGATACCGGCACGGCCCTCTACGCGCTGAACGAATGCACGCCCGATCGCGATGCCACGGCCGCGCTGACTCTCCTAACGGAGAAGATCGATGCGCATTTCGCGGCGCTGCCGGGGCAGATCGCAGCCGCGTTGCGTGAGGACGCTGCGCTGCGCTAACTCATGTGAGGCGAAAGCTCATAAAAGAGCTCTTGAGCCTCATAATGTCCTCGCTACCGCGACCGCGCTCGTAGGCGAAGGCCGCGACGTGCACCGACAATGCGGCGATGATCGCCGCAGTTGCGGGCCATCACCGCGAAGCCGTGCGATCCAACGCGCTCACGCTCGGCGCGGATCCGAATCTTCCGTTCTCGATGCAACGGCGTTGAGAAATAGCCCTGAAAGCCCGGCGAAGAGCACCGACCCGCTTATGATATCCGGCGTCCACCAAAGGCCGCCCATCGTCGCCGCAAGCACGCCGAGCATCACGATCCAATAGGCGGCGGGAATGCTGAACGAAAACAAGACGAAGCGCCGCTTGCTCGATTGCGGGCCCACGGCAATGGCATCGGCGCAGATCCCCGCGGCCGCACTTGCAAGCAGAACTGCAGCAAACTGCCCAGCGTAGTTCGACTGCGCACCCGCCACGAACACGTTGCCGAGCACCAGCAGCACGGTATATCCACCGGCGGCGATACGGATCCTCCGCGCAAGATAGATCGCGAATCCCGCAAGCAGCAAGCTCTGCACGACGACCGAGATCAATCCGATCCCCTGTTTGTAATAGTCGAGCGCGAGCAGCGTCAGCGTATCGTGTGAGAAGGCCCCGAGCGCAAGCGGTGCGTTCATCTGCTCCGCGGCACTCGGAAAGACGAACTGGGTGCCCCAATGGAGCAACTCCATCATCGACGCAGCCGCGGCGATCATCGGCAATTGCGCGAGTAGCGTCTGCGGCCGTTCCTTGCGTGTGAGTGCGGCGGAAATCGGGCCTGCGATGATAAGGAACATTCCCGCGCCAATGACGAGGTGCGATGGGCTGACGAGCGCATTGAAACCTTCCTCGAATCCCCAGAGCGTATGCTTGATTAGGTCTAGCACGCCGCCAAGCAAGAACACGCCGAGCCCGGCGAGCGTCGTTTCGTACCCGCGCGGCAGCGCGTCGCGCCACGTGTAGCCGCGTCGAGAGTTGTACCAGACAGCGATGCCGGTAAACACGAACGACGCCAAAAGGCCCGCGTAGAGCACCGCGTGCCCCGTCTCGAAAAACGTCTCGATCGTCTCGTGAAAATGATGCCAGGCATCGTAGAGGATTCCGCCGGAGATCCAGAGGCTCGCGAGCGCCATCGCCCAGTCGTAGAGCGGAAGCGTAGCGGGGCGATTCGTCATCCCGGGAGCGATTCGCACCGAAGACGAAACATCCGCCTCGCATGAAGCTTCACGCGCTCACCGTTACCGCGCTCGCACTCGTTACGTTCGCAAGCTGCACGCCCACAATTCCGTCGGGGCGACGGCTCGATCCGACGCAGGTAACCGCCTTGCCGCGCGCATGGCCGACACCCGCCGCGCTTGCGCCCACGGCGGCGCCGCGTATTCAGGTGCTCTGGATGAACGAAACCACGATCCCGACCGGCAGCGATTGGTATGGGCGCATCGTCGCGAGCACCAACACGGCAAGCATTGAAATACGCACTGAGTCGTTCTCGTTCGTCGCCGATCGTACCACGTTCGGCAACTTCTCCTTCCGCGAACACGTGCTCGACATGATCGAACCCTACCGCAGCGGCTACACGCTCGTGGTGATCGCTCGCAACGCAGCCGGTGTCGAAGATCGCGTGACGGTTCCCATCGCGTTCAAATAGCCGCTAGCAGCGCAGCGATCCGTTCGCTTTGCGCCTTTGCCACCGTGACGACGTCGGTGCGCATGCAGGAGAAATATGCGATCCGCGATGTGGGCGCCGCTTCATCAATCAATTCCGCTAAGTCCGGGGTTCACGGTCCTTCACGATCGGTGGCAGCGCGGCGGCGGAACTCGCCCGGGGCTTCCTTCGCTCCGCGCCGGAAGAATTTGACGAAGTTGGATGGCTCGTCGAAGCCCAGTCGTTCCGCCACGACGGCAATGCCGAGCGTCGTGTTTGCTAGCAGGCGTTTCGCTTCGAGCGTGAGTCGTCTCGAGAGGTACGCTTTGGCGGTATCGCCGGTGGCAGCAAGCACCGCGCGCCCGAGGGTCTTTTCGGAACACCCGGCCATCCGTGCGTAGTCGGCTACGCGATGCGTCGTCGCGATGTTTCGCTCGACGTCCTTTCGGAACCGACGGAACAGCTCCGCGTTTGCGCCGCCTCCGTTCTTTATCGCGGCCTCGGATCGAGCGCACAGGCGCAGGCGTGCAAAAAGGGCGGCGAGTTCGTGATGCAGCAGCGCATCGAGCGTTCGCGCATCGCCCGCTCGCAGCGTATCTTCGTGCATGCGCTCGATGCTCGCAACCACTATCTCGCGATCGCGGCCGTGCAAATGATGCCGGGTCGGGACGTCGAGCATCTCTTCTTTGTTTGCCGAAATAGACGACTCGCTCGCGAACTGCGGACCGCACATGACGATCCACCCATCCCACGTATCGAGCGAAACATCGAAGCGCTGCACTTGACCCGGCTGCAACACCAGCAGCGTCCCCGGCTCGCACCGCACCGGCTCGAAGTCGATCATGTGGGTGCACGTGCCCGATTCGAAGTAGATCATGATGTGAAAGTCGACCCGCTGGGTACGGCGCAGATGCGCATCGCTGACGCGCCCCCGGAACCGCGCGAGCGTAAACACTTCCACGTCGAGCGCGTAGCTCGCCGGCGGACGAAAGGGGATGTCGACGATATCGGCGTCACGCGCCGCGCTCGTTTTTCGAGAGTTCCGCACGAATTGTCCGAATTGTACCATGAAGGAACGTGAATCTACCTTGCGACGCGGGTGAGGCGGTCGCTACGATCAGACACATGGTCATCGCACTCATCGGGGCGACCGGCTTCGTCGGCTCCTCGATTTTATCCGAACTCTTGCACCGCGGGCACCACGTGACCGCGCTCCTCCGCGATCCCTCGCGGCTCACGACTCACGAACACCTGCGCGCCGTCCAAGCCGACGTTCAGAACGAAGGCGACGTCGCGCGCGCGGTCGCGAAGCACGATGCGGTTGTGAGCGCCTTCAACCCCGGCTGGGATAACCCAAAGATCTACGGGGACTACCTGAGCGGCACGCGCGCGATCATCGACGGCGTCAAAGCCGCCGGCCTCTCGCGCCTGCTGACGATCGGCGGCGCGGGCAGTCTCTTCGTCGCGCCGGGAGTTCAAGGGCTCGACCGCCCCGACTTCACCGGCAAGTATCGCCCGGGCGCCATGGCTGCCCGCGACGCGTACGTGCTGCTCTCGCACGAACCCTCGCTCGCGTGGACCGTGCTCTCGCCACCGCCGCAACTCGAACCGGGCGAACGCACCGGCATCTTCCGCATCGGTGGCGATGACGTGCTCGTGGGAGCCGACGGCACGTCTCGCATTACGACTGCAGACCTCGCCGTTGCCGTCGTCAACGAACTCGAAACGCCGGCGCACGTACGCCGCCGCTTCACCGTCGCATACTAACTCTCTCACAAAAACACACTGGAGTATCGTTTGAATCGTCCCACTCGCAGCACGCTGCGCCGCGCGAGCGCGCTCGCTGCGCTCCTCCTCGGCCTGCTCGTCGCCGTCCCGGGCCAAGCCGAAGCCAACGCACCGGCGACCGCCGCCCCCCTTGCGCTTCAGGTCTACAATCCCGGCGCGAAGTCCATCTTTCCGGTATCATCCGAGATCGTTACCGGACGCAGAGATGCGATCCTGATCGACGCGCAGTTCCAGACGAACGACGCCGCCAAGGTCGTCCGCCTCATCAAGGCGAGCGGCAAGCGTCTCACGACCGTCTATATCAGCCACAGCGATCCGGATTACTATTTTGGGTTGAGCGTCGTGAAGGCGGCGTTCCCCGATGCGAAGATCGTCGCGATGCCGTCAACCGTCGCCGCGATCAAGCTTTTGATGAAGCGTAAACTCGCGTATTGGGGGCCGATCCTCAAGGGCAACGCGCCGAAGACGCTCATTCTTCCCGCGGTGCTCGACGCCGATCACCTCACCCTCGAAGGCCGGCGACTCGACATCGAAGGGCTGCATGGATCGAATCCCACGCGCACCTTCGTGTGGATCCCCTCGCTGCGAACCGTCGTCGGCGGGCCGCTGCTCTTCACCGGAACGCACGTGTGGATGGCCGACTCGCAGACGCCGGCGGAGCGGGCGGCGTGGCAAGACTCGCTACGCGCGATCGAAGCGCTGCATCCACGCGAGGTCGTGCCCGGGCATTACCTCGGGCCGATTCCGCCAGGCCTCTCGGGCGTGCAGTTCGTCTCGACGTACATCTCACGTTTCGAAGCGGCGCAAGCGCAAGCGCCCAACGCGGCGGCCCTCATCGCCGCGATGGAGCGCGCGTATCCGAACCTTCCCGAGCGCTCGTGGCTCGAACTCGGAGCCAACGTCATCAAGGGCGACATGCGCTGGCCGCAATAGCGCAACGCTGCAGTCCACTCGCTAACCTTTTCGTACGTTGCCTCGTTCAGAGAGCACCTTGATATGATCGAGCACGCGCAAATGAATTTGATGGATGATTTCGTCTGAAAACAAGGCCCAATATGGAGCCGGCCACAGATGATGCTGATACCACGTCGTGCCCGTTAAGCGTGTCTTGCCTCCGGGAAGTGCGACCAATACGAACTCTCCGTGCTTCGAAACGAGATAGTTGTGGAGGTGCGCGGTATCGAGGCCTGGATACGGGGAAAGCTCACGCAGAGGTTCGGCATTGTGAGCTACTCGAAAAGCGAGACGATGACCCGGGTCCCACGTGGTAATCGGCTCCACGAAATTTCCGGTCGAAAATTCGCAATAGCGAACCGCTCCAACGCCACGTCCGACAATATGCGCTCGCTCGGGATATGCGATGCCGAGCCGAAACATCAACTGCTTCGGGGGCGGCAGATCGGGAAAAGCGATGACATTGTTCCAAACCACCGATGGAGGTGCATCTACGACGATCGTGCTTTGGACCCGGTACACCGGTGCCTCTCGCGGGAGCTCAGCTTCTGCGCCCATGATTGCCGGCGCAACGAGGATGAGAATCAAGACGCTGGCCAGGCTTACTGGTGCCCGCGGTCGACTGTTCTGCAGCGTATATCCGAGAAACGCGCCCAATACCCCAAAAACCAGCGCGAGGGGCGCCGCCATGACAATACAAATTGCCCCTTCGAGCGCGACGGCCAAGAGCGCCGCAAAGGTGACAGCAAGTGACAGTATCGCGACCGTGATGCATTGCGAGAGCGTCTTTCGTCCGTGGACGCCGATGAGAAACGCCGCGAGCGCGCCTTGGGCAAACGGTATCGCCGCAAAGAGGCCCCATCCATACGTCGCGAGGATCTTGGTCGCCAGCGCCACGCAGAGCACGCTCATCACGGACGTCACAACCAGTGCCACGACTGCGGCTCCAAGCGGGTCCGACGGCGTAACGCGCTGCAACCAGGTTTTAGGCTCATCACGCATCTCTTCGCCTGAATCAGGCCACACGGCAGCAAGCGCAAAGGAGACGATGTTGGCAATTGGTACGAAGAAAAGCAGGACGAGCCATGGCGACCAACCGATGGTTCGGAAACGTTTCACGGTTATTGCCAGGCCGATCCACGCAAAGGGAATCGAAAGGGCGACCATCACCAAGAGAAAGCTACGATCCGCCTGCGATATGCTACCAATCGGGATGCCGAGCGGGCTGATGTAATTCAGCGGCGTCCACTCGCGGTGAAATATGCCGCTCGCCACGCTCAGGTCAACGATGTGCTTGACGAGCACTCCGATAAGAGCGATGAGAATATACGGAGCGCGCCCGAGCCGCCCCGTGAACGAAAAGAGCATCGTCATTAGCGCCTCACCTTAAACACGTTGCGCACTTTGCCTCGGAGTCCGGAAAGAGCACGTATCGTTGCAGCGGGAAGCGCCGCGAACTCATCCACCAGTGGGCTCAATGTCTCGAACAGTTCGAGCATCGCTCGAACTCGGTTCGCTACGAATCGCTCATTCGGCGTCGAAGCCGATCGCATCTCGGCCTCACACTCTCGTAAAATCGCGAGGGTAGGGTCAATCTCTCGCCGCTTCCGCTGCTCGGCGATAATGGTCAGAATCTGCCAGACGTCTCCGATTGCTTCGTAATGCTCGCGCCGGTCGCCGAGGATATGCACGGGCCTCACGAGTCCCCACGCGAGCAACTCACGCACGGAGGTGCTAGCATTGGAACGAGCGACGCCGAGCGCATCCGTAATTGCCTGAACGTCCAGCGGGCGCTGAGACACGAAAAGCAACGCATGCACCTGCGCGACGGTGCGATTGATGCCCCAGCGCGTGCCGAGCTCCCCCCAGTGCACCACAAACTTCCGGGCTCCGGGAGAGAGCGAAGCCGCCGCCTCATCATTTCTATCTGCCATGTCTGTTATGACTGACATTACAGTATCGTCCGCCAAGCAGTCAAGGCAGCCTGGCGAGACGAGGCTCTGCGTGCAGTTTCGCGTAGGGTTACGCCCGTCGCGGCCTCGAACGATGCGTCCGTCACACGACGCACGGAGCATCTACCCTATGCAGCAGATCCTCGCAGCACTTCTTCTTCTCGGCACGATTGGGGCGGCCACGCGAAACGGCGTGCCGCCCGTCGTGCCGCCGAGCGGCTACGTCTCCACGCACGACGTACGGCTCGCGTATTGGCGTTATGGTGCGCCGTCGAACGCGACCCCGGTCATCGCCGTCAACGGCGGGCCGGGGCTCTCGCACATCTACATGATGCAGAACGACGTGTGGCTGCGGATCGCTCGCGAGCGCGAGGTCGTGCTCTACGATCAGCGCGGAACGGGTCGCTCGACAACTATCCGTTCCGGCGCATCGCAGAGCATGGCCGCGCAAGTCGCCGATCTCGACGCGCTTCGCGCGCACCTCGGCTTCGCGAAGTTCGATCTCGTCGGAGATTCCTTCGGCGGCATGATCGCGATCGCGTACGCCGCGGCGCACCCGGAACACGTCGCGAAGCTCGTCATCAGCGACGGCGTGCCGTCGTGGAACGGCATCGTGCATCTGCTGCCCGACGTCTTTCCCGACGTCGAGGCGAACGATGCCGCCGCCATGAAGCGACTCGGTGAGAACAGCGATGCGGCCGCCCAACGCTCGCTGCGCGATCACTTTCGCATGATCTTCTATAGCCCGGAGCTACGCGACCGCTATCTGGCAAACGCGCCCAACCTCGGCTACACACCCGCCGTAGGCGAAGCCGTCGGCAAGGCGACGGCCTCGCTCAACCTCACGAGCGCGCTGCCGAAGTTCCGTTTTCCGACCCTCGTCATCAACGGGCGCTACGACATGAACGTCGCGCCGCTCACGGCTTGGCGCATGTACAACGCGATCCCCGGCGCCCGCATCGTCTTCTTCGAGAAGAGCAGCCACCTCCCGTCGTACGAAGAGCCCGACCGCTACGTGAACGTACTCGACGACTTCTTCAGCGAACGCGAGCAGCCGTGAGTCGCGATACGAAACTCGTTCTGCGCATCGCTGCCGGTGCCGCAACGGTTGCCGTGGTCGGCGTCTTCGCGGTGTGGTTTTCGCTGCACGCGGTCGTGGCGACGTACCGCATTACGAACGCAGCCATGATGCCGACGCTCCATCCGCACGACGTCGTTTTCGCCGACAA
Organism: bacterium; assembly: GCA_028869385.1. Lineage (GTDB taxonomy): Bacteria > Vulcanimicrobiota > Vulcanimicrobiia > Vulcanimicrobiales > Vulcanimicrobiaceae > REEB354. The sequence goes on from JAGWSR010000105.1 coordinate 16,881, forward strand.
ATTCTCGTATCGGACCGTCGGACCGAAACGCGGGGAGATCGTCGTCTTCGCTCCTCCGCTCCCCGAGAGCGGCGTTTTCATCAAACGCGTCATCGCGATTCCGGGCGACCGTGTGACGTTGATCCATGGGATTTTGACGATCAACGGTAAGCGCGTGAACGAGCCCTATACCGCCGAAAAGGCCGAGTACGACCTTCGCGTGGCCGACGATACGATCGAGATCGACGAAGGAGACGGGTGGCACGCGCTCGACCGCTCCCAGGCCAATATTCCGCCAAAATCGGCGTGGCGCGCACCCGACGAAATTCCCCCGCACGCCTATCTCGTACTCGGCGACAACCGCAACGACTCCGAAGACTCCCACATCTTTGGATTTATGCAAGACGAAGGCACCTTTGCGAGCGGTCCGGCCGCCGGCGCGCGTGCACGCTTCGAGGCTCGCATCACGCGAATTGGGGCACCTGCCGAACGCGCTCGCAACCTGTAACGCCGATGCTCGAGCGGTCGCGGACGACGGCTAATCCGCTCGCTCGGCTTGCTCGACGAGCGCGTCACCGTCGCCGTCGATGCGCACGGTGAAGGCGATCGGACTGCAGCACACCGGGCAGTCCTCGATGAACGATTGGCGTCGCGCGGCGAGAGGATCCACGCCCACGTAGTTCGTCTCGCCGCAGTATGGGCACGTGTACGATGCGTCGGCATCCAAAGGCATCCGGGAACGTCCCTCCAAATGGCCTCGCTATGCTTCGCCGCGAACCGCGCACGTTGCTGCGCTGGATGCTGGCCGTCCTCACCGCCGTGGCGATCCTCGTGCAGGGCGCCTGGTCGGTGCTGCACGGCGCATCGCTCTGGAACTTCGTCAGCTTCTTCACGATCGAAAGCAATCTCGTTGCGATCGTTGCGCTCGTCGTGCCGGGCGCGCCGCTCCTGCGCGGCGCCGCCACGCTCTACATCACGATCACCGGCATCGTGTACGTGCTGCTCCTCTCCGGGCTCGAAGCATCGCTGCAGACGACGATCCCTTGGGTGAACATCGTCGTTCACTACGTTACGCCGGTGGCGCTGCTGCTCGATTGGGTGCTCGAACCGGCGGCGCTCGCGCTTCCGCTCGTGCAGGTCGTCATGCGTTGGCTCGTCTATCCCATCGCGTATCTCGCCTACTCGCTCGTGCGAGGTGCGCTCGTCGGGTGGTATCCCTATCCATTCCTCGATCCGGGCCACGGCGGCTACCTTACGGTCGCACGCATCTCACTCGTCATCGCCGCGACGACGGCGGCGATCGCTTTCGCTCTCGCCGCCTACGCCCGCCGGCGTCACGCGTACTCGTAAGCGATCTCGTCGAGCCGCGCGCGCCACACCGCGAACTCGCCATCGGTCGGTGCCCAACTCACCTCGGCAGCGCACGGAATCATCATGCCGTCGATGCGGCGATACTCTCCGTAGCGCGCGATCCATCGCGTCGGAACGAGTTCCCGCCCGATCGCGCGACCGCGCTCGCCCGCAACTTCGGCCAGCATGCCGTCGCCATCGAAGCGTACGTCGAGCGAAGCCTCCACGTTGCCGTGGTGCATCTCGAGGCGCGCCTCATCCTCGCCGCGGTCTTCCCAGCGGACGTACGGACCCGGTTCGAGCACGGTCGGGTACCACGCCGCCTCCGCCGCAAAGCGCATGAGCCCGGCCGCGTCGAGCAACGGCGATGCCGACGGAGCGGCGAGCGGCAACGCACCGAGCACGCTTCCCCGCACGCTCGCTCGGCCGTCGATGTAACGATCGTGAACCGAAAAGAGCGGAATGCGGCCAACGCACACGTTCGCATCCCACACGAAGCCGGGCGGCTCGGTCGAAACGTACTCATCGGCGTTAAAGTGATTCCACGACGCGCGCGCGTCGCCGCGCAACTCACCGCGTTGCCGCAGGCGAACGGCGCGAATACGCCGCTGATCGAGTGCGAACGCTGCGTCCAGATACCGCGCGACACAGCGTGGAACCGCCGACGGCAACGGGATGCTCGTGCTCTCCGATCCCGTCGTTCGCTCGCGCAACTGCGCGATATCCTCGCGCCCTTCGCGCATCCAGCGCGAGCGCGCGATCCCAACCGTGGTCGCGCCGATCACCGCGACCGCCGCCGCACCGGCGGCCGTTCGAGTCCATCGTTCCATGCTGCAGCCTCCTCTTCGATACACTCTTGCCCGCACACGACGCATTGATAACGCGCGCACGGGCACGATGCAGCATCGGAGCGGCCGAGGAAGCCAGTCGGCCGTTACGACGATGGACGAATGGCGCGCCCGCGCGCCGTCGGGCGGTACGGGAAGACGGCGCCGCGATCGTGCGCGTCGGCGGCGAGGCGCCGCCGCAGCCGCAAGCGCCGATCCGCCCACATGCCGACGCCGAGAATCGTGTAGTCGTTCTCGCGCACGAAGATCGGATCGAGCACGAGCGTCACGATGCTCGCGTGTTCGCAGAGCCGCGCGGCGCGCTCTAAGAGATGCACCAACATCCCGCGGGCATTGTCGGTCAGCGCAACCAACCCGTCGCTCTCAAGCTGCGCGATCATCTCTCGCGCCTGATGCTCCGCGAGCGGCAGCAGGCGCCAGGTGCGAAACGCCGCGTGTCCGATCGAGATGCGCGCGCCGTCGAGCGCCGGCGCCACGCGAATCCACAAGCGCGCGCCGCGATCCACCTCCGCGTGCGCGAGGAAGCGCTCGTCGGTCGTCGGGGCGTGAATTTCAAAACGACGCAGCAGTTCGACGACGTCCTGCACGCGTAGCCGTTGTCCGGGAGTGGTCATCATCCGTGCACTCTACCACCGTGTTGGGAAGCTCTCGCGACGCGCGCTTCTCGAAAAGCGCATCGCGAGGGGCGCAGAGTAGGAGCATGACGATCGCGCGGATCTTCGGGATTCCCGTGCGCGTCGACGGGAGTTGGCTGCTCGTCTTCGCGTTCTTCGTCTGGGCCCTGGGCGCACCCGAAGCGCTCTTTCCCAGCGCGCAGCCGAGCGCTCGCTTCATGTTCGCCGCATTCACCGTACTCGGACTCTTCGCATGCGTGGTCGTCCATGAATTCGCCCATGCGCTCGTCGCGCGGCGCTTCGGCGCGACGATCCGCGAGATCGAGCTCTTTGCATTCGGCGGCGTCTCACGCATCGACGGCGCCGATGCGACCCCGTGGCAGGAAGCCGCGGTCGCGTTCGTCGGCCCGCTCGCGAGCGTGGCCCTCGGCGTGCTCATCGCGTTCGCCGCGCTCGCCGCGGGAGACGGGAGCCCGGTGTACCGCGCGCTCGCCTATCTCGCCGCGATGAACGTCATGCTCGCCGCGTTCAACCTGCTGCCGTCGTATCCGCTCGACGGCTCGCGCGTGCTGCACGCGCTGATCTGGGCTTTGAGCAAGCGGCGCTCGTTCGCCGTTACCGTCATATCTGCGACCAGCAGCATCATCGCCGCGCTTCTCGTTGCCGCGTCACTCGCGCTTTTCTTCTCCGGCGCCGTCGCGGCGGGAATCTGGACGGCCTTTCTCGCCTGGTTCATCATGCGCGCGGCGCGCAGCGAAACGACGAATGAACTCTTCGTAACGCCTCTTGCGGCCCTGCGCTGCAGTCAGATCGCCGACGAGGTTCCCGATGCCATCGAGCCCGATACGACCTGCGCGCACGCGCTCTCGCGCATGATCGCGACGCGGCGGCGCGCCCTCCCGATCACGATCGGCGGAACGCTCGCAGGGCTCGTCACCTTGAGCGATTTCGCGAAGCTCGATGGGCGCGATCCATCCTCGGCCTATGTCGGCTGCATCATGACGCCCGCGCGGCTGCTCGTCGCGGTGGAGCCCGGACTCGGCGCGCTCGAAGCATTCCGGCGCCTCTCCGATTGCGGCTTTCACCAGCTTCCTGTGCTCGATGGCGGCACGCTCGTCGGCTTCATCAGCGGCGAGACGTTCCATCGGGCGCTCACCTTCGCGCGAGAGGAACGGGCGATCGTTCCGCGAGCGCTGCACGCCGCCGCCGACCGCGCCCGGTAGCGGCTACTTCACTTCGACGCGTTCGATGCCGTCGAATTCGGCCTTGCGGTCGATCAGCACCGTCTTCGTGCAACTGTCGCGATAGTAGGCCGCGACCGTATCGAGCGGATTGGCGAGCACGACGCGCGAGAACGCACGATGCGCGCTCAAGAGCAGCCCCTTGCGAAAATCGGCGACGGCGCGGGAAAAGAGCTCCGCGGTCTCGGCTTTGAGCGCATGTTGCTCCACGGAGTCGGTGTCGAAGCATTCGTAGATCTCGACGCTCTTGGTCTTGCCCTTCGCCTGCACCGCGCCGAGGTGACGGAGCGAAAACTCATGCCCTTGCGGCAGCGCATCAACCACCGACGAACTCACGAGCAGCGAGACGCCGAAGGTCTTCGTCAGCCCTTCGATACGCGAGGCGACGTTGACCGCGTCGGCGATGACCGTCGTCTGCATGCGCTCCGCTTCGCCGATCGTTCCGAGAATCAAGTCGCCGCGATGCAACCCGATGCCGACGCGGATCGGCACGTACCCGGCTTTGCCACGGCCGGCATTATACCCAACGAGCATCTTCTGCAGTCCGACCGCGGCTTCGAGCGCGTGCACCGGCTCTTCGGGAAAGAGCGCCATGATCGCGTCGCCGATATACTTATCGATAAAGCCACCGTGCTCGCGGATGATCGGCGTGGCGTTGCGCAGGTAGGAATTGAGAAACGCGAAGTTGTCTTGCGGCGACATCGCTTCGGAGAGCGCCGTGAAATCGCGGATGTCGCTGAAAAATACGGTCATCTGCCGCGCGACGTGATCGCCGAGCGCAACCTCCGCGATCGTCTCCCGTCCGAGGTGATTCAAGAACTCGCGCGGCACGAACTTGCGCGACGCCTGCGAGTAGAGTTCGATAACAGCCGTCTCGTTGATTTCCGGGCGCGACGCGCGCAGGCGCACGGTGAACTCCCGCAGATGCTTGCGCTGGATGCAGAGCTCGATCCGTCGCGTCACGACGAGTGCGTGCGCGGGATCGAACGGCGTCACGAGATAATCTTCGGCGCCGCGCTGCAGACAGGCCTCGATGCGATCGGCAGCCGATGCCGGCGCCGTTACGAGCACCGGCACGCGGCTCGTGCGCCCGGTCGTCGGACCGGCGGCGCGCATCAGCGCGAAGACATCGGCACTGTTCTGCAACAGGTCCAGGATCAGCAGATCGGCTTCACGCGCTTGGAGCGCTTCCACCGCATCGGCGGACGCGACGAAACGGACGTCGGTGTAACCGGCATCCCGCAGGAGCGCTTCGAGTGTGGCGAAATCGCTCTCGCTTCCACCCACGCGTAAAATCCGCGCAGAGCTCACGTGCGTGTACCCTCCGGGAGGGGCCTTCGCTACCGGCGAACTCCGGTTCCCGCGCCGGAGCCCAAGAATCTCGCCGCGAATCAGGCGCTTTTACACCAGCTTTACACCCGCCACGGAGCGCGCCACGTGAAACTAGTTTTGCCACTCCGGGTACGCGACGAGATTCGCGATGCGCTCGCCGCAAAGCGCCCCGTCGTGGCGCTCGAAACGACGATCCTCTCGCACGGCATGCCGTATCCGCGCAACCTGGAAACGGCGCGCGCCGTCGAGGCGATCGTACGCGATGCGGGCGCCGTTCCGGCCACGATCGCCGTCTTCGACGGCGCGATCTCCGTCGGGCTCGACGACGAGCAACTCGCGCGCCTCGCAACCGCGCGCGACGTGATGAAGCTCAGCCGCGCCGATCTTCCGTATGCGATCGCCGAGCGCCGCGTCGGCGCCACCACCGTGGCTGCGACGATGATCTGCGCGCACCTCGCGGGCATCGAGGTCTTCGCTACCGGCGGCATCGGCGGCGTTCATCGCGGCGCGGAGACGAGCTTCGACGTATCGGCCGATCTGCACGAACTCGCGCGAACGCCGGTCGCGGTCGTCTGCGCGGGAGCGAAGGCGTTGCTCGACGTTCCGAAGACACTCGAAGTGCTCGAAACGCTCGGCGTGCCGGTCATCGCATACGGCAGCGACGACTTTCCCGCGTTCTGGAGCCGTTCGAGTGGTTTGCGCGCGCCGCTTCGCTACGATGACGCCGCCGGTGTCGCGCGATTCATCCGCACGGCCCGCGCGACGGGCATGACCGGCGGAGCGCTCGTCGCCCAACCGAACACGTACGAGGCGGAGATTCCGCGCGCGGAGATGGAGACGGTCATCGCACGCGCGCTCGACGAAGCCGCACGCGAAGGCGTCACCGGCAAGGCGGTCACGCCGTGGCTGCTCGATCGCATCTACCACCTCACCGCGGGGCGCAGCCTCGAATCCAACATCGCGCTCGTGTGCAATAACGCGCGTCTGGCAGCCGAGATCGCGGTCGCGCTCGGCGCGTGATCGCGCCTACGAGATCAAGATGTTCTGCATCATGCCGGTATCTTCGTGCGGCAAGATGTGACAGTGGTGGACGCTCTTTCCACCGAACTCTTTGAAGCGCACGCGAAACGTAATCGATCCCGGCACGCCGTTCTGCGCGGCCGGTACGAGGAACGTATCCCACACCTCGGGCGGATCGTTCTTCACCCCGTTGATCGCCGTCAATTGAAACGAGTTCACGTGCATGTGGAACGGATGCGCTTCGGGGCTCTTGTTCACGATCGTCCACTCTTCGGCCGTGTCGAGACGCGGACTCTGGTTGATCGTCATCTCGTCGTAGAGCGCGCCGTCGATCGTGAAGTAGAAATTCGTATAGAGCAGCTTCGCGCCGGGGGGCGGATTCGGCCCCTCGTCATAGGTGATCGTGCGCCGCGTCACGATCTCCGCGTCGGTGATGATCGGATACTCGCGCGTCGGCTCCGGTAGGCTCGCCGGAATGCCCATCGAGACGGGCGATCCGCTCACGACGAACTGCAGCAAGTCGATCTTGGGAAACGGCATGAACGACACGTTCGACGTGGCGGCCGACGAGAGCGTGTAGGTGCCCGGCGTGCTCGGCGCCTGCACCAGCATCTCGATGCGGTTGCCCGGCATCGTGTTGCGCACGTTCACGCTGAAGAGATTCGCGCTGCTCACCGTGCCCGTGAAATCGAAGCTGCTCTGCACGGGCGCGAGCAGGTTGACCCCGTCGAAACCGATCTGATAGCACGTCATGCCGGGGAGCACGAGCGGCATCGCCCAGGCGTTCGTGCCATTGAGGATGCGCACGCGCACCACCTCGCCCGGACGCATCTGGATCTGCGGTGGCGCCAGCACGACCGGAGACTGTGGAGCATTGGTATTGTCGATCCACGCGACGCCTTCGCCGTTGACCGTGAGCAGCGTGAACGCCGTGCCGAGGGAGTAACCGTTGCCCTGGGGCGGCGGCGCTTGATACGCCGTCGGCTCGTACTCGTAAAGCGTCGGGTCGGTCGGGCTCGGGTTCACGTTCAGCGATTGAATGATGATCGGAATGTCGCGCGCCGCGGCGATCTCGGGAACCGCGTCGATCGGCCCGCGTACGATGATGCCGCCCGCCATGCCGCCGGAGACCTGCACGTCGGTCGCACCGTGATGGTGGGGATGATACCAATGCAGCCCGCACGGGTGATCGGCCGGGATCGGAAAGCGATAGCTGAAGCTCGCACCCGGCTCGATCGAGAGCATCATCGCCTTCGGATCGCTCGTGCCGATGGGGTCGAAGAGATGCGGAATCGTCTGCAGGCCGTGCACGTGCAGGTTCGTGCTGTTGAACGCGTGCGGGTTGTTCATCGGGTCGAAGGTGCCCGTCGCCTCAACGCTCCCAGACGAGCGGCCGCGCATGGCATCCATCATGGACGCGTAGTGCGGCAGGCGCACCGTCTGCTCCGCGAGCATCGGCGAGGCCGCCGGATTCGGCGGCAGATCGTTCACCACGGTAACGGCAAAGACCGAGCCCGGCTGCACGTCGAGGATCGGCCCGAGCATCGAGCCGTTGTACGTGCGCGTGCGCAGGCGATATCCGGCGATCGTCTTCTCCGTGTAGCCGACGCGCAGCGTGTACCCGAGCGCGGACGAGCCGACCGGCCCGAGCGAACCGAAAGCGGAACATCCGTCCGCCGAGAGGACGGCGCCGGCCGACACCGCGGCGGCCGTGCCGAGAAAAGAACGGCGATTCACGTCGTTACCTTTGGTTACTCCGGGGCGTCATCCTGGTGCTGCGCGTAGTCGCGCGGGTTGAAGTACCAGGCCGGAAGCGTGAGCGGGAAGCTCACGTCCTTGAACGTGTAATCGACGGTCGCGCCGTCGCCGTCGTAGCCCCCGTACACCACGCCGTGAATCGTCGTGATGATCGGTATCCCGTCGAACATCTTGAAGTTTACGGTAAAGAGCACGGGATAGACCGGCCCCTTCTGCACGAAGAGTTTGTCGGTCGCGACGAGCTTGCGCAGGTCGAGTGTCTTCGCGTCCACCCAGAGTTGGCGCAGACGATTGCGGTCGGGTTGACGACGCGGCTCGAGGCTCAGGTGCAGTTCGTCACCTTCGCGCGCGACGTTCGTCACGCGATAGTCGAATTCGCCGCGCACTTTGATCACGGCGATCGTCGGCGGCATCGAGGCCTCCGGCGTCGGCACGAAATCCGGCGGCAGCGTGTGGAGCGGCGCGGGCTCGAACACGTCGGCGGTCGGCGGACCCGGATCGGTCGCCTGATTGAACATCGGCCGCATGAACTCGAGATAGCCTACGTCGCCGAGTTCGGAGATCTTGCGCTCGAGCGCCGCGTGATCCGACGAGCGATACCACACGTGGTACGTGTAACTGTTCGCGTAATCGGGGTAGCCGTAATTCGTGTCCTGTTTGCGCACGAGGGTATAGACCTCGTATGGCGGCGGCGGACGATGCGAACGAAACCTGTTGCGAATCAGCGCGAGCAGTTCGTCGGGGGATGGCAGCGGCGTGGGCGTGCCCACCGCGAGCATTGCGTGCAGCGGCGTCTGTGCGCGCACGGCGGGTGATGCCGCGCAAGCAAGCGCCAAGCAGCATCCGGCAAAGAGCATGCCGAGGCGACGTCGGTTCATTCCTGGATTCATACGTTTAACGGCTCAACACTTGCTGAGAATACATCGTGACGCGAGGATTCAGGCAACCGATGGGTAAAATCCTTATATCAGCCATCTGCGCCGAATCTCGCATGTTGCGAGAGCGGGGGACCCAACGTCAGCGCCATCGCGCGCTCGGGGTGAATCCGGTCACCGACCGGACGGAAACGGGACACGTTCCGAACCCGACAGCTAACCTCGCAGGCGACCGTATCCCGTGCCGGCTTTCGGCCGGCCGACCGATGAGGAGTGAACCCTTGCTATCTCTCGAGCGCCGAGCTCCTGCTTTCGCGCGCGCGTATTCCATCGCGCTCATCTCGCTCCACGCCGATCCTGCGACCGTGGTCGGCTCTCCGCAGAACGGCGGCGTCACGATCTACGTGCGTGAATTGGCCCGTGCGCTCGCCCAATTCGGGCACCGTGTGGACGTATTCACGCGGCGCACCGATCCGCAGGCTCCGGCGAGCGAGCGTCGCGACGGCTACACGCTGCATCGGATCGCGGCCGGCCCCCCGGCCCACCTCGGCAACGACGAGATCGCGGCGCATCTCGACGAGGCGCTCGCGGCGCTCGACGAGGCGTTCGATCGTCATGCCTACGATCTCATTTCGTCGCATTATTGGCTCTCGGGCACGCTCGGCGACGCGCTCGCGCGGCGCCGCGGCATCGCGCACGTTCATACGCTGCACTCGCACGGCACCGCGCGCAAACGCCGCGACGCGATCACGCTCGAACGCATCGAGATCGAGCGCAAGCTGCTCCAAACGACGCCGATCGTCACGCTCTCGCCGTCGCATCGCGAACTCTTCGCGCGCGACTACGGCTTGGTGCCGCCGCGTCTCGCGGTCGTGCCCGCGGGCGTGGATCTCGCGCGCTTTCGCCCGGGCGACGTCGCCGAGACGCGACGCGCGCTCGGCGTCCCGGAGCGCGGCCGATACGTGGGCTACGTCGGCCGACTCACACGCGAAAAAGGCATCGACGAACTGATCAGCGCCTTTGCGCTGTTGCGCGCGAACGGTACCGAAGCGGGCCTGCTCGTCGTCGGCGGCGCGCAGCGCGGATCGCGCGTTCCCGAATTGCGCGCGCTCGCCGCGCGCTTCGGCGTCGCCGAGCACGTGCATTTCTTGGGTGCGATTCCGAATGCTCGCGTGGCCGATGCGTTTCGCGCGGCCGACGTAGTCGCCGTTCCAAGCCACTACGAGGCCTTCGGGCTCGTCGCGCTGGAGGCGCGGGCCTGCGGCGTTCCCGTCGTCGCGAGCGACGTCGGCGGCCTGCGCGATCTCGTCACGCCGGCCAGCGGCGGCGCGCGCGTGGCGCCGGGCGATCTCGCCGGCTGGGCACGCGAGCTCGGCGCCGCGCTCGAACCCGGCGAGCTCCAACGCCGCCGCGCGCGAGTGCTTCACGAAGGCGTCGGCCCGTACTCTTGGACGAGCATCGCATCGCGCATCGTCGCGTTCGGACTCCACGATGTCTGCGCCGACTAGGCTTCTCGTCTGCGATCTCGACGGCACGCTCGTCGGGAACGACGCAGCGCTCGCGTGGCTGCTCGACGCGCTCACCTGGGATGGCGCGCCGATGCTCGCCTTTGCCACCGGACGTCAGCACGATTCCGCCTGCGCGCTGCTCGAGCGTGCGAACGTTCGCGCGGGCGCGTATCTGATCGCCGGCGTCGGCAGCGAGATCTACGAACGCGACGGCGACGCTTGGCGCGCGTTGCCCTGGCCCCCGGCCTCGTCGACGTGGGATGCGGAGCGCATCCGCACGTCGCTCGCCGACGTGCCCGAGCTCCATCCGCAAGCGGTGCATTCGCCGCACAAGATTTCGTACGTCGCGCACCCACGAACGCTCGCGCGCGTGCGCGACGCGCTCGAGGGCTCGGGCATCACCGCGACGCTCGTGCACAGTCACGACGAACTGCTCGACATTCTCCCGCCCGGCGTCGATAAAGGCAGCGCGGTGCGCCACCTCGCCGAACGCCTAGGGCTGCGACTCGACGCGGTGATGACCTGCGGCGACACCGAGAACGACCTCGCCATGCTCGCGTTGCCCGGACCGGCGGTGATCGTCGGCAACGCGCACCCGCGGCTGCGCGCGGCGGCGGTGCGCATGCGCAACGTGTACATCGCGCGGGCGGAGGCCGCCGCGGGAATCCGCGAGGGCCTCGAACGCTTCGGCTGGCTTACGACGCTCGGTTGGAGTGCGCTCGACGGCACGCCGCGATCCCGTCGCGGTACCAGTAGCCGCTCTCTTTGATCGTGCGGCGCTGCGTCTCGTAATCGACGTGCACGAGACCGAAGCGTTGTCGGTACCCTTCGGTCCATTCGAAATTGTCGAGCAGCGACCACGCGAAGTAGCCGCTCACCGGCACGCCGTCGTCCATCGCGCGCGCGACCTGCTCCAAATGCGATTCGAAGTACGCGATGCGCCGCGGATCCCGAACGGCGCCGTCGAGATCGACGACATCCGCATATGCCGCGCCGTTCTCGGTAACGAGCATGTCGCCCGGTGCGTAGCGCTCGTGAATGCGGCGCAGGGTGTCGTAGAGACCGTCGGGATAGACTTCCCAGCCCATCGACGTGCGCTCCGCGTGCGTCTGCTCGACGTACTCACCCAGCGGATTGAACGGCGAAGGGCCGCTGCGCAGCAGAAAGCGCGTGTAGTAATTCACGCCGAGAAAATCCGTCTTCGCACCGATCGTCGCCATGTCGCCGTCGGCGATACGCAGCCGCGCGTGCGAGAGATCGGGTAAGAGCACGTCGTTGTACTCACCGCGATAGAGCGGGTCGAGAAACCACAGGTTTACGTTGACGTCGGCGGCGCGTGCCGCGGCGATATCTTTGGGTGCGTCGCTCGCGGCTTCGATCGGGCTGAAGTTGAGCGTGATTCCCACCCGGGCGTGCGGCGAGTTCGCGCGCAGCACCGGAACCGCCAGGCCATGCGCGAGCAGCAGGTGATGCGCGGCCTGCATGCCGAGCTCCATCGAGCGATACCCGGGCGCGTGACTCCCCCACCCGTAGCTCAGCCACGACGAGACCCACGGCTCGTTGAGCGTGATCCACCCGGCGACGCCGTCGCCGAGCGCTCGCGACACGACGTCGGCGTACTCTTCGAACGCATACGCGGCGTCGCGCCCGATCCAGCCGCCGTAGCGGTCTTGCAGCGCCTGGGGCAGATCCCAGTGATAGAGCGTCGGGTAGGCGGCGATGCCGGCCGTCGCGAGTTGATCGATCAGGCGCCGGTAAAAATCCAGCCCGCGCTGATTCACCGGACCGCGCCCCTCGGGGAGTACGCGCGGCCACGCGATCGAAAAGCGGTAGGCATCCACGCCCAGCTCGCGCATGATGCCGACGTCCTCGGGCATACGGTGATAGTGGTCGTCGGCCACCATGCCGGTCTCGTTATTCGCGATCGTGCCGGGCAGTTCGCAGAATGTATCCCAAATGCTCGGGCCGCGGCCGTCTTCGGCGACGGCTCCTTCGATCTGGTAGGCAGAGGTGGCGACACCCCAAAGAAACTCACCGGGAAAACGCTCGAATGTCATTACCCTCTTCGTACAAGCTCATCCGTTCAGAGCCTTCCGGCGTTACAGATTTTGCAATGACACGATTGGTATCGCGCGTCGCGATGACGCTGGTTCTTCTTCTCACCGCGCTGACGGCCGCCGCATCGGCAGCGACGCAGCACGTCGTCTTGGCGGGCGGATGCTTCTGGGGCATGCAGGCCGTCTTCGAATCGGTCAAGGGCGTCACGAAGGTCGTCGCCGGCTACTCGGGCGGCAACTTCTTGACGGCGCACTACGAACTCGTCAGCACCGGCACGACGGGGCATGCGGAGTCGGTGGACGTCACCTACGATCCCGCGCGGGTGAGCTTTGCCGATCTGCTGCGCGTCTATTTTCTCGTCGCGCACGATCCGACCGAACTGAACCGTCAGGGACCCGACGAAGGCTCGCAGTACCGATCCGAAATCTATTACACCTCCGCCGCGCAGCGCGACCAAGCGCAAGCGGAGATCGCACGCCTCGAGCGCGACCACGTCTTCGGCGCGCCGATCGTGACCAAGCTCGCGCCGCTAGCGGGCTTCTATCCGGCCGAGCAGTACCATCAGAATTATCTGGTGCACAACCCCGATAGCCCGTATATCGTGTATAACGATATCCCGAAGCTGATCGCACTTCGCGAGAAGTTTCCCACGCTCGCACGCATGGACGCCGCGCCGATGCGCGTTGCGATGCGCCGTTAACGAATCGCCGCGAGCGGCACGTCGTGCTGCTCGCCGAGTCGTTCCCACTCGGCCGCGCTGCGCCGCACGAAGACCTCGCGCAGCGCCTCGTGTGTAAGCACCTCGATCCCGAGCAGTTGCTGAAGGCGCTCGATAAAATGGGGCTCGAGGGCGGCGAGCGCGATCCATCCGTCTTCCGCCGGATAGATGGCATACGTCGGTAACGCGCCGCCGAGCGAGCCGTCGGCGCGCGTGAGTCCGTAGCGATACGGTTGCGCGAAATCGGCCGCCGCCCCCGTGATGCTCACGTCCACGCGCGTCGCGCGTCCCGTGCGTTCGCGCAGCAGCAGCGCCCCGAGCGTCGCGCTCACCGCGCGCTCCGTCGCGGCCATGTCGCCGACGAGCGTGCGCGGCATCGCGGGCGGAGCGATCGTACCGGCATGCGCTTGATAGGTGAGATCGTGACCGGCGCGATCGTCGTGCGGGGGCGCCTCACCCGAAATCGCGACGTGAATCAGGCGCGGGTAGCGTGCGTGCAGCGAGTCCCACGACGCGCCGATGCGTTCGAGCGAGCGCGCGCGCACCGACGTAAGCAACACGTCCGCCGGGGCGAGCAGCGCGTCGAGCGTGCGCAAGGCGCCGGGTTCGCGCAGATCGAGTCGCACGATCTCGATGCCGTTCGAGACGGCCGCATACCAGGACGCCGACGCGAGTTCGAGCGGATCGCCGCGCAGCGGCTCGATCTTGGTCACGTGCGCCCCAAGCGCGCGCAAGCGCGCGGCGCTAACGGGTCCGGGAATGTTCTGCACGAGGGCGACGACCGTAATGCCGTCGAGCGTTTCAGCGAGCGCGTCGATCATAGGGCGCGAGCTTCGACGCGGCACCCGCTCCTCGCTGCGAAGGTCAATGCGCCGCGCGCGAGCAATCGTCGGGCGTCGTGCCCAAGCGTAAATCGTCGCGGCGCAAGGCCGCTCGCCCATCGTGGATCGCTCCCGCGCTGCTGGTCGTCACCGCGATCGCGGTCGGCTGGTTCCTCTTTCGCCCCGTGCATCGCATCGCACACAAGCCGCACCATCGCGTCGCCGTAGCCACGGCCACGCCGGAGGCGAGCGCCTCGCCGGAGCCGAGCCCAAGCGCCACGGCGACCGCAAGCGCCGCGCCTAGCGCGTCGCCAACGGCGTCGCCAAGCGCGTCGCCGACCGCATCGCCGAGCGTGCTCCCCGCCATCCCCGGCGGGCCGAAGCTCGCACTCATCGTGGACGACTGCGGTCAGTGGGTCGCGACCGAGCGCGGCTTCATTGCGCTGCCGATTCCGATCACGCTCTCGGTGCTGCCCGACGTGCACGCGACGACGACGATCATGCGCGAAGCCGCCGATGCCGGGAAAGGCGTCATGCTGCATCTCCCGATGGAGACGATCTCGGGGTTGAACCCGGGTCCGGGCAAGGTGACGACCGAGATGACCGACGCACAGATCGTCGCGCAGGTCGAAGACGATCTCGCGCAAGTTCCGCTCGCGCAGGGCGTCAACAATCACGAAGGCAGCAAGGCGAGCGCCGATCCCCGCGTGATGCGCGACGTCATCGGCGTGCTCGCGAAACACGGCAAGCTCTTCTTCGTGGACTCGCGCACGAGCGCGGCGTCGGTCGGCGCGACGGTGGCCGCCGCGGATGGCGTGCCGAGCGCCTCGCGCGACGTGTTTCTCGACAACAAGGCCGAAGTCGCGTACACCGAAGCGCAGCTGCGCGAAGCGGCGGCAATCGCCAAGCGCACGGGAAGCGCGATTGCGATCGGCCATCCTCGTCCGACGACGCTCGAAGCGGTCCGTGCGATGATTCCGGAACTGCAAGCCGAGGGCATCACCTTCGTGCTCGCCAAGTCGCTCGCGCGTTAGTCGGGAGCTTTACCCCAGCGCTCGGCCCAGCGCCCGATCGCATCCATCGATTCTTGCAACTCGGCACCGGCGCAGGTCAACGCGTAGACGACCTTGACCGGCGAGCCGGGCTCGACGTTGCGGGTGATGAGGCCCTCGCCCTCGAGCTCGCGCAGGCGCTCGGTAAGCAGCCGGTCGGAGATGCCCGGAATCGAGCCCAAAAGTTCGTTGAAGCGACGCGGGCCACCGAGCAGCACGCGAATGACGGCGCCGGTCCAGCGTCGGCCGATGAGTTCGACCGCGCGGTGAAAGCGCGGGCAGAGCTGCACGTCGAGGTGGTCGCTGGTCGTCTGCGTCATTGCCATTGGTATCGTCCTACGTCAACTTTCTCTTCATAGCTTACCATAAGTAGGCTGAAGGCACAAACTCCGTTCCCGCCAATCGCCTGAGCCAATGACCGTGGATTTCATCCGGCCGCTCGCTCCGGCCGAGCGCAAGGCCTTCATCGAGGCGATCGCGCGCGACTCGAGCCTCCATGCGCCCTTCATCGTGCTCGTCATCGCTTCGTGCGCGATCGCGACGTTCGGACTGATCGCCAACAGCGCCGCGGTGATCATCGGCGCGATGATCGTGGCGCCGCTGATGTCGCCGATCACGGCATTCGCCTTCGGCGTCGTCAACGCCGATCCACGCGTCACGCGCGGCAGTCTCACCACGCTCGCCGTGGGCGTCGCGCTCGCGCTCGCCATCTCGACGATCCTTTCGTTCGTGACCGGCGTCCCGAACTACGGCAGCGAGATCCTCGCGCGCGGCGCACCGACGCTGCTCGACCTCGGCGTCGCACTCGCCGCGGGCTTCGTCGCCGCCTACGCGCGCGTGCGTAGCGAGATTTCGGCCACGCTCGCCGGCACGGCGATCGCCGTCGCGTTGATGCCGCCGGTCTGCACGATCGGCATCGGTCTCGCACACTTCGACGCAACGCTCGCGCGCGGCGCCGCGCTGCTCTTCGTGACGAACTTGCTCGGCATCGCCTTCGCGTGCATGCTCGCGTACGCACTCACCGGCTTCGCATCGTGGGAGCGCGCTCGCGCGGGCCTCGCCTGGATCGCGATCCTCGTCGCGGTCGTCGCGATTCCGCTCGGCGTCAGCTTCGCGCGCCTGCTCAATCAGTCACGGCTCGAACACGCACTCCAGAGCGCGCTGACCGGCGGTACGGTCACCTTTCGTCGCGTCACGATCGTCGCGACCGAGTTCGATTGGCTCGACTCGCCCCCGAGCGTGGAACTGACCGTGCGCGCCGCCGAGCCGATCACCTCGACACAGGTGCGCCTGCTCGAAGCCTACGCCAAGCGCGAGACGGGCGTACCGTTTCGCTTGATTTTCGATGTCGAACCCGTGGTGCGCGTCACCGGGACCACATCGAGCGTAGCCACGCCGACACCGCCGAACTGACGCGCTCGTCGAACGGCTGCGTGCCGTGTGTGAAGAGATGGTCGTCATGCTCGAACGTGACGAGCGTGATGCGGCGCCGCGCGCGCCGCGCCGCCGCGACGAGCGGAGCGAGTTCGGCGTCGGTGACGTTCTCGTCGCGCCCGCCGTGGACGATCAAGATCGGTTGACGAACCCGCGCGATCTCGGCCCGCGGATCGATCCCGTTCCAACTCGCCAAAAAGTGTGCGTTCGCATGCTCGAGCTGCGCCAACATCGCCGACGACATCATACCGCGTTTGCGCTGGTCGTCGAGGATCGCAAGATACGGCATCGGGAGCGGCGCGAGCAGCACGAGCGCGGAGACGGGTGCCCCGCCGAGCGCGGCTCCCAACGCGAGTTCGCCGCCTTCGCTGTGGCCCACGAGCGCGATCTTCGCCGGATTCACGCGTGGATCACCGCGCAGCGTTGCGAGCGCCGCGCGTACGTCGTCGAGATACGACGTGCGCGTCACGAGCGCGGGTGCGAGCGCGGAATGCGAGCGACCGGCAAAGCGTTTGTCGTACCGCAACACGGCGAAGCCGCGTGCGTTGAGCTGCTGCGAGAGGTCGAAGAACGGATGGAGCGATCCAACCTGCTCGTTACGATCGTTCGATCCGCTCCCGCCGATCAAGAGCACTGCGGGGAACGGCGCGCGTCCGCGCAGCGGATAGGAGATCGTTCCCGCGATCGAACTTCCGTCGGCCGAGGTAAAGCGCACCTCGCGCGACGGATAGCGCGAGTGCAGCGGAGCGGGCGTCGCGAGCACGGGCGGAGCCGTCGCAGCCGAACGAGCCTCGAGCCGCACGTGGACGGCGCCGGCTTCGAGATCGTCGGGAACGAGTGTGTGCGGATCGTACCAAATGGTCTCCGTCGTCTGCGCGATGCGAACCACGAGCGCGCGATCGTGGCCGCCGAGGGCGCTCGACGGCGGCGCGGGCGAAGCGGCGACGATGGCCGCATCCACGGCACGACCGGCGTTCGGAACCACGAAGGTGCAATCGGTCGCCTGCGATGCGTTCACGACCGCCGGTAACATGACCATCGCGCTCATCAACGAATCCGCGACGACCGCGCATGCGGGGTGCGCGATCGCGATATGCTGTTCGGTTGATCCGAGCTTCATCACCGCGTCATGACCCTCGACGCGAATGGAGAGCGGCGGCATGCCGACGTTCGCGCCAGTATACGCACGCAGACGCAGTCGCGCGTCGTACGAACTCGTGGTGCGCGCCGTTGCCGTGGGTGCGACGAACGCTTCGTTCGTACTCGCACCGCGGTCGTCGATGGTCACGACGACGGTCGTGTGCCCGATCGGCGCGGTCGACGCCGAACTGAAGATCGTGTACCGATACGTGCCGCTCGCGGGCATGACGATCGGTGCGGTGGTCGGTGGCGCGGCAATCATTTCGCGCCGCCTCCACCCGCGATGCCGCTCAAGCCGCCGATCGTGCCGAGCCCCATCGTTTCGACCGCGCTGCTCGGAACCACGAGCATCGCGCCCTTCTCTTTGAGTCCTTCGTAGAGCATGTTCATCGCACGCAGATGCAGCGCGATGGGATCGTTTTCGTAGGCACGCGCCGCCACGCGAAAGACATCGGCGATATCCGCCTCCGCTTGACTCAAGATGATGCGTGCTTCTCGCTCGCGTTCGGCTTGCGCTTGACGCGACATCGCATCTTCGAGTGCGTCGGGGATGCGAATATCGCGAATCTCGACCGACTGCACGGTAATTCCCCACGGCGTCGTACGCGCGTCGATGCTCGCCTGGAGACGCTCGCCGATCGCGTGACGATCGCTCAAGAGTTCGGAGAGCGTGGCCGCACCGATGACTTCGCGCAGCGCCGTCTGCGACGCCCAGGCGATCGCACTCGTGTACGACGCGACTTCGAGCGCGGCTTTGCGCGCGTCCCATACGACCGAGAAGAGCACCGCGTCCACGTTGACCGGCACGGTGTCCTTCGTGAGTGCCTTCTCCGCCGAGAACGGGGTGGTGACGACGCGCTGGTCGATCCATGCCGTGACGCTCTCGACGATCGGAACGATCCAAAAGAGTCCCGGCTCCGCGACCCGGACGAAGCGCCCGGCCCGCAGGATGACGGCGCGCTCCCAGGCTTGCGCCATCTGCAGCGACACGACGACGAGCACGCCGACGACCGCGGCCGCGACCACGTAGGCAGGCTCTTGCGTCGTCTTCGTCATCCAGGCCCCGGCGAGCACGAGTACGACGGCGACGGTGAACGAGATGGGATTGATTCTCGCGATGGTCAGTCTCATGAATGACTCCTTATCGTTGGCGAGTGGTCTCGGAGGCGACGATGTCGTGAATCTCTTCGGGCGAGAAGCCGAGGGTGCGGGCGAAGGCCACGAAGCGTTCGGCCGCGCGCTGTATGCGTTCGCGTTGGGGGGCGAGATCGGCGGAGGCGGCCCCGGTGACGAATGTTCCCCGCCCGCGCTGCGAGCGCAGAACGCCGTCCCGTTCGAGCTCGGCGTAGGCTCGGTTGACGGTGTTGGGATTGACGGCGAGCTCGACGGCGAGCTCGCGAACGGTCGGTAGCTGGTCGCCTTGGGTCAACGCCCCTCGGGCGATCGCCGCGAGGATCTGGTCGCGGAGCTGGAGGTACACCGGGACGCCGGAGCGCTCGTCGAGGCGAAAATCGCGGGGATTCATGAGCGCTCCTTTCCATTTGTCTTAATTCACTAAGACAACTAGACAGCAGCCTACAGCGAAACTCCGGGCGCGTCAAGCGGCGTCATGGCGGGGGTCATGCAGATTCGTACCGTCGCCTTTTACGGAGCCGGGATGCTCGGCTCGGGATTCGTGAAGTCACTGCGCCGTCAGGGCTTCGAGGTCAACGTTTGGAACCGTAGCGCGGAGAAGGCCACGGCCCTCGAGGCCGTCGGCGCACGCGCCTTCGAGCACGCCGCCGAGGCGGCGCGCGACGCCGACATCGTGCACCTCTGCGTGCGCGACGACGCCGCGGTGGATGCGATCCTCGACGCCGCGCTCCCGGGGCTGCGCGCGGGCGTCCCGGTGGTCGATCATACGACCGTGCTACCGCAGGGCGTCGTGGGGCGCGCGCAGCGCCTGGCGGCGGCCGGCCACCCGTTTCTCCACGCGCCGGTCTTCATGGGCCCTCCGCAGAGCGAGAGCGCGACGGGCACGATGCTCGCCTCGGGCTCGCAGGCGCTCCTCGCCGAGCTGGAGCCGCATCTCGCCAAGATGACCGGGAAAGTGGTGAATCTCAGCGAGCGCACCGACCTCGCCGCCGTCTACAAACTCATGGGCAACCTGATGATCCTCGCGACCATCGGTGGGCTGGACGATCTCTTCACCTTCGCGCAGGCCAACGGCGTGGCGAAGGCCGACGCCTACAAGCTCTTCGGCTTCTACAGCCCGCAAGGCCAGATCGACGGCCGCGGCAAGAAGATGGCGCACGGCGAGTACGATGCGCTCTGGACCGTGGACATGGCGCTCAAGGATGCGAATCTGATGCGCGCGGGCGCCGCCGGGGCAACGCTCGCCGTCGTGGACGCGGTCGTCGGACGCCTGGAGGCGACGATCGCCAAAGGCGACGGCCAGCTCGATCTCGGCGCGATCTCGCGCTAGGAGGGGTTCGGCGGGCTCGCCTGCACGAAGGGCAGCGGCGTGCGGCGCGGGAGCGGTGAACCGGTCCAGATCGGCCGCGGCGTGGGGGTGACCATCGGGGTGAAGACCGCGTGCGGCGCGAGGGTCGGCCACCCGACCGGATAGGGTGAGGGCGTGCCCAGCGCGACCGGCGGCGGCAGCGTCACGTCGAGCGTTCGGCGACCGAAGCGCACGTCCAGGCCGAGATCGCGCAGCACCGGCGCGAGGGGCACGTAGAGGCGGTCGAGCGACCGCGGGGCTCCGGCCGCGATGGGTACGAGCACGCGGTGCCCGTCACGCTCGATCACGATGCGATTGCCTACGATACGGATGCGATCGGATACCGCGGTGACGAAGGGCATGAGCGGCCCGACGACGCGCCCGCCGCGGGCGAACGCACCGTTGTACGCGTCGAGTTCGTGTCCCGCGATCCGCACGCGGACCGCGGCCGACGGAGGGTATGCGGTCACGTCTGCGCGATATACGGTTTGCGATGTCGCGACTCATCTCGACCCTGCGCGAAGCCGGGCTTCGATTCTCACGGGACGGCTGTGCCTTCTTGGCGCAGGCGGTCGCCTTCAACGCGATCTTCGCGCTCTTTCCCTTGGTCGTGCTGATCCTCTCGGCGGCGTCGTACGTGTATCCGTACGCGCAGACGCGCGTGCTCGCGTTCTTCGACAGCTTCAGCCCCACGCTGCACGCGTTCGTCGCCGCCAACCTGCAGACGTATATCTACGGTCGCGGCATCTCGAGCCTCATCGCCTTCGCGTTCCTCGTGTGGTCGGGCAAGGATCTCTTCATGGGACTCGCGTACGCGCTCGATCGCGCGCTCGGCGTGCCGAAGGGACGCCCGCTCATTCACAACATCGCGCTCTCGCTCGTGATGCTCCCGGTGATGTCGGTGCTGATCCTGGTCGCGATGTCGCTGCCGGTGATTCTCTCGATCGTGATGTTCGTCGCCGACGTGCCCGACCGTCAGAACCTCACGCATTTGGGCGCCTACATCATCTCGATTCTGCTGGTCTTCGCGGCCTCGATGCTCCTCTATCACTTCTTGCCGAATCGCCGCGTGTCGTGGCAGTTTTCGCTGCCCGGCGCGACGGTCGTCGCGGTGCTCTGGCCGGTCGTGCAGTACGCGTTCACGCAGTACACGCTGCACGTGAACTTCACGCAAATCTACGGCGCGCTCTCCGTGCCGCTCGCGCTGCTGCTCTGGTTTTACGTGATGGGTTCGACCTTCTTCTACGGCGCGGAGTTCTCGGCGGCGTGGGCCGCGCACGGCGGCCGCGAGCGAATTCCGCTCGTCGTCGACGTGATCGAGCCGGAACCCAACGCCATGCCCGTCGAACGCTAGACGACGATGCCCATCTTCTGCTTCATCCACGGCGCCGGCTGCACGGCCGAGGTCTTCGCCGAACAGCTCGCCGCCTTTCCCGACGCGCTCGCACCGACGCTCCCCGGACATACGACTCCCGGAGCCCCGGCGAGCATCGCGGCGTTTGCCGACGCGCTCGAGGCCGACCTCGCGCCGCGGGGCGAGCGCGAGATCGTGCTCGTGGGCAGTTCGATGGGCGGCGCGATCGCACTCGAACTCGCGTTGCGCCGCCTGCCGCAGGTGGCGGGCATCGTGTTGATCGGTTCGGGCGCTCGCCTGCGCGTGGCGCCGGCGATCTTCGAGTCGATCGAGCGTGACTTTCCGGCGGCGGCGCGCATGCTCGCGGGGTACTTCTTCGCCGATGCGACCCCCGAGCGCGTGGAGCGTGCCGCGGCGGCGATGCTCGCCGTCGGCGCGGAGCAGACGCTACGCGACTTTCACGCCTGCAACGCCTTCGACGCGACCGAGCGCCTCGGTGAGATCGCCGTGCCGCTGCTCGCCCTCGTCGGCGAGCGCGACGTGATGATGCCGCCGAAATTCTCCCAGTTCGTCGCCGACCGGGTACCGGGAGCCCAAGCGCGAATACTGCCCGAGGCCGGTCATCTCGCCATGCTTGAATCACCGGCCGCGACGAACGAAGCGCTGCGCTCGTTCGTTACCCAGTTATAGTCACCGTCGTCCCGTACAAAGGAGTGCCGTGCGCCGCTTCGTTGGTGTAGCCTTGCTCTGCTCGACCCTCGCCCTGATTGCGGTCGCGCCCGCCCCGAAAGCGACGCCGTCGGCCAAGCCGACCGCGAGCCCGACCCCGCACGCGGCCCCGCTGCCGGCGGGCCCGAAGGTGCTCGTGTATGTGTTCGACTCGCCGAGCGATCTCGATCCGAAGTACGGCACCGCCGTCGCTCAAGTGTACGACCAGGTCTTCACGCAAGTTGGCGGGGTCACGGTGCTGCCGACGCCGCAGAAGATCAAGCGCGAAGATTACGCGAAGTTCGCGCACTCGAAGGGCGCGGACTATTACATCAGCGGCTACCTGCAGCCCATCGGCGACGGCGTCGCGATCGTCTCGCAGATCTACGACGTCAATAACGAGATCAGCGTCTACTCGCAGACCACGCAGGTCACGAGCATGCAAGACGTCGGTTCGCAAGCGCTCAGCGCGCGTCAGATCATCCTTCAGGCCGCCGGCATCGACCACCCGACGATCGCCGCGCCCCAGCAGTCGCCGACGCCGAGCGCGACCGCCGGCGCGTCGGTTTCGATCACGAACGTCCTCGGCAACCTCTTCAAGGGCCATGCGAAATCCACGCCCGCGCCCACCGAAGCTCCCTCGGCGAAGCCGGCACGCGGCGTACTGATCGCGCATCTCTTCGGCAACGCCGCAACGGGCGATCTCAACAGCATGACCGACGAGCTTTATCGGGCGATGAACGCGCACTACCGCACCCAGATGAGCAACGTCAACAGCATGACCGCCGCAAAGCAGGCCGACGCCGCGTGCGGCGTGCATCGCGATAATACGATCGCCGGCGGCAAGCTCGACGTGTCGCGCTCCGGCGGATTCCGCCCGCACGATACCTACACGTTTACGCTCGACATCTACACCTGCTTCGGTGCAAAACTCTACACCGTGACCAAGAGCGATCCCGATCGGGTCAAAGCGGTGCACGAGGCGGTCGATGCCTATACCACCGACCACCCCGACAACAACTAACTAGGCGCGCTCGCCCTCGTCGTCGAGCAGGCCGGGCGGAACGTCCACGACGATCCGCTTGGCCGCCATGTCGATCTCGCGCACGAACGCACGCACCATCGGCAGCATGCGACCGCCCACGATGAGCATGTCGCTCGCGGGGTAGTGCTCGACGCGCTGCACGTCGCCGTAGCTATGGCCGTCGGTCGCGACGACCGCGCAGCCGATCAGATCGACGTCGAGGTACTCGTCGTCGGCTACGTCGAGCGCTTCGCGCGGCGCGAAGAACTCGCCGCCCACGTAACGCTGCGCCGCGGTCGCGTCGGGAACGCCGTCGAGCGCGACGAGCAGGCGACCGCCGTGCTCGCGCACGCTCGCGATCCGCACCCGCTCGGAGCGGCCGTCGAGCTCGAGGCGCAGCTCGGCACCGCGTAAAAAGACGGCGCGACCCGCGCTGGTCGGGTCGCACTTGAGTTCGCCACGAAGTCCGAAGAGGCCGGCGATGCGGCCGATCGGATGCTCGTTACTCGGCGTCTTCCGCGCCATCGTCATACGCGGCTGCTTCTTCCTTATCGAGAATGTCGACCGAGACGCGTCCCTCGGCGGTCGCACGCACGATCGTGCGCAGCGCTTGCGCCACGCGACCGTTGCGTCCGATCACCTTACCGAGATCGTCCGGATCGACGACGAGTTCGATCACCGGCTTACCGTCTTCGTCGATGAAGAGTTCGGTCGAGGTCTCCTCGGGCTTCTGCACGAGTTTCTTCGCGAGGAAGTCCAGGAGCTCGGTGGCGCGCCGCTGCGACGCCCACGGATCGCTCGGCTGACGGCCGCGCTCGCGCGTGCCGCCGGCTCCGCCTCCGCGCCGATTGCCGTAATCGCCGCGCGGTTTGCCCCCGCCACGTTGCGGGCGCTCCGCGCGCGGCGCACGTGCCTCTTCGGGCTCGATCTCGTCGATGATCTTCTCGTTCGAGGCGATCTTGCGAGCGCCTAAGGTCGAACGACGCTCGCCCTCCTCGGCATCTTCGCCGAAGAGACCGAACTCGTCATCGAACGCGCTCATTACTCTTTGCCTTCGTTTTTCGGCTTACGCTTGGTGGTCGGAACCGGTCCGCGCTCCATGATTCCCTTTTCGGCGAAGAGACGACGCACGGTCTCGGTCGGCTGCGCGCCCTTGGCGAGCCATTCCTTGGCCTTGTCGGCGTTCACTTCGAGGGTCTTGGGTTCGGTACGCGGGTTGTAATGCCCGAGGATCTCGATGAATCGGCCGTCACGCGGCGCGCGCGAGTCGGCGACGACGAATCGGTACGTCGGCTGCTTCTTGGCGCCCATGCGGCGCAGTCTGATCTTCACCATGATTGTTACGAACGTTCTTTCCTTGAGTTGTGCGAACGACGCGTTATAGCACGCGACAAGCTAGAGAGCCACGGCACCGGAGTCATCCGCACATACCCCGAGCCGAATCTGTATTATCGAAACGCGCCCATCGGCAAACGTGGGCGCTTTCCGCCCTTCATGCCGCCGAGCTGCTTCATCATCTTCTGCGCGCCTTCGAAGTTCTTGATCAAGCGATTCACGTCGGAGACCTGCGTGCCCGAGCCGAACGCGATGCGCTTGCGGCGCGATCCGTTGAGGATTCCCGGATTGCGGCGCTCGGCGCGCGTCATCGAGCAGATGATCGCTTCGACGCGCTTGATATCGCCCTCGGGAATCTCGAAGTCTTTTGGCAGCGCTCGCGAGACGCCCGGAATCATCTTGAGAATGTCCGTCATCGAACCGAGCTTCTTCATCTGGCGCATCTGCTCGAGAAAATCGTCGAGCGTAAAACTATTCTTGCGCAGCTTCTCTTCGAGCGACTTCGCCTGCTCTTGCGAGTAGAGATTCTGCGTCTTCTCGATGAGCGTGAGGACGTCGCCCATGCCGAGGATGCGCGACGCGAGACGATCGGGATGGAACGGTTCGAGCGCGGAGAGCTTCTCGCCCGTGCCGACAAACTTGATCGGCGCGCCCGTCTCGCTGAAGATCGAGAGCGCGGCACCGCCGCGCGCGTCGCCGTCCATCTTCGTGAGCAGCACGCCCGTGATCGCGAGACGGTCGTTGAAGCTCTTCGCGACGTTCGTGGCTTCTTGGCCCGTCATCGCGTCGGCGACGAAGAGCACCTCTTTCGGATTGACCGCGGCCTTGATGCGCTCGAGTTCTTGCATGAGCGCGTCGTCGATCTGCAGGCGACCCGCGGTATCGATGATGACGGTCGAGATGCCGAGGCGCTTGGCCTCGTTCACACCCTCGCGCGCGATCTTCACCGGATCTTCAGGCTTGTCACCTTCAGCGTGTTGCAGCGCGAAGACGGGGAGATCGATCTGCTTGCCGAGCGTCTGCAACTGCGCGATCGCGGCGGGCCGATAGACGTCGGCTGCCACGAGCAGCGTGCGGCGGCCCTGTTCTTTGAGACGCAGCGCGAGTTTACCGGCCTGCGTCGTCTTGCCCGAGCCTTGAAGTCCGACCAGCATGATGATCGACGGCGGCGCATCGGAGAACTGCAGTCGCGCTTCCGCGCCGCCGAGCAATTCGACGAGTTCGTCGTGGACGATCTTGATGATCGTCTGCGCCGGCGTGAGCGATTCCAGGACGTCCGAACCGAGCGCCTTTTCTTTGACGCGCGCGACGAACGCCTTGGCCGCGGCGAGCGAGACGTCGGCCTCGAGCAGCGCGATACGCACCTCGCGCATCGCGTCGTTGACGTCGGACTCGCCGATCTTGCCGCGACCGGAGAGGCGCGAAAAGATCGCGCCTAACCGATCGCTGAGCTGGTCAAACATGAGGGTTGCGGTTTACGCTCCCGCGGTCGCCGAATCGATGCGCGAGACGGCGTCACCGACGGTCTTGATCTTCTCGGCCTCTTCGTCCGGAATGTCGATGTTGAACTCCGTCTCGAACGCCATCACCAACTCGACCTGGTCGAGCGAGTCGGCTCCGAGATCATCGGTGATCGAAGCTTCGAGCGTGACTTCCGATTCGTCAACGCCGAGCTGCTCGACGATGATCTTCTTGACTTTGTCGAACGTGGACATTACAGCTCCTTATTTCCTTAGTGAATTCTTTTGAGGTTGGTACGAGGCCGCAGCCTTACATTATCACGCCGCCGTCAACCACGAGGGTTTGACCGGTGACGTACGCGGCAGCATCCGAGCAGAGAAACGCGACGACTCCGCCGATGTCCTCGGGACGTCCGGCTCTGCCGAGCGCGGACTGTTTTACGAGGGCCTCTTTGGCGGCGTCGGGCATCTTTTCGGTCATCGCCGTTTCGATGAGACCCGGCGCGACGGCGTTGACTCTTATGTTCCTCGAACCCAACTCCTTTGCAAGCGACTTGGCTAGCGCTAGGAGTCCGGCTTTCGAAGCGGCATAGGCGGCCTGTCCGGCATTGCCGGTGATACCCACGATGCTCGAAACGAGCACGATCGAGCCGGCGCGCTGCTTCATCATGGGCTTGGCGACCGCGCCGCACAGGTAGAACGCCGACTTCAGGTTGACGTCGAGCATCTGGTCGATCACGTCGGGCTTGAGACGCAGCAAGAGCGCGTCCACCGACTGCCCGGCGTTGGCGACGGCGAAATCCACGCGCCCGAAGCGCTCCATCGTCTCGCTCACGACGCCTTCCATCGCGGTCTGATCCGCGACGTCGGCGGTGATCACATGGGCGACGGCACCGATCCGCGCGCCCGCGCAGGCCTCGGCCGTCTCATCGAGCGCCGCACGGTCGCGCCCAACGAGCACGACGTCGGCGCCATCCTTGCAGAGCTCGACCGCGATCGCGCGCCCGATACCACGGCTCGCGCCCGTAATGAGCGCCACTTTCCCCGCAAACCTCACGCCTTCACCCCCACCTGAGCCGCCCCAGTATCATCCTGAGCTACCCCAGTGTCATCCTGAGCTGCCCCAGTGTCATCCTGAGCTGCCCCAGTGTCATCCTGAGCTGCCCCAGTGTCATCCTGAGCTTGTCGAAGGAGGCCACGCAGCTTCTCCACGCCCGCGTAGTCGCTCACGACCATCACTTGCGGCGCGTTCGGCAGACGCTTCACGAGCGGACCGAGGACGCCGCTCGCGCCGAATTCGACCACGAGGTCGAGCGATTCATCGAGCATGCGCAGGGCGGTCTCGTGCCAACGCACTTCGTGCGTGATCGAGGTAACGAGATTCTTTTTGATCGCCTCGGCGTCGCGATACGGCTGCGCATCGACGTTCGAGATGACGTCGAAGCGCGGAGTGGCAAAACGGCCACTCTCGACCGCCGCGGCGAACCGCTCCACCGCCGGCTGCATGAGCTCCGAGTGCCACGCACCGGAGACGTTGAGCGGCACGACGCGTTTTGCGCCGGCGGCGAGCATCGCGTCGCCCGCCGCGACGACCGCGTCGAGGTCGCCCGAGATAACGATCTGCGCCGGCGAGTTGAAGTTTGCGAGCGTGATGCGCTTGCCGGTCTCCGCGCGCGTTGTATCGACGACGCGGCGAATCGCATCGGCATCGAGGCCGAGTACCGCCGACATGCCGCCCGGCGCGAGTTCCGCGGCGTACTGCATCGCCTTCCCGCGCTCATCCACGATGCGCAACGCATCGTCGAATTCCAATGCGCCCGCGGCGAACAGACTGCAGAATTCGCCGAACGAGTGTCCCGCGCTCGCGACCGGCTTCAGCGCATCGCCGACGGCGGTATAGAGCGCGACGTTGGTGGTGAAGATCGCGGGCTGGCTAAACTGCGTCTCGCGCAGCTTCTCTTCGGGCCCGTCCTTCTGGAGCGCGAGCAGATCGTAGCCGAGGATGCTCGACGCGCGCTCGAAGAGCGCGCGCGCTTCGCTCGACTGCGCCGCGACGTCGGCGCCCATGCCGAGCGCCTGCGAACCTTGACCGGGGAAAACCACGCCAACCCGCATTACGCCCACTTCCACACGACGGCGCCCCACGAGAGACCACCGCCGAAACCAACGAAAACGATGACGTCACCAGGCTTCACGCGTCCGGCTCGCACGGCTTCGGAGAGCGCGATCGGAATCGACGCCGCCGAGGTGTTGCCGTACTCGTGAATGTTTACCACGCAACGCTCGGCCGGAATGTCGAGATACTTCATCGCCGCGTCGATGATGCGTTTGTTCGCCTGGTGCGGAATCAAGAAGTCCACGTCGGACTTCGCAAGGCCGGCCTTGGCGAGGGCCGCGTCGGTCGCGGCGATCATCTTGGTGACGGCGAACTTAAAGACTTCGCGGCCTTCCATGTAAATGCGATCCGCGCCCTCGTCGAGCGCCGCGTGATCGACCGGACGACGCGATCCACCGGCAGCCACGCGCAGGAGTTCGGGCTTGCTGCCGTCGGATCCGAGCTCCGCGGCCAGGAACGAATCCTGCTCCGAGGCTTCGAGGATCACGGCACCGGCACCGTCGCCGAAGAGGATCGCGGTGCCGCGATCTTCCTTGTTGACGAGTTTCGAGAGCGTCTCCGCGCCGATGAGCATCACGCGCTTGTACACGCCCGCGCGAACGAGCGACGACGTGACGGTGAGCCCATAGATGAATCCGCTGCAGGCGATCTCGATGTCGAACGCGGCCTTATCGACCGCGCCGAGCTTCGAAGCCACGATGCACGCGGTTGCCGGAAAGAGATAGTCCGGATAGACCGTGGCTACGACGTACGCGTCGATATCGCCCGGCTCGAGGTTCGCATTCGCGAGCGCGTTGCGCGCCGCCGCCAACGCCAAATCACTGGTCGCTTCGTCCGGCGAAGTCCAGTGGCGGCGCTTCATCCCGGTTCGCGACGTGATCCACTCATCGGACGTGTCGAACCAGGTCTCGAGTTCTTGGTTATCGACGATGCGTTCGGGCGCGTAGTGCCCGACGCCGACGATCCGTACTCCCGTCAAGACGCGTATGCCGTCCCGACGCTACTAGGCGTGATCGTGTCCGGCGTGTTCGTCGCGGATCTCGACGACCTGACGGCCGTCGTAGGTTCCGCACGTACCGCACGTAAAGTGCGGGCGCTTCGGCTGATGGCACTGGGGGCACTCGACCGTCGTCACCGGATTGAGCTTCCAGTTCGCCGCACGGCGGCTGCGCGTTTTGCTGCGCGGCGTTTTCCACTTCAGGTTGGCCACTGTAACTTACTCTCCATCGCACGAGCACGCGCTCGTGTTCTTGTTTGCACCGCAGGTTCCGCACAGTCCCTTGCAATCGTCGCCGCAGCGCAGCCCCATGGGCATCGCGCTCAGCACCAACTGCTGGGTCAGATCGGCGACGTCGAGACGGTCGCCCGTCAGGACGTTGTTCTCTCCGAACTGGTCGCTCTCGCTCCCGGCATGCGGATCGAACCGCTCGTCGACGTCTACGTGCACGGCACGCGAGACATCTTCCAAGCACGAGTCGCACTGGCCCTCCGCCTTCACGTCGATTTCGCCTTCTATATGAAGGAGCCGGTCCACGTAACGCATCTCCAGATGCACCGTCGCCGGCACGGGGAACGCGATCCCCTCGAACTCCTCGATGGGCACCTGGTCTTCGACCACCAGAACCTGGCGGCCGCCGCCCATCAACCCACTGACATCAACCCTGTGCGAACGAGCCATATTGAATCGGTCGCAGGATGAGGGCCCCGCCACTGCGGCGGAGCCCTCTCCCATAACGACTACGAGATTGTAGATTCCCGGCCGGGTCTTGTCAAACGCATCGGACCGAGGGATGGCCCGGCGCCATGCTATTTCCGAACGACCCGGTCGCCGCCCGTCTCGCCCAACACGGCGTCGAGTACGCCCCGGCCATCGCCGCCGCCGCCCGCCGGCACGGCCTCGACCCGACGCTGCTGGCCGCCGTGGCAGCCCAAGAGACCGGCGGCCCCGGCGCAAATGCCGGGCGCAACGTGGTCGGCGACGGCGGCCACGGCCACGGCCTCTTTCAGATCGACGACCGCTGGCACGCCTTCGCCAGCTCGCCTGCCGCGATGGACCCGGCGAAGAACGCCGACTACGCTGCCGGAATGCTCGCCGGACTGCTGCGCCGCTACGGTGGCGACGCGCACGCCGCGCTCTCGGCCTACAATGCCGGAGATCCACGTGCCGTCGGCACCAAGACCACCTGGGCCGACGGCGCGCGCCTCGGCTATGCCGATTCGGTCCTGCGACACGAGCGCGCCCTCGAAGGCGGCGAGCCGCTCGAGAGCGCCCGCGCCGAGAGCCAGGCGACCGCCGAGGCGGTCAATGCGCCGCTTCAAGGGCTTCAAGGCCTCCAAGCGAGCCTCGCTTCGCTCGGCTTCTCCGCACCGAGCCTGCCTCCGCCCTGGCGTCCTCACAGCCCCGACCTCGACGCGACCGGGCACAAGCGCGCCACCCCGAGCGATGCGGATGCCGCCGGCGAGGCCTAGCCGCGCGGCCCACCGCGCGTGAACGACCCTACGATTCCCAACGTCATAAGGAGAGCATCACCATGGGATTCCTCGTGCCGGCCCTCGAGGCCGCGGCACCCTCGCTCATCGGCGGCCTGGTCAGCGGCGGAGCGAACGCCGTGCTCGGCGGCTCGAACGGCGTGCTCGGCGGCCTGCTCGGCGAGAACAATCTGTTCCAAACCGGCCTCATGGCGCAGCAGATGGCCGCGCAACAACAGCTCGACTTGCAGTCCAGCGTCTTCGACGAAGCGATGAATCAGCAAGCCGAGAACATGCGCGAGATCAACACGCTGCGCGACGCGCAGATGGCCCAGCGCAAAGCCGACGACGGCATCACCAAGAAATTCATCCAGAGCATCAGCGAATGATCGCACCGGTCGGGCCGGCGTCGCCGAAATCCAAGGCGGCGCCGGTCAACGGCGCACACAGCGCCCAAGCCGCGGCGTTCGATATCGCGCTCGACGAGCGCGCCGAACTCGAACGCGAACGCGCGGCCCTCGAAGCCCTCACGATGGCGCAACTCAAAGACGAAGATGCCATCATGAAAAAGTGGATCGAGATGATCTAACGCACGATCACGAAGAGCGCTGGGCGCTACACCGGCCTTGATAGATGCCGTATTGCGCAGCATCTCCTACATTATTCACGAACGGGCGATCGTCCACGAGCTTGAATCGGCTGTCGAGTTGGACGATTTCGTGTTCGGAGCTGATAACATATTCAAATGGCATTCCCGGTTGCCGAACGAGATGACCGCTCTCCCCGAACGCATCCACGTACGTACCAGCCTCCGCATCCACCACAAACGTGGCCGTGCGCTGCAAAGCGGGTCTGTCAGCGGCAGCGTTCATCTGCAAGCACCGGGCGCGGTCGATCTCTTTCTCGCCTGATACCCCGATGCCCATACATCCGGTCAGGTGCTCCTGGCACGTCCAGGTCACCGGCTGCGCCCACGCAACAGCGCCGCAGCTTGCGGCCAGCGAGATGGCCAGCAGGACGATGCGTCTCAACATGCTGCGAAACATTCTGAGCGATCGAGTGCTCGGCCTAGTGAACGTGCTACGATAACGATCATGTTTGCCGCAGTCATCGCCGCCGTCACGCTGGTCGCATCGCTGATGCCGACACCGGTGCCCACGCCGACGGTGCTCCAGCCGCAGCAGTACCAGGTTTTCGTGCGACACTTGCCGCACGAGCGCGAGCCCTTCTGCGCCGTACTGGCTTCCGCTGCCGACTGGCGCCGCGTCCTCGCTCCGGCGGCGGTCGGCTTCGGCAACAAACCCTTCGCGCCGCCGACTGCATGGTGGCGCACGCACGCGGTACTCTTCGTCGCCCGCTCGAGCGCGATGTCGTCGGCTCCGGTGCTCCGCATCAACACCATTATGCGCGATGGAGCGTCGCTCACGCTGCACTATACATTCACGCCGCCGCCTCCGGCGAGCGCCACGATGAACACCTGGATCGGCCTCGTCGTTGAGAAGCCGCTCCCGAAGCACGTCACCTTTTACGAGAACGGGCATCGCGTCTGCGGTCACGCCTAAAGCGGGAGGCCCACCCTACCCGCAGGGGGCTTGCGCGCTATGCTATACTCTGTTCTTGTCCGGGCCATTAGCTCAGCTGGTTAGAGCGCATGCTTGATAAGCATGAGGTCCCTGGTTCGAACCCAGGATGGCCCACCATTCGAAAGCCCCGCAAATCGCGGGGCTCTTTCTTTACTTCTTCGTCGCCGAACCGGCGGCCCGTGTCAGCAACGGATGCCAAGCGAAGCGTCACACCAATGGTTATTCAGGGTGAGGTAGAGTTCGTAAATGCTCAGAACCTGAGGGTTGAAATCGTTAATAAAGTTCTGGGTGATGTCCGAAGAAGGCGTGCCGAGAACTTCGGCCACGATCGTCCCGTTCGGCAAGCGGAGCGGGCGGAGCCGGCCGCTGAGCTCCGACATAAAGAGACTCGAGTAAATTCCATTTGATGTATCGGCGTACCACTCAAACGTGCTGTGAAAAGAGACGGTGAGGTTTCCGGCGGAATCGCACGATTCTTGAAACGGCGACGGCCTCCGCATCCGTACCTCCATCGATTGACCTGAGTATCGCTGGTAAATATCAGGCACGATGCTCATCCAGGCGTCGGTTTGGAGCCGGAATGGAAACCAGCGGGGAAGATTTTGATCGCCCCAGATAAGGCTATAAATCCTCCCATCAAAGGCGTTGATCTCTCTCGGCCAATGCGTATTCGACTGATAGGTTGACCAAAGCGCTTTCGATGCGCTGCAGGAAGCGGTTGCGGGTTGCGCATCGCTTATCGCTTGGGCCCTGGCGTAGCCGGGTGTCAAGATAACGAGAAGCGCGAGCGCAAAAAGCACGTTACGAAACATGACGCCTCCGATGATTAAATACGATCCCGCCGTGAAAATCCGAAACGTGAGTTAGTGCTACGCTCAGAGATCCCCCTCCCAAAGCAGCGCAGTTAGCCATTTGGCCTATTTACAAGCGCTCGAGGTGGCTTATCGTACGTACATGCGGGCCCAGCGGCAACACGCCGACATCGCGCCCAAGCTCATAGTCGATTTCGAGCTTTTGGATTCGCTTGGCGCGCGCCGCGCGCGCTAGGTGTCAATCCCAAATCTTGACATCTACTTTAACACCTAAGACGATGCCGAACGCTGCCGTTCGTTGCCGGTTGTGCCGCAGGTCGACAGCTGCGAATTCATCCGACATTTACTGCGTATTGCCGCTATTTGCTGGTCGATTCCGATCGCACCGGAAAAGGTCATTTTACAATTGATACGCATGAGGTCCCTGGTTCGAACCCAGGATGGCCCACCATTCGAAAGCCTCGATCGCTCGATCGAGGCTTTGTGTTTTAGTTAGCGATCGCCATCGCCTCGAGCTGCGCTTGATTGGCGATATTGATGTCGCGCGCTCAGAGCGTACAGTGATTCGGGGACTCGTCGTTTATTTCTCGGAGTTCGAGAGGCCGAGGATCGAGTATGGCTTCGCCACGTACGTGTATTTTTCGCCGCAAACGCGGCAGACGTTGAGCGGACTGCCGAAATGTTCATGCGGGGGATAGATTTTCGGCGTCGCAACGCGTTTGGTGGTCGCGCGCTTGGCGGCGACGGGGGCGAGAGCTACTTCGGTTTTCATGACGTGGTACGTTTCTGGCTCTCAAACGAGAGCAGCACGCGTTCAAAAGTGAATACGTATAGACGATAGTATTCCGCACGCGAGGAGGATCGCCTCCATTTCACGCGTTGCTCGCCGGAGCGCGAACGCATCGGACCCTACCGTGGCGACCCGAATCAGCGACGTCTGCCCAGCGAAACACTACACACGTGCGGGTTGAAATCGTTTATGAAGTTTTGGGTGAAAGGCGCAAGAGCGGGCGTTCCATGGCATAGGTGAGGAGCACCGCGACACCGATCGCGAGCACGACGGCCGCGACGAAGAACGTAACTTGCCAGTGCCCGAGAGCCGCCGCATCGCTCGGCGCCGGGGACGGGAATCGCAGGCGCAGTTCGCGCGCGATCATTTGGTGGTAGAGATAGAGATTGAGCGAAATGATCGCGACGAAGCGCGTAACCGGATTCGCGAGGATGAACGACCAGCCGCGCGGCGAGCAAAGCGCCCCGAGCGTGATGATCCCGAAGGCGATACCTGCGAATGACCAGATCTGGAATACCGATGTCCCGCCGATTTGAATTGCAACGGGCACCCCGGACGATTTCGCGAACATCCAGAGGCCGAGGACGGCGAAGGCGCTCACGGCAAACGCGAACATCAGGTAGCGGTTACGCCCCTCGCGCAGCCGGTGGCCGAACCGTACGAAGAGCCACGCGCACAGCATTCCGCACGCAAAGTAGTCGGTATAGCCCGGCAAGTTTCGCGCAACCTGCGTGAGCGTTCCACCGCAGCAGGAGGGCGCGAGGGAGCGCACGACCCACGCAAGCGCGATCATGGCAAGGCCGGTAACCCACGGCTGCCGCCGGAAACACCACCAAAGCGCCGGAAACACGACGTAGAATTGAACCTCGATCGCGAGCGTCCACAGCACCCAGTTGATCGAGAAATACGTTTGCGGCCACCAGGTGTGAATGAACAACGCGTGCGTCACGATTTCTTGCGGCACCGTGGAACCATTGCGCACGATCGCCGCATATCCGATCGCATACGCAATCACGATCGAAAGCGCATACGATGGAACGACCTTGATAAACCGACGCCATGCGAAGTGCCCCCACGCAGGCTCGGGACGCCGCGCGACGCGCGCTTGGATGAACGGATAAGCGATCAGGAAGCCGCTGATGAAAAAGAATGAGAACAGTCCGACGTAGCCGATGATCGGAATGTACGGGAGCCAGACCGGCGCCGGGGCTGGAGCTTGCTCCATTTGCGCAAGGTGATACCACAGGACGATAAGCGTCGCGTAGCACCGCAGCCCATCGAGAACACCAAGTCGCTCCGTCATGGCGACCCCGTTCGCAGCCTCTCGACCAAGCCCTCGCTCGACGCGGAAGCGCTACGAACGGACCGGCGCGGCCCTCGCGGCGTAGCGCGACGCGACATGAACGAAGCCGTACGCGAGGATCGAGAGCAGCGCGGCATCGTCGAAGAGTCCGAGTACCGGGACGTCGCTGAAGAGGTCGAGCGGGGAGACGATCACGATTCCCACCGCGGCCGTACCGAGCTTCAGCGCCAGCGGAACACCACCGTGACGCATGAGCGGGATCGTCTGCTTCAATGCCGCGAGTTTGCGAACAATGTTCATACCGGTATCTACCCGCGCTCGCAGCCGATGTTGCACGGCGGGCGGTCGGCTAGTGCTCCCGCGAGGCGAAGAGCGTTCCCTCGGGCGGCGTGTCGGCGAACTGATAGTTCGTGAACACGTACTCGCCGTCGAGCACCGAACCTTGATCGTATACGCGGTAGCGATACGTCCACGTGACGTGATGCACCACCTGATACGGGCCGATGCGCGTGATGCCGATGCGATAATCGACGAGCGCGTTCGGCACGTCGGCGTCTTGGCCGTAGTAAGCGAGCGGCGCGCTCATCACGATCCTCGCGACGTCGTGGCTCGTGCGGTCGATCCAGATCTCTTTGAGCGCCGGAGCATCGGTCGGCGCATCGGGCAGTTCCAGGTGCGCGACGCGATTGCCGTTGACCACGTCGTCACCGCGGTCCACGCAGCGCTCGTTCGACCGCGCTTGCGTCGAGGCGATCGTTTTGTACGGTCCCTCGGTCTGCAAGAGCGCGAGCCACGCGCTGCGCCGATCGTGGCCGTAGGGCCCGAGAATCGGCGGTCCGGGATCGAGGAAACGGCTCAAAAACGGACGTGCCCAGCGATCGTCGTCGACGGAGGCATACCCGTCGTCACGATAGGTGATGTTCGCCGCGGAGCGTGCGATCAGCGTGCGGTCCTGAACGATGCGAATGCTCTCGGCGTAACTGATATAGGGTGCATGCGGAGCGCTCGCGCTGTGCTCGATCGCATCGTAGATCAGGCTCCAACAGGGGGCACTTTCCGCGCGCGCGGCCATCGGCGCCGCGCAGGTGCACGCGCACGCGAAAAGGAGACTCGACGACCACCGTGCGATCATGGCGCGGCACCTCCCGAAGCCTCTCCATTGTGCGCCCGGCCCGACGTTTCACGCAAGGGAGCGAGGCGGGCGCCCCGAAACCTGATGCCGGTCCCCGGGGACGTAGCTCAGCTGGTAGAGCGCCTGCTTTGCAAGCAGGATGTCAGGGGTTCGAGTCCCCTCGTCTCCACCACCGTCCGAAGCCGCGCCATCGCGCGGCTTCGCCATTTTTTGAAACAGCGAGCGGGCACCCGGCGTATATGCGAGCAAAACAACCATGCTCGGAGGAACCATCGCTGTGAAGTCTGCCTATCTCGTTGCGTGCGCGGCCGCTGCCGCCGCACTTTTCGCCGTTCCGGCTCGTGCCGACGTGCCGGCCGCGGTCACGACCGCGCTTGCCGACAAGTACAAGCTCACCTGCACCGCCATCCTGAGCGGCGCCGACAAGGACGTAAAAGCCGCGTTCGCCGAGCTCGCCCCGGATTACGTCGAGACCGATCTGCAGGGCAAGACGCAGAATCGCGATGAGGTGCTCGCGTCGGCCGAGCAGCAAATGAAGACGTTCCACGGCACGAGTTGCGACGAGAAGATCGATTCGGCGGCGCAGCCCGACGCGAACACGATCGTCGCGACCGTCACGCAGCACATCGACGGACAGGTACAAGCCCCCGACGGAAACCACGACATCACGTCGACGCAAAAGAGCCAGGATACCTGGAAGCTCGAGAACGGCACGTGGGAGCAGACCGCGAGCAAGGCGCTGCGCACCCTCCTGAAGATCGACGGCAAAGTCGTTCAAGATGACGGACAGTAAGCGATGAACGCCCGGATGCTTGCCGCGTCAGCGTGCCTCTGCGCGCTGGCGCTGATTCCCCATGCCGCCCGCGCCGACGATCGGCCCGTTGCCCAAATGCGCTGGCGCGCGATCGGTCCGGCGCTGCCCGAGGGGCGCGCAACCTCGGTCGTCGGAAGCGACGCGAACCCGCTACTCTACTACATCGGCTCGGCGGGTGGCGGGGCGTGGAAGACCATCGACGGCGGCCTGTCGTGGACGAACATCACCGATGCGATCCACGTCGCGTCGGTCGGCGCCGTCGCCGTGAATCCGAACGACGATCGCGACGTGTGGCTCGGCGCGGGTGAGACCAATCCGCGCAGCGACGTCATTCAAGACGCCGGCCTCTACCACTCGACCGACGGCGGCCGCAGCTGGAAAAAGATCGCCGCATTTCCGGCCGACGCGGTCGGCGTTTCGAAGATCCTGATCGATCCGAAAAATCCCGCGCACGTCGTGGTCGGCGTGCTCGGCAACGCCTTCGGGCCTTCGCGCGATCGCGGCGTGTACGTCACCTTCGACGGCGGCGCGACGATGAGCAACGCGCTCTTCGCTTCGAACGAGAGCGGCGCGAGCGATCTCGCCATGGATCCGGCCAACCCCGACGTGCTCTACGCCGGCATGTGGCACGTGCTGCGCCGCCCGTGGGCGCTCACGAGCGGAGCCGCGACCGACGACGGCCTCTACCGTTCGAATGACGGCGGCAAGACCTGGAGCCTCGTCACCGGGCACGGGTTGCCCGCCGGTCCGCTCGGGCGCATCGGCGTGGCGTTCGCGCCGTCGAATCCCAAGCGCATCTTCGCGCTCGTCGAATCCAAGCACGGCTTGCTGTGGCGCTCCGACGATGCAGGCGCAACGTGGACGATGGTGAGCGACAACACGCTCGTGGATCAGCGTCCCTTCTACTTCTCGCACGTGCGCGTCTCGCCGGCGAACGAGAACACCGTCTATGGCGTAAGCATGCTGCTCGCGTCGTCATTCAACGGCGGCAAAACGTTCAACCTCTCCGCGTTCGGCGTGCACCCCGATCTCCACGACATGTGGATATCGAAGGACGGCCAGCGCATGGCGCTCGCCGGTGACGGCGGCATCGCCACCACCACGAACTTCGGCGCCACCTGGAGCAACGCGCGCAATTTGCCGATCGGCGAAGTCTATCGCGTCGGCCTCTCGAGCGGCGTGCCGTACCTCGTGTGCGGCGGCTTCCAAGACAACAACGGCTGGTGCGGCCCCGCGTTCAACGGCGAAGACGGCATCGCGAATCGCGACTGGGTCAACGTCGTCGGAGGCGACGGCGAATGGACCGTTCCCGACCCGCTCGATCCGCACGTCGTGTGGGCGGATTACGAGAACGGCGAACTCAGCAGCACCAACATCGTCACGCACGACAGCACGAACCTGCGTCCCTATCGCGACACGGCCGCCGACGAGTTCACGCTCGCGCGCGCCAAGTATCGCTTCGATTGGGAAGCCCCGGTCGCGTTCGCCGCGTACGATCCGCATATCGCGTTCATCGGCGCGAACGTCGTCTTCGCGACCCACGATCGCGGCGCGCACTGGAGCGTGATCAGTCCCGACCTCACGCGCAACGACAAGAGCAAACAACAGGGCGACCGCGATTCGGTCACGCGTGATGAGTCGAGCGCCGAAAACTACGGCACGCTGCTCGACATCGAAACGTCCCCGCTACGCAAGGGCGAGATCTGGACCGGCTCCGACGACGGATTGGTGCACGTCACGCTCGACGGCGGCAAACACTGGCGCGACGTCACGCCGCCCGAACTTCCGGCCGACAGCGCGGTCGAAACGGTCGCGCCCTCGACGCTGCACGACGGCGTGGCGTACGTGTCCGCCGATCGTCACGGCGTGAACGACGACGGCACCTATCTCTTCTCCACCAGCGACTACGGCGCGCATTGGACGAAGCTCGGCACCGGCATTCCGGCCGGTGAATACGCGCGCGCCGTACGCCCCGACATTCGCAACGCGAACATCGTGTACGCCGGAACGAACCGCGGCATCTACATCTCGTGCGACCGCGGCGCCACGTGGCAATCGTTCCAGCAGAACCTGCCCACGGTCGAGGTGCGCGACATTCGCTTCCAACCGCAGTTCGACGATCTCGCGATCGCGACGCACGGGCGCGCCATGTGGATCATGGACAACATGGCGCCGGTGCAGGCAGCCGGATGCGGCAAACCCGCCGCGCCGCTCGTGCTCGCACCGCGCCCGGTGATCGCCTTCAACTCCTACGCGAACGACGAGGGCAATTACAACGCGTTCGTCGCGAGCCAACCCGGAGGCGGTTTCCTCGGAAACTCCGCCGCCGCCGATCTCTATTTCTACCTGCCGAACGATCCGGATTCGCGTCCCACGATCGACGTGTACGACGCCAAGGGCCATCTGCTGCGCCACATCGCGGGCAAGCACGATGTGTACACCGGGCAAGACGGACGGTCGTATTGGATCAGCGCGAGCGCGGGCGTGAACGACTTCCAGTACGACTTCACGATCGCCGGTCCGGTGCGCTACGACTCCGCGCCGTACTTCTTCCGCGGTCCCGAAACCGGTCCGCCGTTGCCGCCGGGGCGCTACCGCCTCGCGCTGCACATCGACGGCAAGACGTACTCGGTCCCGGTCGTCAAGGAGCCCGATCCGCTCTCCAAGACCACCGCCGCGGAGTACGTCGCGCAGTTCGACCAAGAGCGTCGCGAGTACGATCTGCTCTCGCGCACCGACACGATGCTCAATGCCATGCACGATACGCGCGAACAACTCGCCGAACGCAAAAAGTCCCTCAAAGCCGGCGATCGAAACGCGGCGGCCGTGCAATCCGCCATCGACGCAACCGACGCGCTGATCGCCACGATGACTTCGAATCCGCAGAACTTCGAAGACTCGATTCAAAAGCCCGGAGCGTTCCACGAGGACGTGATGGCCTTACTCGGCGACGAACCGCTCGCGCAAGCAACGCACGATCTCTACGTGCGCCTCGAACGCGAGTACGTCGGTCACGTCACCGCCTACACCGCGTGGCGAACGCGCATTGCGA
Source organism: bacterium (assembly GCA_028869385.1). Taxonomy (GTDB): domain Bacteria; phylum Vulcanimicrobiota; class Vulcanimicrobiia; order Vulcanimicrobiales; family Vulcanimicrobiaceae; genus REEB354. The sequence goes on from JAGWSR010000105.1 coordinate 57,063, forward strand.
CGATCGACCGAACGCTCGCGGCAGCGGGCGCGAAACCGGTCGCGATGCCGGTCGTTGCTGCGACCAAACCCGCACCGCTCGCTCCGATCGTCACGCACTAGCGGAGCCGATCGCTGCGACAAAACCAGCGCAGGAAACGACCCGGCCGCCCCTAATTAGGTCGGGTCATTTCCCGGGGGCATAGCTCAGCTGGTAGAGCATCACGCTGGCAGCGTGAGGGTCAGGAGTTCGAGTCTCCTTGCCTCCACCATGAACGACGAGGGTCTGCACGTGCGGACCCTCGTCTTTGTTTTACGCGCATTCGGGGGCCCCGCGATAGCGGGGGGCGCGCAGGTGCGAAGCACCGAAGCGCCTGTTCAAGCATTCGGGGTCCCCGAAAACGCGCAGCGTTTTTGGGGCATGAGCATCACGCTGGCAGCGTGAGGGTCAGGAGTTCGAGTCTCCTTGCCTCCACCACTTCGAAACGACGGTTCGTCCTACGACGAGCCGTCGTTTTTTTGTTATACTGCGCGGGCGAAGTACGCCGGGCGATCGCACGGCGCGTCGAACGGCGCGCTTGGGTGAGGAAAGTCCGGGCTTCACAGGGCAAGGTGCAGGATAACGTCCTGTCAGGGTGACCTGAAGGAAAGTGCCACAGAAACATACCGCCCCAAAAACTGCAAGCAGTTTTTGGGGACCCCGAGAGCTTTTGAAAGGTGCTCCGGTGCTTCGCACCTGTGCACCCCCCGCGTTCCGCGGGGCCCCCACATCCCGCGAACGAGTCGTGGGATCTCTGGGGGACCCGCGCGAGCGGGGGCGCGCAGGTGCGAAGCACCGGAGTGCCTCTTTCAACTCGTGGGGTCCCCAAAAAGCGCAAAGCGCTTTTTGGGGTAAGGGTGAAATCGTGAGGTAAGAGCTCACGGAGCTTCGCGGTGACGCGGGCTCGGGTAAACCCCACCTGAAGCAAGACCGCTCGAACTCTGGGACCTTCGAGTCCC
>JAGWSR010000106.1 GCA_028869385.1 bacterium
GCACGACGACGGCGAGACGCTCTATGAGGCGACGTGGTATCCCGTGCTCTACGCCGCGTCGGCCGCGTGGAGCCGCGACGATTCGCTCGACTCGTTCGCACGGAGCTTTCCGTGGGCGTTCTTCGGCAGCGACGATCCGCGCTACGCGCGCGATGCGCTGCAGCTCGGCGATGTGGACGCGCAGTTGCCCGCGGCGAGCGACAAGCTCTTTTGGGCCGACCCCTTCGACGAGGCGTCGGCGTCGGCGATCTCCGATGCTACGCTCGCACGCGTTCGGCTCGCGGCGGAGAACGTGGAGAGCGACCTCTACGCGGCCGCGCCGCCGCTCCATGCGAACGCCGCGAAGGTGATGCTGCTCGCGGCGCGCCGCTACGACGCGCTCGGTCGCCGCTATCAGATCGCGCGCGAGGTACGCGGATACTACGCCGACGCGCTCGAGCATCCGAAGGATGCCGTGCGCGATCTCTTCTGGTGCAAGTATTGGTTCTGGGAGCAGCGTGACAGCGACGAGATGCTCGCGCCGCTCTACGCGAGCGCTTGGCGTTACGAGAGCCGCGAGGGACACCTCGCGAGCAACCTCGAGCGCTATCATATGGACGCTCAGCGCGCGATCGAGCGCGCCGATGCGATCGACCGCGTGACCTACGAGACGTATCTCAAGACCAAAACGTTGCCGCCGCTCGACGGCGTGATCGGTGCGCCGCGATGATCGTCGGGCTGCTGCTGCTCGCGGTCTTTCTCGCCTTTGCGGTGCTGATGTACCGGCGGCTGCTGCCGGCGATCGTCGCGGTGCCGGCGATGACCGTTGCGATGGCGCTCGTCGCCGGACTGCCGATCGCGCAGATCGGCACGATCGTGGTGAGCGGCGCGTCGTCGCTCGCGAGCGTGTATGTGGCCGTGATCTTCGGTGCGTTGCTCGGCCGCGTGACGATGGATACCGGCATCGCGCGCGCGCTCGTGAACCTCGCGGCCGAGTACGGCGGCGAGCGGCCGTTCGCGCTCGCGCTCGCGCTCTGCGCGATCGTCGCGCTGCTCTTCACCTCGCTCTCGGGGCTCGGCGCGATCATCATGGTGGGTTCGATCGTGCTGCCGATCATGATGACGACGGGCGTGCCGCGCTCGATCGCGGCGACGCTCTTCCTGCTCTCCTTCGCGCTCGGCTTCATCTTCAACATCGTCAACTGGAAGTTCTACACCCAGTACTTCGCGGTCGCGCCCGAGCAGATGACGCGATACGCGCTCGTGCTCGCGGCGATCGACGCGTGCGCGCTCGTGATCTACGCGGTCGTCGCGTTTCGGCGCGAGCGCGGGTACGCGACCTTTGCGGTGAAAGGCGAGGAAGCGGCGACGCCGCGCGTGCCCGCGGTCGCGCTCGTGACGCCGGTGCTGCCGCTCGTGCTCTACTACGCCTTCCACCTCGATCCGACGCTCGCGTTCATCCTGGCGGCGCTCTTCGGCGTGCTCGTCACGCGGCCGCGCCGCGCGATTCCCACGCTCGTCGCCGCGGCGATCCGCGGCGTCGAAGACGTGGCTCCGGCCGTGCTGCTCTTCATCGGCATCGGGATGTTGCTCACGGCGACGCGCACGCCGCAATTCGCGGCGGCGCTCGCGCCGTTCGCGGGAACGTGGGTGCGCAATCCCGTCGCGTTCGTCGCGATCTTCGGGCTCGCGAGCCCGCTCGCGCTCTATCGAGGTCCGCTCAATCCCTTCGGCGTCGGCATCGCGATCTTCACCATTCTGCTCGCCGCGCACGCCTTGCCGCCGGTGCTGCTCGTCGCCGCGGTGATGGCGGTCGTGCAGGTGCAGAACGTCTGCGATCCGACCAACACCGCAAACGTGTGGGTCGCGAACTTCACCGGCGTCTCGATCGACGAGATCATGCGCCGCACGCTGCCGTGGCAGGTCGGCGTCGCCACGGCCGCCGCGCTCGCGATCGTACTCTTCGGCAACGCGCTCTTCGGCGTGCGAGCGTTTGCCTCGCTCGTGCCGCCGGCGTACGCGGACGCGCCGTCGAGCGGGCTCGTCGCGCCGCCGAGCGCGGCGCACCGCATCGCGGTGGACGACGATCGGTCGGCGCTCGCTCGCGATGCCGCCGAGGCGACGATCGCGGCGCTCGCGCGCGACGGTTACGGCGCGTTTGCCGCGCACGAGAATCCGAACGCGAGCGACTGCGCGCACAAGACCTACGCGGCGTATCTCTTCGTTACGACCTCGTCCTTCGCGCTCGTCGAGGGCACCGATCTCGACGTCGGATTGCGGCTCGAAGATTGCGGCGGGTGGATCGTCGAGGAGTGGCACGATCACGCGGTTGCTCCGGGCGCGCCGCAGCCCGAGCGGGCGCGCGCGCTCGCGCTTGAAGGGGTGCGGCGGCTCGAGGCCTGGGCCGCGAGCGATCCGGTGCGCGCGAAGGCCCTCTTTACCCGCGGGCTCGCGCTCGCGCCGAGCGATCCGCCGACCTATTTTTACACGCTGTTCAAGACCGTGGACGGCTACATGCGCGCCTACGTGCGCGCCGGTGGGCCCGCCTACGACGCGGGGCTGCGCACCAACGACATCGTGGACAAGCTCGACGGCAAGTTTTGGTGGGAGTACGGCACCTATCAGACGCAGTTGCGAGCGTACGACGGCAAGCCCCATCGCTTCGAGGTCGAACGCAACGGTTCGACGTACGAGATTCAACTCGGCGCGCCGCTCGTTCCGGCGCACCCGGCATCATCTTAGGAAGGCACTATGTCCACGATCCCGACCGATCTGCACACCTACTGCAACGAGCACCGCGACGCGTACTTGGATGAGCTGAAGGCGTGGATCGCGGTGCCGTCCGTCTCCGCCGATCCGGCGCGCACGGGCGAGGTGCGTCGCTGCTGCGAGCGGCTCGTCGCGCGCATGGCCGAGATCGGTCTCGCTTCGCGCCTGCTCGAGACCAACGGTAACCCGCTCGCCTACGGCGAGTGGCTCGGTGCGCCGGGTAAGCCGACCGTCCTGATTTACGGCCACTACGACGTGCAGCCCGAGGATCCGATCGAGTTGTGGGAGTCGCCGCCCTTCGAGGGCACGGTGCGCAACGGCAACATCTACGGCCGCGGTTCGGTTGACGACAAGGGTCAGGTGCTCATGCACCTCGCCGCGATCGAGGCGCACATGCGCACGCGCGGCCGCTTGCCGATCAACGTCAAGGTGATCGTCGAAGGCGAAGAAGAGATCGGCTCCCCGAACTTCGAGGCCGCGCTCGCGCGCTACAAGGAGCAGTTCACCGCCGATCTCGCGGTGATCAGCGACACGGCGGTCTATGCCGAGGACGTGCCTTCGCTCACCACGAGCGTACGCGGGCTCGTGCATTGGGAGATCGCGGTGAGCGGACCGACCGACGACCTGCACTCCGGCTACTTCGGCGGCATCATACGCAATCCGATCGAAGCGCTCGCGCATATCATCGCGTCGCTCAAAGATGCCGACGGACGCATCGCGGTACCGGGCTTCTACGACGGCGTTCCCGACCTCGACGGCGACACGATGGCCGAGCTGCGCGGATTGCCGTTCGACGAAGCGCGCGAAGCGGCGCAACTCGGCGTGAGCGAGCTCGCGGGCGAGCGCGGACGACTCCCGCTCGAGCGCATGTGGTTTCGCCCGACGCTCGAGTGTAACGGCATTTGGGGCGGCTATCAGGGCCCCGGCAGCAAGACGATCATTCCGAGCTGGGCCAAAGCGAAGATCTCGGCGCGACTCGTCGGCGAGCAGGATCCCAAGAGCGTGCGCCGCCTGGTCGCGGAGTATATCGAGCGCATCGCGCCGAGCGGCGTGCGCGTGCACATCACCTCCGACGGCGACGTGCCCGCCGTGATCATCGCACGCACGCATCCGGCGCTCGCCGCCGCGGGACGCGCGATGGAGGCGGGATTCGGCAAAGCCCCCGTGTACATCGGCACCGGCGGTTCGATCGGTCCGGTCGCGAGCTTCGACCGCATTCTCAAGCTGCCGCAGGTGATGATCGGTGTGGGGCTGCCCGACGATCACATCCACGCGCCGAACGAAAAGTTCAGTCTCGCGCAATTCTTCGGCGGAATCGAAACGATGGCCGTGCTCTACGACGAGTTGGCGGCGCTGTAGCGCATGATCTCGCTCGCGCTCGCGCAGGTGCTCGTGACGCCGCCGCCGATCTTCGCATCGCCGACGCCGACGCCGCTCTCGGAGCGCGGCGCGATCGAGAGCCGTTTGGCGCAGGCGAGCGCGCACGCGAAGGCGCTCGGCGGTACGCTCGGCGCGGTGGTCATCGACGCGGCGACCGGCGCGAGCGTCGCGGTCGAAGGCGACGCGCGCTTTCCGCTCGCCGAGGTACGCAACCTCGCGATCGCCCTCGCCGCCTACGAACGGGTGGATCGCCATCGCCTCACCGATGACGCCGCGCTGCGCGAGAAGATCGCACGGATGCTCGACGCGCACGATGCGCAGGCCACCGCGTCGCTCCTCACGATGCTCGGCGGCAGCGAAGCGGTCGACGAGGCGCTCCGCGACGACGGCCTCGACGCGATCTTCGTGGGTGACGACGGGCGTGGTACGGCGACGCCGCGCGCGCTCGCAGCGCTTTTCACCAAACTCTTCCAAGGCGATCTGCTCTCGTCGTCGTCGCGCGCCGCGCTCCTCGCGCAGCTCGCGCGCGACCGCAGCGCGCCCGAGCGTCTGCGTGCCGGATTTCCTCGCCGCGCCTTTCTCGCGCACGTCACCGGCACGTCTCCCGCGCGCGACGGGGTGGTAGCCGCGACGAACGACGCCGGTATCGTGACCGTGAACGGGCGCACGCTCGTCGTCGTGGCGATGCTGCGCGACGCGCGCGGCGATGCCGCGGCCCGCGACGCAATCCTCGCGAGCGTCGCGCGGGCCGTCGCCGAAGCGACCGCGCTCTTTCCGCTGCAGTAGGCGGCGATGACCAAGCTGCGTTTGGGCGTTGACGTGGGCGGCACGTTTACGGACGTGGTCGCGATCGACGCGCGGACGCGCGCGCTCGTGGCTCGGGTCAAGGTGCCGACGACGCACGACGCGCCGCAAGGCGTGGCGGAAGGGATCGTTACCGGCATCGAGCGCCTGCTGCGCGAGAGCGGCGTCGCGCCCGATGACGTGGCCTTTATCGCACACTCGACCACGCAGGCGACGAACGCGCTGCTCGAAGGTGACGTCGCGCGCGTTGGGGTGCTCGGGATCGGGGGCGGCTGGCTCGCACGGCGACACTTGCGCGTCGCACCCTTCGACCTCGCGCCGGGCGTCACGTTCGCTCCGTCATTCGCGCACGCACGCGGCGCCGACGCCGCGCAACTCGAGCGCGCGCTCGACGAACTCGCGCGCGGGGGCGTCGAGGCGGTGGCGGCGAGCGCGCCGTTCGGCGTCGACGACGCGCGCGCGGAGAGCGTCGCGCTCGAACGTGCGCAGGCGCGCGGACTCTTCGCGACGAGCGGCCACGACGTCACGACGATGTACGGGCTGCGCGCGCGCACGCGAACCGCCGCGCTCAACGCCGCCATCTTGCCGAAGATGCTGCGCACCGCGCGCATGACCGCCGATGCGGTGCGACGCGCGGCGATCTCCGCGCCCTTGATGATCATGCGCAGCGACGGCGGCGTGATGGACGTGCGCGAAGTCGAACGCCGCCCGATCCTCACGATGCTCTCGGGTCCGGCGGCGGGCGTGGCGGGCGCACTGCTCTACGAAAACGTCACCGACGCGGTGTTTCTCGAAGTCGGCGGCACGAGCGTGGATTGTTCGGCGATTCGCGCGGGCACGCCGCAGATGCGCCCCGCGCAAGTCGGCGGGCATCGTACGATGCTGCGCACCATCGATTCGCGAACGCTCGGCGTCGCGGGCGGCAGCATTCCGCGTCTCTCGGCGCACGCGGTGACCGACGTGGGGCCGCGCTCCGCGCATATCGCCGGATGCGCGTACGCGTCGTTTCTCACCGCCGACGAACTCGCCGGAGCGGCGGTGGAGCGCTTCGCGCCGAGCGCGCACGATCCGAACGACTACGTGCGCCTGCGCCTGCGCGACGGTCGCCTCGCGACGATCACGCCGACCTGCGCGAGCAACCTGCTCGGCTATGTGCCCGAGGGAGCGTTCGCGCGTGGCGACGCGGAGGCGGCGCGGGTCGCGTTCGAACTCGTCTGTGGCGAGATCGGGCTCGACGCGCGCGAGCTCGCGCGCGAGATGTTGACGGTCGCGGCGCGCAAGGTGCGCGCGTGCGTCGAGGCGCTGATCGCGGAGTACGGCCTCGAGCGCGAGACGCTCGTGCTGGTGGGAGGCGGAGGCGGTGCGGCGGCGCTCGTGCCGTTCGTGGCGGAGCTGATGGAGATCGAGCATCGGATCGCGCGCGACGCCGAGGTGATCTCGCCGATCGGCGTGGCGCTCGCGCTCGTGCGCGACGTCGTCGAGCGCACGATCGTCGATCCGACGCCCGCGGATATCGGGCGCATTCGGCGCGAGGCCGCCGATCGCGTGATCGCGGCCGGTGCCGCGCCGGATCGCGTGGATGTCGTGGTGGAGATCGACGCGCAGCGCAATCGCGTGCGCGCGACCGCCAGCGGTGCGACCGCGATGGTGGAGCGTGCCGCGCGCGAAGCTGCGGGTGAGGATGAGCGCCACGCCGTCGCGGCGCGTTCGTTGCGCGTCGAGACCGAGCGCGTGGACCGGATCGACGCGACCGCGTCGCTAACGATCTACCAATGCGCGCGCGATCTGCGCGTCGTGGACGAACGCGCGGTCGTGCGCCTCGCGCTGCGCGACGCGGTCGTGCGCCGGGCGAACGTGGGCGCGTTGGAGCGCGCGCTGCGCGAGACGCTCGAGGCACAGACGAGCTTCGGCGACGTGGGCCGCGCGCTCCCGGCGCTCTACGTGCTGCACGGCGGACGCATCGCGGATTTCAGCGGTCTCGCGAGCGTCGATCAAGCGCTCGAACTCGCGCGCGAAGAGATTGCCGGCCGCCTCGACGACGAGCCGCTCGCGTTCCTCACCGTCGCGCGCTCCGCGTAAACGAGAAGAGCCGCGCATCGCTGCGCGGCTCTTCGTTGGTGTGGGAACTCCGCGCTTACGCGGCGCCCTCTTCCTTTCCGACGGTGCTGTGCTTGCGGCTGTAGCCGAAGTACACGATCAGACCGAGCGCGAGCCACACGATGAACCCGAGCCACGGCGACGGAATGCCGAACCAGAGCGGGCTTCCGAACGCGAGCGAGATGATGAGGCCGAACGCCGTCACGCCCGAGAGAATCGGAATGAGGTACGGACCGAAGGGGACCGTGAATCCCGTCGTCTGCGGATAGCGCTTGCGGATGATCGGCAGCGCGATCGAGACGAGGATGAACGCCACGAGCGTGCCCATGTTGGTGAGCGCGCCGACGATGCCGATCGGCGTGAACGCGGCGATGAGCGCGATGAAGATCGTGAAGAGCACGGTCGAGAGTCCCGGGGTGCGGAACTTCGGATGCACCTTCGAGAAGACGGCGGGCAGCAGCCCGTCGCGCGACATCGCGAAGAAGACGCGCGTCTGGCCGTACATCATGACGAGCAGTACGGTCGTGAGGCCGGCGATCGCGCCGAGCGAGATGATCGCGCTCGCCCAACCCATGCCGACGTGATCCATCGCGAAGGCGACGGGCGATGCGACGTTGAGCAGCTTGTAGGGCACCATGCCGGTGAGGATCGCAACCACGATGATGTAGAGCACCGTGCAGATCGCGAGACTGCCGATGATGCCGATCGGAAGATCGCGCTGGGGATTCTTCGTCTCCTCGGCGGCGGTCGAGACCGCGTCGAAGCCGATGTAGGCGAAGAAGATGAAGGCCGCTCCGCCGAGCATGCCGGTCACGCCGAACGGGAAGTACGGCACCCAGTTGCCCGAGTTTACGTGCCCGAATCCGAGCGCGATGAAGAAGAGCACGATCAACACTTTGACCGTGACGATGATGTTGTTGAAGAGCGCCGACTCACGCGTACCGCGATAGAGCAGCGCGCCGATCAAGAGGATGATGCAGAAGGCAGGCAGGTTGAAGATGCCGTTCGTTTGGGTGATGACACCGCCCGCGCCGACCGTCCAATGACTCTGTTGCAGCGCATCGGGCACGACCACATGGAAGACGTTCTTCATGAACGCGACGAAATAGCCGGACCAGCCGATGCTCACCGTTGCCGCGCCGAGCGCGTATTCGAGCACGAGATCCCAGCCGATGATCCAGGCGATCAGCTCGCCGACCGAGGCGTAGGCGAAGGTGTACGCGCTGCCGGCGATCGGAATGCGCGTCGCGACTTCGGAGTAGCAGAGCGCGGCGAAGGCGCTGACGATACCGGCGACGATGAACGAGATCGTCAACGACGGACCGGAACGAGTCGCCGCGGCGACGCCGGTCAGCACGAAGATCCCCGTTCCGATGATCGCGCCGATGCCCATCGCGGTGAGCGAGCCGGCGCCGAGGGTCTTCTTGAGGCTGTGGGACTTAGACTCGTCGCCGCCTTCCGCGAGGAGGCGTTCGAGCGGTTTGACTCGTTGTAGCAGCATTAAGGGACCCGAATACTCCTGCTAGCGGGCCCGCCCCTGTATTTACGCGCGAATGCCGATATAGAGGCCGTCGCGCCCGGGCCACTCCGCCACGTGCTCGGTGTGGAAGCGGGCTCGCGTGAAGGCGCGGCGATACTCCTCGTCGCTGTAGAGCACGAGGCGGTGGGGCTCGTTGAAGGTCCGCACGCCGTCGCTCGCCGCGACCATATAGCTGTAATTGAGGATCGAGACGTTGCCGTCGCGGCGATGCACGCTCATGCGGGCGACCTTGAGGGCCGGCTCGTCGGCGAAGGTCGCGTCGAGCTCGCCTTCGTGCCATTGCGCGGGTGCGAGCCACGGCTCAACCACGAGGACGCCGCCCGGCTGCAGATGGCGTGCGAACGTCTCGAACGTCTGCTCGAGGAGCCGCGTATTCGGTGCGTAGCCGATCGTGCCGCCGAGGCAGACGATGACGTCGAAGCGCCGATCGAGGTTGAAGCCGATCATGTCCTGCGCGTGGAGCGGCACGCCGGGCAGCCGCGGCTGCGCGATCGCGAGCATCGCGCGATCCACGTCGAGCCCTTCGACCGCGTAGCGATCGCGCAGGTGCGCGAGGTGTCCGCCGGTTCCGCAGCCGACGTCGAGCAGCGAACTCGCATCGGAGCGCGCGTGCGAAGCGACGAGCGCGTGCACGCGATCGGCTTCGGCGCCGTAATCGCGTCCGGTCGCGCGTTGCAGTGCGTCGTAGAAAAGAGCGGAGCGTGCATAGATCGACATCGCGCGCATGAGTTGTCACTCGCGCGCGCGATCGCCTTGCAGCCGAGCGGCCGTTCTATCGCACGAACGGAATCGCGAGCGGGTTCGTGAACGCGCGCAGGTCCGAGGCGCGCACGCAGCCGAGAATCGAAATCGTCGCGTTGACGAGCACGAGCACGAGGTAGGCGACGAGCGGCAGATAGAATGCGCCGCGCTCCTCGACCACGAGCGCGACGAAGCTCGCGAGCGCGAGCATCACGACGATCGTCCACGAGAGTTGAAAGTTCAGCGCGGTCCGCGCGTGCTCGCGCGCGAGCGGCAGCGCCGCGTTGCGAACCTTGCGCCAGATGAGGAACGTGCCGAGGAGATTCGCGAAGGGCACGTTGGTAAAGACGAGCAGTCCGGCGGCGTTGGCGTAGAGCGCCCAGTTGCGGTCGTCCGCATCGTACCCATCCTGCATGATCGAAGGCTTCGTCGGCGAAGGGCGCACCCCATGCGCGAGCACGACGTCCTCGTGATCGGCGGCGGAAACGCCGGATGCGCCGCGGCCCTCGCCGCGGCTCGCCGCGGCGCACGCACGATGCTGATCGAACGGTACGGCTTTCTCGGCGGTACGGCCACCGCGGCGATGGTCGGACCGTGGATGACCTTTCATTCCGGCAACGAGCGCGTCGTCGGCGGGATCGCGCAGGAGATCGTGGAGCGCCTCGTGCGACGCGGCGGCTCGCCGGGACACGTGCACGACGCCTCCGACTACGTGCCGACGATCACGCCGTTCGATCCCGAGATTCACAAGGCGCTCCTCTTCGAGATGATGCGCGAGTCGCAGGTCGAGTTGTTGCTCCACGCGTGGTTTCTCTCGGCGCTCGTCGAGGAGGATCGCGTGGTCGGCGCGAGCGTCGCGACGGTTGGCGGCACGCGCAGCTATCGCGCGCGCGTCGTGATCGACGCGACCGCCGATGCCTACGTCGCGGCATCGGCCGGTGTCGCGACGCAGCAGGGTGACGCGAGCGGTCGCGTGCAGCCCGCGAGCCTCATGTTTCGCTTGAGTCACGTTGACCTGAGTAAGACCGCTACCTACGTTCGGATGCATCCCGATCAAATGCGCACCTCGCTCAAGACGCACGAACGCACCGCGCCCGCGCTCACCGCGGTCGCCGGGCTCTACGAGTTGTGGCAGGATGCGCTGCGCGACGGCATCGTTGACGTGCCGCGCGAACTCGTCTCGTTCTTCATCTCGCCCTACCCCGACGAAGTGACCGTCAACATGACGCGCGTGACGAACGTGGATCCGCTCGATCCGCACGACCTCACGCGCGCCGAGGTCGAGGCGCGCGGGCAGGTGATGCAGATCGTGCGCTTCTTTCGCGAGCGCGTTCCCGGTTTCGAGAACGCGCGCCTCGCGGCGACCGGCGCCCAAGTCGGCATTCGCGAATCGCGACGGATCGTCGGGCGTTACACGCTCGGCGCGCAGGATATCCTGGAGGGACGCACCTTCGACGACGCCGTCGCGCGCAGCGCCTATCCGATCGACATTCACAATCCCGCGGGAAGCGGTACCACCACGCACCGTCTGCCGGCGGGCACGACGTACGAGATTCCGTTTCGCTGCCTCGTGCCCGCGGCGCGCGAGCAACTGCTCGTGGCCGGGCGCTGCATTTCGACGACGCACGAAGCGCTCGCATCTACGCGACTTACGCCGACGGTGATGACGCTCGGTCAGGCAGCCGGAACTGCGGCTGCGTTCGCGAATGAACGCGGCGTGTGTGTGGGTGACGTAGATACGAACGAGCTCCGTTCGCGCTTGAGCGCGGACGGCGTGGACCTACGGAGATCCCCTTGAATTCGGCATTGCGCCTTGCCCGCGAGTACGGTATATCGATCCAGTTCGCCGATCTCGGCGACTGGGGTGTGGATGAGTTGCGCTCGGAGTACGATCCGAGCGGTCCGACGATCCGCATCAACAGCCGCGTCGCGGAGCAGTTGACCCCGTTCGAACTCGGTGAATTCGTCTGCTTCGTGATCGGGCACGAGCTCTATCATCATCGCGAGACGATCGGCGAGGTTCCGCGTTTGCCCGAACGCAAGGATCGCGAGATCGCCGCGAACGAGTTCGCGCGCAAACTGATCGAACGGATGTAACGCACGTGCTCGTCGCCGGCATCGACGGTGGCCAGAGCTCCACGACGGCGGTCGTGGCGGACGAGCGCGGGACGATCCTCGGCTACGGATATGCGGGTGCCGCCGACGAACTCGGCGAGCGCGCCGGTTCGACGCGCCTGCGCGACGCGCTCGAGAGCGCGCTCGCCGATGCCGCGCGCGCGTGCGGCCTCGCGCCGCAGACGCGCTTCGCCGCGATCGTCGCGGGGGTCTCCGGGTACGAAGGGCGTCTGGTCGGCGAGCCGCCGCGCATGCCGACCGACCGCTTCGTGCTCGTGCACGACGCGCCGATCGCGCACGCGGGTGCGCTCGGCGGTGGCGACGGCGTCACCGTCATCGCCGGCACGGGCTCCGTCGCCTACGCGACGGCGGGCGGGCGCGCGCGTCGCGTCGGCGGCTTGGGCTATCTCTTCGGCGACGAAGGGAGCGCGTTCTGGATCGCGCGGCGCGCGGTCTCCGCGGCGGCGCGCCACGACGACTGCGACGGCATCGCGCGCCTGTTGAGTTACTTCGACGTGCACGCGGTACGCGAGATCGTCGCGCGCTTCTACGCCGGAGCGATCTCGCGCGCGGACCTCGCGGCCTTCGCCCCGTTCGTCATCGCCGCGGCGCGCGACGGCGACTCGTGCGCGTGCATCGCGCAGCCCGCGGTCGATGCGGCATCCGCGCTCGCCGAACTCGCGTTCGACGCAGCGCTCGAGCCGGGCGCGCCCGTGCGCGTCAGCTTCGTCGGCGGGCTCGTGCGCGACCCGTGGTTCGGCGCCCAGCTGCACGCGCGGACGACCGCGCTCTTCGCGGCGCGCGGCTCCGAGGCGCTGCTCGTCGAGCCTCAGGCCGACCCGGCGGTTGGCGCGGCCATCCTCGCGAGGCGGGGATGAGTCTGCTCGAGCGCCTGCGCGGCGGGTTGATCGTCTCGGTCCAGGCGTGGCCCGGCTCGGCGATCGACGATCCGCGAGTCCTCGCCGCGATGGCGGCTGCCGCCGAGGCCAACGGCGCGGTCGGCGTGCGCATGCAGGGGGTCGAGAACCTGCGGGCAGGGCGGGCGCGGGTGCGCGTTCCCATCGTCGGGCTGATCAAGCGCGAGTACGCCGGCTTCGAACCGTATATTACGCCGACGCTGCGCGAGGTCGCCGAAGTGGTCGAGAGCGGCGCCGAGATCGTGGCGTTCGACGCGACCGAGCGCGCGCGCCCCGAGGGGACGAGTGTGGAGGCGCTCGTCGCCGCGATCCACGCGGCCGGATGCCTCGCGATGGCCGACTGCGCGACCGCGGGCGACGCGCTCTGCGCGCAGGCGGCGGGAGCCGACATCGTCGGCACGACCTTGTGCGGCTACACCGCGACAACGCAAGGAGCGTCCTTGCCTGCGCTCGCGATGGTGCGCGAGTGCGCGGAATTGGAAACCTTCGTCATTTGCGAAGGCGGCGTGCACCGGCCCGAACAGCTCGCCGAGGCGATCGCCGCCGGCGCCGACGCCGTCGTGGTCGGAACGGCAATCACGAATACGGATTGGCTCGTCAGGGAGTTTTCCGCCCGAACGGCTAAAGAACGACACCGCTAAAGTCGGTGCGTGCCTCGTGCGCCCGTCTCTATAGTTGTATGGAATCTCGCGGGTCTCAGGAGTGACTATCCTTGGTTGAACATCGCACCCCGGCCGTTTCGCTCGGTCGCGGATTTTGGACTGTAACGGCGCTCTTCGCCGTGCTGTCGGCTCTCGGTATTTGGTATTGGGAGACGACGCCGCTCGACAATATTTTGCCGGCGGTGGCCGCACAGCCGGGCGCCGACATCGACTCGCTGCTGCGCTTCATGGCGGCATGCGGCACGGCGCTCTTCATCTTCGTCGCCGGTTATATCGTCTATTTCGCGATCGCGTTCCGCGCGCGCAAGGAAGACGCTCCCGACGCGATCGGCGTGCAGATTCACGATAACCACAAGCTCGAGTTTTGGTGGACGATCATTCCGACCGCCTTCGTCGTGCTGTTGTCGTTCCTCTCGGTGAGGATTTGGTACGGCATCCAGATCGCGCAGCCGACCAACGGCCTCGTCGTCGAGTCGATCGGTCATCAGTGGTACTACACGTTCCGCTATCCGCAGGTCCACGGCGAGATCACCGATGAGATGCACGTGCCGGTCAATCAGCCGGTCGTGCTCAACGTCACCTCGGCCGACGTCATCCACTCGTTCTGGGTGCCGGCGTTCCGCCTGAAGGCCGACATGGTGCCGGGCCTGATCAACACGATCCGCTTCACCCCGACCAAAGTCGGTCGCTATCCGATCGTCTGCACCGAGTTCTGCGGCACGCGTCACGGCGAGATGGACGCGGAGATTCCCACCGAGAACGGCCAAAAAAATCCGGGCGCGCAGTACTTCGTCGTCGATTCGCCGGCCGATTTCCAGAAGTGGTATCACGGCTGGCAGGTCAAGAACGCGAACGCGAGCGACGCGCTCGCGTCGGTCTCGAGCGGTGCGGTTAGCCTCGCGGGCGGCGACGCGCACGCCGGCCAGGCGCTCTTCGCGCAGAAGTGCAGCGCCTGCCATGCGGTCGGTCCGTTCTCGCAGCGCATCGTCGGTCCGGGGCTCAAAGGCGTGCTCCACGATCCGGCGCATCCGAACCTCGTGGACGGCGACAAAGCCACACCCGAGAACGTCGCCAAGATCCTCCAGCAGGGTTATAAGGGTGACATGGGCGTGATGCCCAACGAAGCGGCCAACGGCCTCTCTGATAAAGACATCGCGAATCTGGTCGCGTACTTGAATTCGTTGAAGTGACCGGGAGTAACCAATAATGTCAACCACAGTGGAACACGCGGGCGGCATCGCCGACCACATCCATCCGGAGCCGCAGGGCTTCATCCGCCGGTACGTCTTCTCGCTCGATCACAAGATCATCGGAATTCAGTACCTGATCACCGGCTTCGTCTTCTTGGTGCTCGCCGGTCTCCTCGCCGAAGTCATTCGCACGCAGTTGCTGCATGCGAACGGCGGCTTCGTGAGCAACGACACGTATAACGAAGTCTATACGATGCACGGCTCGGCGATGGTCTGGCTCGTCGTTATCCCGCTCATCACGGGCGGCTTCGGCAACATCATCATGCCGTTGCAGATCGGGGCGCGCGACGTCGCATTCCCGTGGCTCAACATGTTGAGCTTCTGGATCTTCCCGGTCGCCGGTTTGATGCTCTTCTCGTCGTTCTTGATGGGCGCGCCCGTCGCCGGCTGGACGGAGTATCCGCCGATGTCGCTGCAGGCGGGTCCCGGCACCTCGATGTGGGCCGCCGCGATCTTCCTCGTCGGTGTCAGCTCGACGCTTACCGGCATCAACTTCGTCGTCACGATGTTCCAGATGCGCGCCCCGGGCATGACCTTCACGCGCATGCCGCTCTTCTGCTGGGCACAGCTCGCGACGGCGCCGCTGCTCATGATCGCGACGACCGCGCTCGCCGCGGCGCTCGCCGCGCTCTTCATGGAGCGCCAGTTCGGCGTGCCGTTCTTCGATCCAACCAAGGGCGGCAGCCCGATCATGTGGCAGCACATGTTCTGGTTCTACTCGCATCCGGCCGTGTACATCATGATCTTGCCCGCGTTCGGCATGATCTCCGAGATCATCCCGACGTTCTCGCGCAAGCCGATCTTCGGCTACAAGATGATCGCGTTCTCGTCGATGGCGATCGCGCTCGCGGGCATGATGGTGTGGGCGCACCACATGTTCACCTCGGGCCTCGC
>JAGWSR010000107.1 GCA_028869385.1 bacterium
CCGTACCAGAGTCCGCCGAAGAGAAAGAAGACGATGGCGCTCACGAGGATCGCCAGCCAATTCACCCGCATCTATACCTCCTTTTGTCGCAGGGAACGATCAAGGGCTCGCATTGCTGCGAGCCCTTGCTTTGTCCTGCGCCCTTCGCCCTTCGCCGTTTGCCCTTCGCCCTTCGACAGGCTCAGGGTGACACGTGGGGGCGTGACGCGGGGAGTTTGTTAGTCGTCGTTGCGGCCCGGGGGGCGGCGGCGACGACGTTGGGGCGGGGCGCCGGGAGCGTCAGCCGGCGGGGTGCCGCGATCGCCTTGGTCGCCTTGATCGCTGCGACCGCCTTGATCGCTGCGACCGCCGTGGTCGCTGCGAGCGCCGTGATCGCCGCGACCGCTATGGTCGCCGCGGTCGCCGTGATCGCGACGCGGGCGGAACTCGCCGTTGCCGCGGCCGCGGCCGCTATCGCCCGTGTCTCCGCCCGGCATCAGCGCCTTGCGCGAGAGATTCACGCGGCCTTGGCCGTCGATCTCCATGACCTTGACGTCGATCTCGTCGCCGACGTTGACCACGTCTTCCACCTTCGCGACGCGCTCGGGAGCGAGTTGCGAGATGTGGACGAGGCCCTCTTTGCCGGGAAGAATCTGCACGAACGCACCGATCGCGATGACGCGCGTGACGACGCCGTGATAGGTCTCACCGACCATGACGTCTTTGGTGATCGACTCGACGTACGTCTTCGCCGCTTCGCCACTCTCGCCGTCGAGCGAGGTGATGTACACGGTTCCGTCGTCCTCGATGTCGATCTTCTCGACGCCGGTCTCGGCGATGATCTTGTTGATCACCTTGCCGCCTGGGCCGATGACGTCCTTGATCTTGTCGGGGTTGATCTTGATGACGATCATGCGCGGCGCAAACTTCGAGAGTTCGGTGCGCGGCGCGGGGATCGTCTCGGCGAGCTTGCCGATGATGAACAGGCGCGACTTCTTAGCTTCGGCCATCGCTTCGCGCATGATGTCGATCGTGACGCCCTGCACTTTGATGTCCATCTGAATCGCGGTGATGCCCTTCTTGGTGCCCGCAACCTTGAAGTCCATCTCGCCGAGCGCGTCTTCGAGACCCTGGATATCGGTGAGGATCGCGTACTGCTTGCCCTTGAGGATCAAGCCCATCGCGACGCCCGCGACGTGATCGGAGATCGGCACGCCGGCATCCATGAGCGCGAGCGTCGAACCGCAGACCGACGCCATCGACGACGAGCCGTTGGATTCGAGCACTTCGCTCATCAGGCGCATCGTGTACGGGAACTCTTCCTTGGGCGGAAGCACCGGAACGAGCGCGCGCTCCGCGAGGTGGCCGTGGCCGATCTCGCGGCGGCCGGGGCCGCGCATCGGGCGCGTCTCGCCGACCGAGAACGGCGGGAAGTTGTAGAAGTGCATGTAGCGCTTGTCTTCGAGCGCGACGATGCCGTCGAGACGCTGCGCGTCACCCGACGAACCGAGCGTCGCGGCGGTGAAGACCTGCGTCTGTCCGCGCGTGAACACGCCCGAACCGTGCACGCGGGGCACGTAGTGCACCTTGCTCCAGATCGGACGAATTTCGTTAGGCTTGCGGCCGTCGGGACGAATCTTTTCGTCCACGACCATCACGCGCAGCTCGTCCTCTTCCATCGCCTTGATGATCTTGCCGAAATCTTTGGCGAAGGCGGGATCTTCGAGCAGCGCTTTGATCTCTTCGTCTTTTTTGCCGCAGCGCGCAATCGCTTCGTCGCGGTTCAGTTTGCCGAAGGCCTCTTCGCGCTCGCCCTTTTCGACGACGCGCATCGCCTTGGCGACGTCTTTGGCGAACGTCTTGCGCACCCACTTGTCGAGGTCGGCGTTGACCTTCTTGAGCGGAAACTCGCGCTTCTCTTTGCCGACCTTCTTGGCGAGCTTGTTGATCGCGGCGACGATGTTCTTGATCTCTTTGTGCGCGAACTCGACCGCGCCGAGGAACTCTTCCTCGGAGATCTCGTTGCCGCCGCCTTCAACCATCATCACGGCGTCGGCGGTGCCGGCGATGACGATGTCCATGCCGCCCGTCTCGTACTCTTCGAGCGTCGGGTTGCAGATGTAGTTGCCGTCTTCGTCGCGTCCGACGCGCACCGCGGCGACCGTCTTATCGAACGGAATGTCGGAGAACGCGAGCGCGGCGCCGGCGGCGCACACGCCGATCACGTCGGCGTCGAGCTGCGGATCGATCGAGAGCACCGTCGCGACGATCTGAACGTCGTTGTGGAAGCCCTCGGGGAAGAGCGGACGGATCGGACGATCGATCTGACGCGAGCTGAGCACGGCGTGCTCGGGCGGACGCCCTTCGCGTTTGATGTAGCCGCCGGGGATTTTACCCGCGGCGTACATCTTCTCTTCGAAATCGCAGGTCAGGGGAAAGAAGTCGATGCCTTCACGAGGTTTGTCGGAGGCAGTGACGGCGCAGAGCACGACGTTTTGGTCGCCGTAACGAATCAGCGCGGAGCCGTTTGCTTGCTTCGCGAGTTCGCCGGTTTCGATGACCATCGTGCGCCCGCCGACCGTAAGGGTCACGGATTCGGGCACGATTACTCCTGGTTTTATTGTGTTTGCTCGTATATATGAACCGCGACCCGTTCTGGAAAAGCCGTCACTGCCCCTCGTGGCGCTCGCGGAATTACCGCTTCTTGGCGTACGTCGGAGCGGCGGTCACGTCGAACATGACGCAGGTCTCGTCGCCGATGACCCAGGCGTCGTGCCCCGGCGGGATCGCCATCGCGTCGCCCGGGCCGTAGTCCATCGTGGTGTCGTCGTCGCCCCGCACGTGCATGCGTCCGGAGATCACGTAGCCGAGGTGCGGGCTCTGACAGGTGCCCGTGCCCGCCTGCGGCTTGACGCAATCCGACCATTTCCAGCCGGGCTCGAAGATGGCGCGCGCGACCGCTTCGCCGCCGACGTTCACGATCTCGATGCGCCCTTTGGGAAAGGTGCGCACCTCGTCGGGCTTACTGAAGTTCTTGCGTTCGATGAGCGTGGCTATCGCCATGGATGACCCTCCTGTATGAGTGGTGGGTCACCCCATGCTAGCAGCGATGCGCGGTCTTGGGAGTGGTTAGGCGAGCGTATTGACGCTCGTGCCGTTGCCGTAGAGGCCTTGCGACACGGCGGGCGCGATCTGCCCGAGGAGCGTGGTGAGCTGCGCGAACGACGAGGCGGTGCCGCCCGCGGTGTACTGCGGGATCTGCGGCGCGCCGAACTCGACTGCTTGGAGGAGATAGTTCGCCGACCAGGTGGAGAGCGAGTCGTAAGCTTGCTGGTACGGATCGCTCGTCGCGGCGGGCGCTGCCGAGCTCGTGGAGCTCGCGGTGGGCGAGCCGTTGCCGCTCAGGCCGAGCGCGTCGAAGCCGGCCACGCTCGAGACGCTCGAGGGGGCGGCGAGGGCAGTGAAGCCGACGGGTGTGAGGCTCATCGCTGTTCGTATTCTACGCCGAGCGGGCCACCGGCGAAACGGCGCTCAGGGATTCTTTACGCGATATTGGCGCTTGCCGAAGATCGCGTACTCGCGCTCGGTGCCGATGCGCCACTCCGCGGTGAGGCCGGATGCCGTCGCCCCGTAGCCGCCGAGGTAGGCAAAGACGGCGGCGCGCTGGTCGGCTTCGGCCTCGGGGTCGAGGTTTTCGGGGCGGTGCTCGTTTGCGTACATCGCGTACCAGGTGGGCTCGAGAAACGGTCGCCGCGCGAGGATCGCTTGGAGCGCGCGTCCGATCTCGCGATGATCGGCGTGGTCGCCGGGATTGCGCTCCGGGTCGG
This sequence comes from bacterium, assembly GCA_028869385.1. Taxonomy (GTDB): domain Bacteria; phylum Vulcanimicrobiota; class Vulcanimicrobiia; order Vulcanimicrobiales; family Vulcanimicrobiaceae; genus REEB354. The sequence continues at coordinate 3,807 of JAGWSR010000107.1, forward strand.
GATCGGCCGCCAGCAGCTCGGCCGGTGCGCCCGCGTCGTGCTCGCGCTCCACGATCGCTTCGAGCGTCGCTACGAACGCATCCCACGATTCGTAGTGCGGCGCGTGCGGCGGCCAGGCCACGCCGAGCGCTCTGCCCTCTTCGCGCAGCCGCGTCAGCGACTCGTGATGCGGCGGCAACCCGACGCCCTGCGCGCCGCCGTCGTGCGCGTGCAGCAGGTAGAGCCGAATCGGCTCCGCGCGCGCGTCATCGTTGATGGTGCAAACGAGTGCGTCGCGCTCGTTCACGCGCTCGCGCGCGTACGATACGCTGCACGCCGTCGGCAGCGCCGATTCGCCGGCGAGATAGGGATTCCACGACGGCAGCGCGCGCGTTATCGCGAGCACGCAACCGTTGAGCCGCGCGCGCCAGTGATGCTCGCCGTGTCGGCCTTCACCCGCCGTCGCGACGACGAAGACGACGCGCGCGTGCGGATCGCGCAGACGTGCGTACACGTCGGGCGCCATGAAGAGCTGCCAGTCGTCTTGGTGCGCGACGACGACGAAGACGTCGCGCCGTCGTTCAGGCAAAGGATGCGGCATAGGTACGAAGAGCCTCCACGAAGTGCGCGCGTTCGCGCTCGAGCGAGTGTCGGGCCGCCATCGCGCGCGCGTCGCGTGCGATGCGTTCGCACCGTGCGGGATCGGCAAGCAGCGCGGCGGCCGTGCGTGCGAGCGCGTTGGCGTCGCGCGGTGCGATCGCGCACGTCTCGCCGTCGCGGCAGAACGACGCGCTTCCCTCGCACGGCGGCATCACGACCGTCGCGCCGAGCGCCATCGCCTCGAGCGCGGGCAGGTAGAATCCCTCCACATCGAGCGGCAAGAGCACCGCCGCGCGACTCGCGCCGAGGCGCCGCAAGAACTCCGAACGCTCCACGAGCGTGACGAGCAGATCGGTCTCGATGCCGAGCACCTGCAGCCTCGACGCGACGGCGTGCGCTAACGGCGCATCCTTCGCGCCGGCGATGAAGACGCGGTCGCGCGCGCGATCCGCGCGAAAGGCCGCGACCGCCGCGAGATCGATGCCGTTGGAAATGGCGACGACGGGCCCGTTCGCGACGCCGGTCTCGCGCACGGCGCGCTCGACGGCTTCGCTCACGCACACGCGCAACGCCGGTCGGGCGAGGAACGCGAGACGCGGATCGCCGGGCGCGCCGTGGCGCAGACCTTGGAGCAGGTTGACGACCGGTTTGCCCGCGCAGGTCACGCCCGCGCCGTCGAAGAGCTCCCAATTCATTCCGCCGACGAAGTATGCGTCGGCGTCGATCGGTGCGCGAACGATGCGTAGATCGTCGGGCAACAGCTCCGCGGGCGGCATCTCGGTGCTCGCATCGGTGACCCAGAGCACCGGCGTGTAGAGGCCGCTCGCCGCGACGTGTCGGAGATAGTCGAAGACCTTGAGGTGGCCGCCGAGCATCCCTCGATACGTGCGCACGAAGAGCATGGTCGGGCGCGATGTGCTCTGCACGTCGAAAGAGTTGCGTTTGCCGTGAACGAACCCTCTCGCACATGAGCGATCCGGTGCGCGTGCCGCGCGCGGTCTATCTCGCGATCGGCGATTCCAACGCGCAGCGTTTCGACGGGCTCGTCGTCGAAACGTCCGATGGCCCCGCCGTCGTCAAAGCGCGGTGGCTGCCGGGCATGCGGACGGATGCGCTTTTCGCAAACGGGCGTGTCGGCGAGTTTGTCGCGCGAGCGTTGCGCGAGCAGCGCTTCTTGATGAAGGGCGGCGACGAAGCCGACAACGTCTTCCCCGTCTTGCTGGAGCAGATATCCGCGACGTCGTACGAGCGAGTCGCTCCTCAGCCGCGCGATCCGCAGAATGCCGTCATCATCTTCGTGAGCGGCGGTACCAATTCGATCGACGTGGCGTGGAAGCTCTATCCGCACTACGACGTCGATCTCGGCGAGCGTATGCCCGAACTGCGCGGTGCGCCGCCGTACGTTGCGACGCACGGCTTTATCGCGGAGGCGGACGTGCGCGCGCTCATCGAAGCGCAGCTCGCCCCGCTCTTCTCGGCGATCTCCGCGCTGCGGAGCGCCGGTTTCCACCAGCTCTTCGTACACGACGTGCAGCCGACGTCGTGGCAGCAGCAAGAAGGCTGGGTCAACGCCACCCTGCGCTTCAAGGTCGTGGTGTTGCTGAACGAGGTCCTGCGCGACGCGTGCGACCGCCTCGGCGCAACCTTCGTCTCCACCTGGCACTTCGTGTTCGAAGACGGCGGACGCGCTCGGGCCTACGATCGCGACGGCGAACACCTGCTCCCGCAAGCCGGAGCCCGCAGCATGGAGATCATTCAAGCCGCACTCGCATCGGATCCGTTGATGCCAGGAGAATCATGAGAGTCATTGCCGCAATCGCGCTCTGCGCGCTGCTCTTCGCCGACGTTCCGGCGGGCGCGTCTTCGGCGCCGACCAACTATCACGCGATGGTCGTGACCCAGCAGCACCTCGCATCCCAGGCCGGTATCGCGATGCTGCGGCGCGGCGGCAACGCGGTGGATGCCGCGGTCGCGGTCGCCTATGCGCTCGCGGTGGTGGACCCGTGCTGCGGAAATATCGGCGGCGGCGGCTTCATGCTCGTGCGCATGCACGACGGCCGCGCGCGCTTCATCGACTTTCGCGAGAAGGCGCCGCTGCGCGCCACGCGCGATATGTACCTTGACGCGCACGGAAACGTGGTGCCCATGCGTTCGCGCAGGGGCTGGCTCGCGATCGGCGTGCCCGGCACGGTCATGGGCATGGAGCGCGCGCGCATGCAGTTCGGTACGCTCCCGCGTGCGGTGCTGATGGCGCCCGCGATCGCGCTTGCGCGCGACGGCTTCGTGCTGCAAGAGGGCGATCTGCTCCCGTTCAAAGGCGCCGCGAGCGAAGGGTACAGCGGCCTCTACTCGTTCGACAAACAGGCGAACGTGCGTGCGATCTGGATGCCCCGCGGCGCGTTTCCGTACGCGGGCGAGCGCATCGTGCAATCGAATCTCGCGCACACGCTCGAGCTGATCTCCAAAGACGGCGCCGACGCATTCTATCGCGGGCCGATCGCACGCGCGGTCGTGGCGGCGAGCGAAAAGAACGGCGGCCTGCTCTCGATGAAAGACTTCGCCGACTACACGGTTGACGAATACGCCCCGATCCAATGCGCGTATCATGGGCTCGAGATTCTCACGGCGCCGCCCCCGAGCTCCGGCGGCGTGACGCTCTGCGAGATCCTCAACATCGTCTCGCCCTACCCGTTCTCCCAATGGGGCTGGCACGGCGTCAAGGAGACGCACTATCTCATCGAAGCGGAGCGCCGCGCGTACGCCGACCGCAACGAATATCTCGGCGATCCGAGCTTCGTGAAGAATCCCATCGCCCAACTCCTCGACCCCGCGTACGCCGCGCGTCTACGCGCCACGATCGCTCCCGCCAAAGCGACGCCGTCGAACGAGGTGAAGCCGGGTCTGCACGTCTCGGTCCACGAGAACGACGATACGACGCACATCTCCATCGTGGATCGCTTCGGCAACGCGGTGAGCATGACGTACACGATCAACGACTGGTTCGGCGCCGGAGTCATCGCGGGCGATACCGGATTCTTCTTGAACGACGAGATGGACGACTTCACGTCGAAGCCGGGCGTGCCGAACATGTACGGGCTCGTGCAGAACGAGCGCAACGACATCGCGGCCGGCAAACGCCCCCTCTCGTCGATGACGCCGACGATCGTGCTGCGCGGCGGTAAGCTCGCGATGGTAACGGGAAGCCCGGGCGGTTCGCGCATTCCGACGATCACGCTCGAGACGTTGCTCAACGTCTTCGACTTCGGCATGAGCGCGCAGCAGGCGGTGGACGCGCCGCGCATCCACAATCAGTGGCTGCCCGACGTCATTCAGTACGAGCCCAAGGCGTTCACCGACGCGACGCTGGCGACGCTTCGCGGCGACGGCTATGCGTTCAAGGAGATTCCGTTCTGGGGATCGGCGCAGGCGATCGTGGCGAATCCGGCGACCGGCGCGCTTTCGGGGGGAACCGATCGGCGCCATCCGGCGGGAGCGGCGATCGGCATTCCGTGAGCAAGAGTCTCGTGCTGCTCGCGTCGTGCGAGCTCGCGCACGGCGTTGCACAGGGCAAGTGCGCGTGGTGCGGCTCGGAGCTCCCGGCGCGGCGTCGCACCTGGTGCAGCGATCGCTGCGGCGATGCGTTCTGGGCGAATCATTGGTGGTCGGTCGCGCGGCGCACGGTGCGCCGCCGCGACCGCTACCGTTGCACCCGCTGCGGGCACAAGCCGCCCGGGCGCACGCATCCGAAGTATCGCACGCTACGCAAGACCGATCGGCTCGAAGTCAATCACATCACGCCGGCGTTAGGCGACCACCGGCGCTTGAGTTGCGCGCACCATCTGGAGAATCTGGAGACGTTGTGTCTCGCGTGTCATCAGACGTATACGTCGTCGCAGCAGCGGCAACGCCGAGCAGCACGAACCACATGACCCCAACTTTCGGATAGATCGCGATGCAGTCCACGATTTGGTGAAACGCGAGCGCGACCGACGCCATGCACGCGCCGAGCGCGAGCGGCGAACGTAGGCCTCGCACGAAGCTGCCGATCGCGGCGACGAGGAGGCTCGCGTAGGCCGCGAGGCCGATCAAACCTTGCTCGGCGAGCACCTGAAAGAACGTGCCGTTCGCGTGCGTGCGGATCCCGGGAACGTAGCGTCCGACCGCGATCTCGAAATTACCGGGCCCGATCCCGAGCAACGGATGCGCGCGCCACATCGCGTAGGCGGCGCTCCAGAGCTCGCTGCGCGACCCGAGTCCGCCGTTGAAGCGATCGCCGTGCGCGGCGAAGAGCGCGCGTGCGGGTTCGAATCCGGCGAACGCCGCGAACGCCACGAGCGTCGCACCGCCGAAGATTGTTGCGACCGTCAGCGCCGCGGCGCGCGCGCGATGCGGCCGCGCGGCGACGATCGCGAGCAGCGCGAGAGCGATGACGAGCGACGCGAAGCCGCCGCGCGAAAAGGTGAGCGCGCAGCCGGCGACTCCGAGCACGATCGCGAGCCGCTCGAAGAGCGATGCGGGGCGGCGCACCGCGAAGGCCGCAAGCGCCGGAATCACGATACCGAGGAAGCCCGCGAGTTGATTGGGACCTTCGAGCGGCCCCGCGATGCGCGGGACGGCGTGTCCGGCGATGAGCTCCGCTTGCGGCGTGCCGATGCGCTCTTGCGCGAACGCGGGCAGCAGCGTCGCGAAGGCGACGAGCGTGAGGGCGGTGCGCGCCAAGCCTTCGTCCGGATCGAGGGCGTAGCTCGCGTAGGCGATGCCGAGCGTCGCGAGATACTCGCAGGCCTTCAAGAGCTCGCGGATCGCCGGGCCGTGCTGCGCGGCGAGGGGCAGCGACGCGAGCGCCGAGAGGATCGCGAAACCTTGCGCGAGCGCGAGCGCGGTGAGCGCACGCGATCCCCGCGGGCGCGCGCGGAGCACGTGCGGCAGCAGTCCGATCGCCGCGGCAACGAGCGCCACTTTCGGAAGGGTGATCGTCGTGCCGTGAACGTAGGCGGCGAGCGAGAACGGATCGCTTAGGACGAGCGCGACGAAACCGAATGCCGGGCGGCGCAACACGAGCAACAGAATCGCAAGCGCGATGCAGGCTTGGAGTGCGAGCGCCGCGCGCGCGGCGAGCCACGGCGCGGGCGCCGGGTCGAAGCGTTCGCCGCTACGCGCGTCGAGAAACGCGACGCCGCGCAGCAGCATGCTCAAGCGCCGCGGATCGTCATTGATGCCGCGTTCCTTCGGAACAAAACTCTTTTCGGCAACGATACGCACCACGACGTTCGGAAGCCCGCGGCTCGGCAGGCGCACCGCGATCTCGTGCTCGCCCGGTTGGAGGCAGCACGAAACGCTCGCGGGCGCGTCGTTCACGCGCACGCGCAGGAGCTCGCCGCCCGGGTAAGCGGCGAAGGGCGGCAGGTACAGGTTGAGCAGCAGCGTGTCCGCGCCGCGCGGCGGCGTGAGGCGCAGGTCGACCGTCGGCGACATCCAGCAGCAATTGCCGGGATCGGTGCCGGGGTAGAGTCCACCGCCGACGTTCGCGCGCGCGAGGCCGGTGGGATAGACGTTCGATGTCTGCGCGAGCGCGCGCGCGCCGAGCAGCGCGAACGCGAGGACGAGCAGCGCGGCGATCCGCCGTGCGATTCGCGGCATGGTGGACAGGTCGTTCTCGCGTCCGCGCTAAAATGCTTTCGAGAGGCTGCAACTCGTGACTACAACTCGCTCGGCGCCCGAGCCGAAGGTCGTTTCGGTCGTTCTCAATTGGAATGGATGGCTGGATACGGTAGAGTGTCTGGAGAGTTTGCTGCGCGCCGAGTACGGCAACCACCAGATCGTCGTGTGCGATAATCGCTCGCAAGATCACTCCATCGAACGCTTGACCGAGTGGGCCGACGGCCTGCTCGAAGTCGCGAGCGCGCGCGATGCCGCGTCGGGCTGGTCGTATAAGCCGGTGCGCAAACCGGTTCCGTACGTGCTCTACGCGAGCCCGGCCGAAGCGTTTGCCGCGGATCCGACGGACGCGCCGCTCGTCTTCATTCGCAACGGTTCGAATCTCGGCTATGCGGCGGGAAACAACGTCGGCATGCGCTTTGCCATCGAGCGCCTCGCCTGCGCGTACGTGTGGGTGCTCAACAACGACACGATCGTCGAACGCACCGCGATCGCGGCGCTGAGCGATCAGCTCGCGCTCGCCTCGGGCACGGCGGTGCTCGGTTCGCGGATCATGCAGTACGAGGCACCCGGCACGATTCAAGCGCTCGGCGGAGGCACGCTCGACCCTCGTACCGGGCGCGAGACGCAGATCGGTCGCGGCCGCAGCGAGCACGAGCAGATCGATACGGCGATGGAGCTCGAACACGTCATCGGCGCGAGCATGTTCGTGCGGGCCGAAGCATTTGCCGACGTGGGCCCGATCGACGAATCGTACTTTCTCTATCGCGAAGAGACCGACTGGTGCATCGAATTACGCAAGCGAGGTTGGCGCCTCGAGTACTGTCCGCAAAGCGTCGTGTGGCATAAGGAGAGCCGCTCGTTCGGATTCAAGAGCGTGCTCCACGACTACTACGCGGTGCGCAACATGCTCTTTCTCATTCAAAAACACTTTCCCCAATCGCTGCCGACCGCGTTTCTCGTCACCCTCGCGCGCGCGGTCGCGCCGAAGATCGCGCGGCTGCAGTTTCGGCGCCTACGCTACGTCTTCAAAGCCTATCGAGATTTCTTACGCGGTGTGCGCGGGAAGACCGAGGTCAACCCCGATCTCTTCTTTATGCTGGAGCGCGGCGTCTAGCACGCGAGCCACGCTGCGAGCGACCGTGCCCTCTTCGAAGTCGCGCGCGACGGCGAAGGCGGCATCGGCGATCGCGTGCCAGCGAACTTCGTCGTTGTAGAGTTCCAAGATCGCGTCGGCGAAACCGCGCGCGTCCTCGCGCAGCAACACGCTCTCGCCGTCGCGCAGGGCGATCCCCTCGGCGCCGATCGCGGTGGTGATGACGGGAAGGCCGCGCGCAATGCTATACACGACTTTGCCCTTCATGCCCGCGCCGTATCGGATCGGCGCGACGAAGATGCGCGAATGGTCGAAGAGTCGCTCCGCGCGCTCCACGAATCCGGTGACCGCGACGCGCGATTGCGCGAGGCGCAGCACGGCGGGCGTGGGATCGGCACCGGCGATTTCGAGCCGCACGTCGGGCATGCGCTCCCAGACCAGCGGCATGATCTCGCGGACGAGCCAGGTGACGGCATCTACGTTGGGTTCGTGGCTGTAGTTTCCGAGGAAGAGCAGGTCGCGACGCATTGCGTAGGGCGCGCGAAACTCCGCGCGGCTCTCGACGATCGGAACGACGCTGCTCGTGCAGCCTTCGCGTTCGAGTTCTCGCGCGTCGCTGCGGCTGGTGACGACGGTCACCTCAGCTTTGCGCGCGAGATCGAGCTCGATCGTCTTCATCGCCTCCCACGCCGTCTCGTTCCCGCGGAGTTCGGCTTCGCGCCGACGGCGCACGTAGTGAAGATCGACGGTGTCGTACACGATCGGCGCGCGCACCGCGCCGCGAAGCGTCGGGAGATAGTGCGAGAGCACGTCGGGGCGCGCGATCCACGCGAGGTCGATGGGCACCGGCAGCGAGCGAAGCGTCGCGGTCGCGTCGCCGCGATGCGGAATCACTTCGATGCCCAGGCGACGCGCGCGCGACGTATAGGGTTCGTACACGCCGCCGTCGTGCGCGACGAAGATCACGTGCCAGTCGAGCGAGCGCAGGATGCGGGCGATCGCGAGCGTGCGTCGCGCACCCGCGGACCGGTCGTCGAAGGGTACGAACGAATCCATGAGCAGCGCCGTTCGCGTCGCTCCGGCTCGGCGTGCCGCACGTTCGATGAGAAACTCGTCGCGCGGAAAGGATCGGGAAATATCCTCGTGCCAGCGTCGCGCCACGTCGCCGTTCGTGAGGGCCGCCTCTCGGCTCGCGAGGTCGTCGAAGCAGATCGCGACGGACGACGGTTCGTAGCGCACGCTCAAGCCGCGTGACCGCGCGCGCAGCGCGAGCTCGATCGCGCCGTCGTGTGCTCCGGTGTGCTCCGGCCAGCCGCCGAGCGCGCGCAGCGTCTCGGTGCGCGCCATCAACGCGTAGGGTGCGGCGAAATCGACGTCGCGCGGAAAGAGCGTGCTGTGCGGGCGGGCGCCCGCCGAGCTGCCGAACCACGACGCGGTGCCGTCGCGCCAGAGGATTCCACCCGCGCACGCGACGCTGCCGTCGGGTGAGACCAACTGCGACCCGACGAGCGCGACGCGCTCGTTGCCCGCACACGCGGCGAGCAGTCGACCGATGCAGTCGGGCGCGGCGATCGTGCTCTCGTCCAGAAAGAAGACGAACCGCCCGCGAGCCGCGGCGAGC
>JAGWSR010000108.1 GCA_028869385.1 bacterium
CGCTGCAAAGCAGCCGCGCCCACCCAAATCACCAGCCCACCACCCAAGCCAGCCAACACGCGTCGTTCGCGTGGGCGTTTCGGGCGGTGGGGTTCCGGCGCGGGGCGTCTGAGAATCGGCCGGAGCCAGGATGGCGAGAGGCCGATTTCAGCGAGTAGCTATTTCCCATGGATGGGAAATAGCGGGCGTCCCCGCGGCGCAACCCCACCGCCCGAAACGCCCACGCGAACGACGCGTGTTGGCTGGCTTGGGTGGTGGGCTGGTGATTTGGGTGGGCGCGGCTGCTTTGCAGCGCGCCTTGCGGTGCGGGGCTAGTGCGCGGCGGCGATGAGGTGTTCGGCTAGGGCGATGTCGGTGACGCGGTCTACGTTTACGCCGGATTCGGGGTGGGGGGAGATGATGGCGCGGGCGGGGGCGCCTAGGAGGGTGGTGGCTCGGGATTCGGCGGCTTGGATGGTGAGTTGGCGTAGGGCGAATTTGGCGAGGGTGGGGAGGCCGAAGATGCCGGCGAGGGCGAGGGGGTTCTTACGGGCGGCGCCGAGGCGTTCGATGAAGGCGGTGAGGGCGGGGAGTACGCGGGGTTTGATCGCGATGAAGGCTCCGCCGCAGTAGGTGCCGTCTTTGAAGCGTGCCCAGGTGTGCGGGATCGTGGGATAGGCGCGTTCGTGGGCGCTGCGTTCGATGCACTCGTAGCCGATATCGGGGTCGAGGGCGTGGGCGCGCGCGATGAAATCTTCGACGGCGGCGGCGGTGAGGATCGGGAGATCGGAGGCGCTGACCAGCACGAGGTCGTCGGCAGGGAGCTCGGCGAGGCCGTTTGCGAGGCTGGTGCGGATCTTCTCGCCGTCGGGGCGGCGTTCGTCGGCGATCGCGAGGGCGGGGTGCGCGTGTGCGGCGATGGGCGCTACGACGATGATGCGCTCGATGCCGCGGCTCGCGCGCAGTGCGCGCAGCGTGCGCTCGACGAGCGTCACTCCCGCGATCTCGACGAAGGCTTTGTTCGGCGCTCCCGCTTGCGTGCGCGCGACATCGTCGGGCGGGCCGCCGGCGAGCACGACGGCCGTCGTCACGCGATCTCTCCGCGCCACGCGGTGACCGGAGCAATGCGCGTCGGAAAGCGTGCGTAGTCGGCGTCGAGATTCATACGCTCGGCGATGGCGGCGATGCTCGCGCGGTCGCGTGCGATGGTGAAGACCGCGGAACCCGAGCCCGAGAGCAGCGCGTTGCTCGCTCCGGCGGCGCGCAACGCGTCGAGCGCGCGCGCGACCTCCGGCGCCTCCGCCGCGATCACGTCGTTGAAATCGTTACTCATGCGTCGCTCGACCTCGTCGAAGTCACCGCGCTGCAGCGCGGCGAGCGCCGCGAGCGAGTCCGATCCGGAGCGCGCGCGCGTCGGGCGCGGATGCGCGTCGAGTGTGGCGTAGGCCGCCGCGGTCGAGACGGCGACGGGCGGTTTGACGACCAAGACATGCCACGGCGGCAGCGCGCCGACGGCGGTGACGCGCTCGCCGGTGCCTTCGACGAGTGCTCCGGAGCGGGCGAGAAAGAAGGGGACGTCGGAGCCGAGCGAGCGAGCGACGGCGAGCCAATCGTGCGCGTAGCGGCGCCCGAAGGCGCCCTCCATCGCGGCGAGGAGCACGCTTGCGGCGTCGCTCGAACCGCCCCCGAGGCCCGCTTGCGATGGGATCCGCTTGTGGAGCGTCACGGCCACGCGCGCGCCGTCGTCCACGGCGCGGCAGGCGCGTACGACGAGGTTCCGATCGTTCTCGAGCTCCGCGTCGTCGCATGAAAACGAGAAGGCGTCGGCGGGCTCGATGCCCAGCGTGTCGGCGAGTTCGAGCGGCACCATGAGGCTTCGCAGCGCGTGGTAGCCGTCGTCGCGGCGCTGCAGCACTTCGAGCGTGAGATTGATCTTGGCGGGGCAGGTGATCTTCATCGGAAGCAACCGTGCTATTCGTTCGTCACGAAGGGGCGCCTGCGCGAAGCGCGTAGCAACGGAGCATGGGGCCGAGTTACGACGCACAGCAGAACGAATTCTGCGCGTACGTCCTACACGAATCGCAGACGCCGTACGGAATGCTGCTCGGCAACTATAAATCCTACGCGCAATCGACCGCCAAGGGCGGGATTCGCGGACTGTGGGACGCCGACACCGATCTGATCATCTTCGGCACGCATCACATCGCCTATCGCATCTCCGGATCGGATCGCACGCTCTTTCCGCATCAGATCGAGCGCGAATTCACGTTCGTTCCCTACGCGCAGATCGCCGAATTCACGCTCGAGAATCGCGTGCACGTCACCGAAGCGTTCTACGTGCCGTTCGGACCGGAGTTCGAGCGAACCGTCTCCTTCGTCGTGGACGTAACGCTCTACAATCCGGGCGCGACCGAGCTCGATATCACGCTCTTTCCTTGGGCGATGCTCGTCGGACAACGGTTTTACGGCGAACCGGAAGCCGAAGTCTCGGCCTGGTCCGAGGGCGATTTCATCGCTTCGCGCAACGTGCAGACCGGCGCCGAGCGGTGGTGGGGCGCGTCGCGCGCTCCGCACGCGGCCGATATTTCGGTGCGCGAGCAAGTGCTGGTCGAGAACATGCGTAACGGCTCGCTGCTCGGCGACGACGTGCCGAGTTTCGACGAGGTGAGCCCGGAGCTCGCGCGTTACGTGAGCCGCCGCATCTTCGGCGCCTTCGAGTACCGCATCTCCATCGCTCCCGGCGCGCGCGAATCGCTGCGCCTCGCGGTCGTGTACCACAAGGACGGAACGGCGAAGAGCCGTCCGGTGCTCGAAAGGCTGCTCGCCGACGAGCGCGCGCTGCACGACACGCAACGCTACTACGCCGAGCGCCTCGCCGACGCGCGCTTTCTCACGCCGTCGCCCGCGATCAGCCGCGGCGTGGTGTGGGCTAAGGCCAACATGCTGCGCATCGTCAAGGAGTATCCGCACGGCTGGGGTTCGACGAACTCGCCGCCGTCGGATATCTTGGTCTCGCGCGATACGTCGTGGTTCGTCCACGGCTTCGACTACTTCATGCCGCAGTTTAGTCGCGACGCGCTCGAGGTCTTCAACGATTTCGTCGACGAGTCCGGACTCATGATCGAGTACGTGCGAGGCGTCAACGGGTACAAGACCGCCTACGATCTCAATATCAACGACGACACCCCGCTGCACCTGATCGCGATGTTGCACCATTACAACGCGACGCTCGACGATGCGTGGGTGCGCGACCGCGTCGCGCTCGTCATCAAGCTCGCCGACTACATGCTCTCGCAGCGCGACGATCAGGGGCTGCTCTTCTGTCGCGCCAAGGGCGTGGATATGTACGGCATCTCGTCGTGGCGGAACATCATCCCGTACTATACGCTCGATGGAGCGGTGACGGAGATCAACGCCGAGGGCGTCTTCGCGCTCGAAGCGGCGGCGATGCTCTGCGCGGTGGCGGGCGATTCCGATCACTGGTCGCGCTACGCGCAAGAGGCGCAGAATCTGCGTGCCGCGATGATGGAGTATCTCTTCAACAGCGATACCGGCGCGTTCGTGCTGAATTACGATCAGGACAAGAACTACCAAGACAACTTCACTGCCGACGAAGTCTTTCCGGTGCTCTTCGACGTCGCCAATCCCGACGAGCGCCGCGCGATCCTCAAACGTCTGCTCGAAGCCGACTTCGTGACGCCGGTGGGATTGCGTACCATCTCCACGGCCGACGCGTGGTACTTTCCCTCGTACGGATTCGGACTGCTCGGCGGCGTCTGGCCCGACCTGACGCTGTGGTTCGCCGTATCGCTCGCGCGCAACGGCTTCGTCGCGGAGTGCGCGCGCTTTCTCGACGCGATCTACGAGACGATGGAGGTCGGCAGCGCGCGCAATACCGTGCCGGGCGAGTTCGCGGAGTGGTTCGACGGCGGTTCGTTCGCCAATCGCGGCATGTACCTCTCGCCGTGGACCGGCGCGAAGTATCTCTGGGCGGTGGCCGAGACGGTCGGCGGACTCGACGGTTATCGCACGAGCGGACGCCCACACCTCGTACCGCTTCGACCCGAAGGGTGGCAATGGGTCGCGGCCGCGCGCGTGCATTGGGGCGGGCGGCGCTGCAGCTACGTGATCGATCTCAAAAACGACGCGATCTACGGCGACATGCCCGAACTCTCGGCCGAAGAGCCCTTCGCGTGCATCTACGCCGGACGCGACGTGAGCCATGAGGTGCGCGTCTCGCCCGTCGAGATCGGAGCGGTCGCGTTCGAAGATGAGGGCGGTGCGGTGCGCATCTTTCTCTGTAACATGCTCGATCGCGAACGCACCGTTCACGTGGATTTTCGCGGGCGCGCGGCGCGCGTGGCGATGAAGGCCGGCGAACTTCGCGAGGTGCAGATGATCGGAAAGGCGACCGATCGTAAGGCGCGCGCGACGAAGCTCGACGTCGTGCCGCTCGCCGGCGGCCGCGTTCGCGCGTGATTCGCGACTCGATCACCGGCGAGTACACGCTCGTCGGCGCGACGCGCGGCGCGCGGCCGAACGAGTATCGCGACGGACCCTCGCTCGGGTGTCCCTTCTGCCCCGGCAACGAGGCGCAGACGCCGCCCGAACTGGCGCGCATCGGCGAGCGCGAGTGGCGCGTGCGCGCGTTTGCGAACAAGTATCCCGCCGTCGTACCGCCCGAGGGTGCGCACGAAGTGATCGTGGATGCGCCGACGCACGATGTGGAGATCACGCGCGAGGGCATGGAGATGTGGCGCGAACGCTACGGCGCGCTGCGCGAGCGGTTCCCCCACGGTTGGCCGGTGCTCTTCAAGAATCGCGGGGCCTATGCCGGAGCGACCATCCTGCATCCGCACACGCAAGCGATCGCGGTCGCGCGGCGCCCCGTGCGCTGGGAGGCGATGACGCAGGCAGCTCGCGCGGGCGCTGGCTGCCCGTGGTGCGCGGAGATCCACGCGGCGCGCGAGCGCGGGCTCGTGGTGGCCGAGCACGACGCGGCAATCGCCTACGTGCGTGAGAACTCGCGGTTCGGTTGGGCGCTCACGCTCGCGCCGCTCGAGTGCTCGCTCTCGCTCGATCGCGCGAGCGAGGCGGCGTGGACGGGGGCGGGCGCATTGCTCGCGGCGGCGGTCGAGGTGCTGCTCGGCAACCTCGGGGCGGCGTCGCCGTTCAACGTGCTCGTCCCGAGCGATCCGCACGCCGCTCCGGGAACCTTTCACTGGCACCTGGAGCTCGTGCCGCGCCTCGCCACCCTGGCCGGATTCGAGCTTGCCAGCGGAATGTTCATCCGTTCGGCGCTCCCGCAGGAGTCGGCGGAGCGCTGGCGCCGAATGTTCACCCTCCCGCATGGACCCCTCTAAACGCTTTCCCACCCTCGTCATGGCCGCCGGTGTGGTCGTGCTCCTGATCGCCATCGCGTTCGGCGAGCGCATGGGCGACCGCGTCTTCACGCGTACGAGCGAGCACGGCAGTCTCGAGACCACGCCGCTGATCACGCCGGTCCCGGCGGCCACCACGGCGCCGTTCGGCCCGGATTGGAAGGGCTCGCAGACGCTCGCCGCCGCACCGGATCCCGGATTCCCCGATCCGCGCATCCCGCCGAAACCGCTGCCCACCGCGCCGCCGGCGGCCACCCCCACGCCGAAGCCGCGCTGGACGCCCAATCCCAAGATTCCCATTTGGGATCAGACCCCGCCGCCGAGCGGCGCCGCGTCCGCGACGCCGAGCCCCACGCCGGCCGGCACCGGCGCGGCCGCTTCGGCATCGCCCGTGCCGGCAACATCGACCGCGGTTAACGAGGCGAGTCCGCAACCGTAAGACTTGTCTCTAATGTCTCCATTGGAAACCCCTGATAGGATGGAGACATGGAAGAGAAGGGCACCCTCACCGTCAAGCGCGGGCTCGCGCAAATGCTCAAGGGCGGCGTCATCATGGACGTCGTTACCCCCGAACAGGCCGTCATCGCGCAGGAAGCCGGCGCGGTCGCCGTCATGGCGCTCGAACGCATTCCGGCCGAGATCCGCGCACAGGGCGGCGTGGCGCGCATGAGCTCGCTCGAACTGATCCAGGGCATCATGGACGCCGTCACGATTCCGGTGATGGCCAAGGTGCGCATCGGTCACTTCGCCGAGGCGCAAGTGCTGCAGTCGATCGGCGTGGATTACATCGACGAATCCGAAGTGCTCACGCCCGCCGACGATCTCTACCACGTTGACAAGCACGCCTTCACCACGCCGTTCGTTTGCGGCGCGCGCGATCTCGGCGAAGCGCTGCGGCGCGTGACCGAAGGCGCGGCGATGATTCGCAGCAAGGGCGAGGCCGGCAGCGGCAACATCGTCGAAGCCGTGCGTCACATTCGCGCGATCAGAGATGCGATCTCGACGTTGACCACCGTGCCCAAAGAAGAGCTCGTGGCGCGCGCGCGCGATATCGGCGCGTCGTACGAACTCGTGCGCGAAGTCGCCGAGACGGGCAAGCTCCCGGTGGTGCTCTTCTGCGCGGGCGGCGTATCGACGCCGGCCGATGCGGCGCTCATGATGCAACTCGGCGCCGAGGGCATCTTCGTGGGCAGCGGCATCTTCAAGTCGAACGATCCCAAGAAGTTCGCGCGCGCCATCGTCGATGCGACCACGCATTACAACGATCCGAAGATCGTCGCCGACGCATGCCGTTCGCTCGGCATGGCCGACGCGATGCCCGGCATCGACCTCCGCAAACTCCCCGAGTCGGAACTCCTCGCCACCCGAGGCAACTAATGCAGAGTGGTGCGGCTCAGGGCGAAGCCCTGAACGCCAAGGGTTCGGCGAAGCCGAACCTGGTTGGCGTGTTGGCGCTGCAGGGTGACGTGGTCGAGCACGTCGCGGCGCTGGAGCGCGCCGGCGCGCAGGCGATCGCCGTGAAAACGCCCGCCGATCTCGAGCGCGTCGCGGCGCTCGTGATCCCGGGCGGTGAGTCGACGACGGTCGTGCGCTTGCTCGACCGCTTTGGCCTGGTCGAGCCCATCAAGGCTCGCGTGCGCGCCGGAATGCCGCTCTGGGGCACGTGCATGGGGATGATCGTCGCGGCGCACGACGTGGCGGGGATGGAGCAGCCGACGCTCGATCTCATCGACATCACCGTGCGTCGCAACGCGTTCGGGCGCCAAAACGATTCCGCCGAGATTCCGATGGTGATCCCGGCCCTCGGATCGCAGCCGTTTCCGGCGATCTTTATTCGTGCGCCGTGGATCGAGCGCGTCGGGCCCTCGGTCGAGTTGCTCGCCGAGCGCGACGGGCACGGCGTGATGGTCCGCTCCGGTAACGTGCTCGGCACCTCGTTCCATCCCGAGCTCACGAGTGACCCGCGCGTGCACGCGTACTTCCTCACAATGGTCGCCGAAGCGGCAAAACACGTAGGGAAGGCCTCCTCCGCCGCGTAAGTTTCCCTCTACGATGAGTTCGCAGGCGGCCGCACCGGACGTGAACACGTCTGGTTTTCAGGGGCAGATCCCCCCACTCGAACCGTTGCTCACCGAGGTGATCGCAACGCTCGCGTTAGCCGCGCACGCCTATCTCGCGGACGAGGACGGCCGGGAGCCCGATCACGCCTCGGCCGAAGCCGCGATCGATGTCGCGACCTCGGCCTTCGAACGGGTCAAAGAAAGGTTGCGGCCCGACGAACGGTTAGCCATCACGCAGATGCTGACCGAAACCCGAATGATCTTCGTGCGAAAGCGAGGCGTATGACGCCTCGCTTTCTTCGTTCTTACCGATCTTCGCCGCCCACCCGTGCTAGAGGAGAGCGATCGTGAGCGACGTGCTCGTTTTGAATTTCACGTATGAAGCGCTGAACATCACGAGTTTCCAGCGCGCCGTCAAGTTGATCTTCGCCGGAAAGGCCGAGATCGTCCACAACCGCGACCGGATTCTCGCTTCGCGCACGTACGAGATGCGCATGCCCTCGATCATCAGGATGCTCTACTACATCCGGCGTCCGATGCAGAAGGTGGCGCTGACGAAGAAGAACGTGCTGATTCGCGACGATCACACCTGCCAATACTGCGGGCTGCACGGCGAGAAGCTGATGACCGTGGATCACATCGTGCCGAAGAGCCGCGGCGGCCCTTCGACGTGGGAGAACTTGGTCTGCGCGTGCATGCGCTGCAACAATCGTAAGAACAACCGTACCCCCGACGAGTGCAACATGAAGCTGCGCAAGAAGCCGCGCCAGCCCAAGTACATCCCGTGGATTCAGATCAAGCGCAACACGTTGCCGGACGAGTGGGGCAAGTTCTTGTTTCTCTACAACGTCTCGATCGACGAACGGGTCGAAGGGTAGAGGCTCCGCAACTACCTGCAACCCCCGCCCTTCGCCGCGGCATCTAGCCCTTCATGACGACGATGCGTGCGATCGCTATGCGCGAACCCGGCGGCCCCGACGTGCTCCACGTCGTCGAGGCGCCGCTTCCCCAATTGCGGAGCGCCCACGATATTCGCGTGCGCCTGCACGCCGCGGCGCTCAATCCGGTCGATTACAAGATCCGCTCGAACGGCGGCTACGGTTCCAATCCGGTGCTCGGTTGCGACGGTGCCGGTGTCGTCGAATCGGTCGGCGAGGCCGTGACGCGCTTTGCGCCGGGCGACGCCGTGTACTTCATGAACGGCGGTTACGGAACGGAGCAGGGAACCTACGCGCAGTTCGTCGTGCTCGACGAGCGGTACGCGGCCCACAAGCCGTCGTCGCTCGACTTCGTGCAGGCGGCGGCGGTCCCGCTCGTGCTGATCACGGCGTGGGAGGCGCTCTACGAACGCGCGGACCTACGCGAAGGCGATCGCGTCGTCGTGCAAGCGGGCGCGGGCGGCGTGGGACACATTGCGGTGCAGCTCGCCGCGCTCGCCGGCGCACGGGTCGCGGCGACGGTCAGCGGCCCCGAAAAGGCCGCGCTGGCCCGTGGACTCGGAGCGGAGCACACCATCGATTACCGGCGCGACGACGTCGCGGCGTCGGTCGCCTCGTGGAGCGCGGGGCGCGGAGCCGACGTGGTGTTCGACACCGTCGGCGGCGCGACGTTCGACGCGAGCCTCGCGCTACTCGGGTATTACGGTACGCTCGTGACCTGCGTCGCGCGCGCCTGGCCGAGCGGCGATCCGTCGCAGGCGATGCAGCGCAACCTTCGCGTCGCCTTCACCTGGATGCCCGCACCGCAGGTGTTCGGCCTGCACGAAGAGCGCGTGCGGCAGACGACGATTCTTCAACGCGGCGCCGAGCTGTTCGATGCCGGCAAACTGCGCGTCGTCGTGGGCGCGACCTATCCGCTCGAGGAAGCGGCAGCGGCGCACGAGGCGCTGCAGAGCGGTCGCGTGACCGGCAAGGTCGTGCTGACCGTCGCGTGAGCGGCTTCGCCTAGGGGCAGGCGAGCACGTACGCGTCGAGCGCCGGGTGTTTGAGCAGCGCGTAGAATCCCGCGCGCTTGGCGGCGGGGCAGTAGGTGTTGGTAAAGGTCGCAGCCGACGTGGCGTCGGTATATTCGACGGTGAAGACGGCCTTGCCGGCGGCGCGCATCGGCGCGAGCAGCCCGCACGATCCTTGCGCCCAGCAACTCTCCTCGAGTCCGAAGTCGAAATCGGGAAGAAGCTGCGCGAGCTGATCGGCGTCGTTCTTCAACGCGACCGAGAGCGCGCGTGCGTGGGCGAGCGACGCGATCCACGCGTTGTAGGCGAGTTGATCGTTCGCCGTGAGCGGAAAGCCCGTGTCGTTTTGATAGCCGTCGACGTTATCGGGTTCGACCGCGTCGAAGCCCTTGCTCTTGCACAGGTCGAAGCGCGCGGTCATGATCGGCGCGAGGAGCGAGATCTGACGGATGTCGAGCCAATTCTCGTTGGGGTAGCCCGCGTATTGCTTGCCGATCACCGATGCCGGAAAGGCAGACGCATCGGGGCGAAAGTTTTCCCACGAGCCGACGTCGATGTAGCACACGACGTGTTTGCCGAGGCCGTGGAGGAGCGCCACGTCGGCGGAACTCGCGCTGAAGGCGTCGAGATCGTAGATCGTGGCGCCGGACGACGTGTCGAGCGCGGTCGAGAGAATCCATTGAAACGAGTCGCTCGTCGAGGGCACCCAGGCCGGAGCGCTCGTCGGCGTCGTCGTCGGTGACGTCGGTACTGCCGCGGGCGGAGAGGCTGCGGTTCCCGACGCACCGCCCCCGCAGGCGACGAGCGCGAACAGCAGCACGAGCGAGCGGAGCTTCATGGCTAGAGCGTGCCTCCCTCGGCGAGACGAGTACGCAGATCGCGAGCGCGCCGCGCGATGGCCTCGCGCTTGCGTTCGTCCATCTTTTCCCACGAACGCACGATCATATGCATGCGCTGGTTGTCGGCGAAGCGAGCGTGGTTGCGACCGATGAAATCCCAATAGAGCGTGTTGAAGGGGCAGGCGCGTTCGCCGGTTGCATCCTTGCGATCGTATGCGCACGAGCCGCAGTAGTCGGACATCTTGTCGATATAGTTCGCCGAAGCCGCGTACGGCTTCGTGCCGACGACGCCGCCGTCGGCGTGCAGCGTCATGCCGATGACGTTCGGCACCATGACCCAGTCGTATCCGTCCACGAACATCGCCCAGAACCAATCGTTGAGCTCTTGCGGGTTGACGCCGGCGATCAAACCGAAATTCCCGAGGATCATCAGGCGCGGAATATGGTGCGTCCAGCCGCTCGCGTGCACGGCGTCGAGCACGTCGCGCATGCAGGACATCGACGTCTCGCGCGTGCGGTAGAAGGCCGGCAGCGGAAGCGTCGCGTCGAGCGCGTTGCGCGTGCGATATTCGGGCATGAAGCGCCAGTAGATCTGCCAGATGAATTCGCGCCAGCCGATCAACTGCCGAACGAAGCCTTCGGCCGACTGCAACCGCACGGTGCCGGCACGGTAGGCGGCTTCGGCCATGCGCGCGAGTTCGAGCGGATGCAGGAGGCCCACGTTGATCGCCGCCGAGAGGCGCGAATGATTGAGCGTGCGTTCGCCCGCGATCATGGCGTCCTCGTGCGGTCCGAACCCGTCGAGGCGATGTTCGATGAAATCGCGCGCCGCCTCGAGCGCATCGGCGCGCGTGACCGGCAGATCCCACGCTCCGATCTCGCCCGGATGATCGCCGAAGTGACGTTCGACCATCGCGATAACGTCGCGCGTGCTCGCATGCACGGGCGGCACGTACGGCGGCGTGAAGTGCATGCCCGCGCGCGGCGGTTCGCGATTCTCCGCGTCGTAATTCCATGCGCCGCCCTCGGGCTCGCCGTCGGCGCCGAGCAGTAGGCCGGTCTTTCGGCGCATCGCGCGATAGAAGATCTCCATGGTGAGCCGCTTCTTGCCCGCGAAGAGCGCGTCGAATTCGGCTTTGGTGGAGATGAAGTTCGCGTGCGGCGTGACCTCGAGTTCGAGGCCTCGTTCCCGCACGAGCGCCGAAAAACGCCGCGCCGGAACGTACTCCGATTGCTGCATCATGCGAACGCGTCGCGGCGCGAAGCGCGCGACGTGATCGTCGAAGGCCTTCGCGAAGTCGGGCGACTCGCGATGGTAGTCGACCGTCCAGCCGTCGCGTTCGAGTTCGGCGGCGAAGGCGCGCATCGTGGCGTAGATGAGCACCAGCTTTCGCTTGTGATAGCGGATCAGTTTCGCGCGCGCGACCGATTCGATCATCAGCACGACGGCGTCCGCTCGATCGATGCCTTCGAGCGCGGAGTTGAACGGCGAGCATTGATCGCCGGTGATCCAGATGCTTGTGCGGCCGGTCACCGTACCGCTGCGACCGGCAGTGGGAGCATTCCGCAGAACGCGCGCCGCCAAGCGGCTTCGATCTTCTCGAACGTGGGCTTCTCGACGACGGCCGCCACGCAGCCGTCGGGGCGCACGACGAGCACGACCGGCAGCTTCACGTGCCAGCGCTTCGGCGCGACGGGAACGCGCACGTGCGGCAGATCGAGCGGAAAGTCACCCGCGACCACGAGCATGGCCTGGCCGCCGCGCCGGTGATTGATGCGCGTGCCGTCAGGCAGGCGAAGATCGTCGATGCGCCGTCCGGCGAGCGGATGGCGCGCGTCTACGAGCGGCGACTTGGTGTAGCGACCGCTCAGCATACCGAGCGCGCGACAGAGCTTGCGCTGCATGCCGCGCCCGCGGACCGCGCGCCACATCGTGCGTGCCGCGAGTTGTTTGGTGCGAGGCGAGAAGCCGAGCGCGACGCGCGTGAGGCGATCGGTGTAGCGCTCGATGGTATCGGTGACCATCTCGCGGCGCTCCACGTCGTAGCTTTCGAAGAGCGCTGGGTCGCGGTCGCCGTCGCGCAGCGTCAGCGCGAGCTTCCACGCCAAGTTGGCGGCGTCTTGAATACCCGCGTTCATGCCCTGGCCCCCGGCGGGGCTGTTGAGGTGCGCGGCGTCGCCCGCGAGCGCCACGCGCCCAACGACGAAGCGTTGCGCGTGACGACGATGGATGTTGAAGATCGAACTCCAGATCGTCGTCGTTGCGACGTCACCGAAGACCATGCGCAACCGTTCGCGATGTGCAGCCTCGGAGAGTGCGCGTTCCGGATCTTCGTCTTTGCCGACCGAGGCGATCACGCGCCAGGTGCGCGGCGCGAAGCGAATCGCCGCGCAGATGCCCGGCTGATCGATGCGCACGCGCGCGAGCGCGTCCTCGCCGAGATCGTCGGCGAGGACTTCGTCGCTCAGCACGATGCGCGAATCGTACGTCATGCCTTCGAGCGAGAGGCCGAGCGCGTGCCGCACGATGCCGTGCGCGCCGTCGCATCCCACCACGTACGCACCGCGCAGCGTACGCTCGCCGCCGTCCTGCGCGTATGCGACCTCCACGTAGCGCGCGTCGGGACGCAGCGCCGTCACCTCCGCGCCGAGGCGCATATCGCAGAGCGGATGTGCGGCGACGAGGCGCCGCAGCACCGTCTCCGTGTCGTTTTGCGGGAGCACGATCACGCCCGGATCGTCCACCACGTCGTCGACGGCGGAGAAGTCCACCGAGAGGAGCGTCGCGTCGGTGCAGGCGTTGAGCGCGCGGAACGTGGTGACGAAGTTGCCCGCCGCGCGCACGGCGTCGTACACGTTCCAGTCGCGAAGGATCTCCTGGGTGCGCGGCCAGATGACGACGGCGCGCGATTCGCGCACGGGCTCGAGCGCGCGCTCGAGGAGAATCGAACGAACGTCGTAGCGCGCCAGAGCAAGCGCGAGCGCGAGGCCGACAGGGCCTCCTCCCACGATGATTACCGGCGCGTCCACGCGAAGTTCGCCCTCTCCATGACTCACGTCCATTCCCGGCTCTGGCTTCCGTTCACCCAGATGCAGTCCTTCGATGCGGCCTCGCGTACTTTCGTGCGCGGGGAGGGCAACGCGCTCGTGGACGCGCGCGGCGCTCGCGTCTACGACGCGGTGAGCTCGATCTGGACGATCGTGCACGGGCACGGGCACCCCGCCATCGTGGAGGCGATCGCCGCGCAGGCCGCGCGGCTCGATCATGCGACGACCCTCGGCGCGACGAATCCCGTCGCCGAAGAGCTGGCGGAGCGCCTCTGCGAACTCAGCGGCATGCAGTACGCGTTCTTCGCGAGCGACGGTGCGAGCGCGATCGAGGCCTCGCTCAAGATGGCGCTGCAGTATTGGCAGCACCGCGGCGAGCCGCGGCGCACGCGCTTTCTGCGCTTGGTCGAGAGCTACCATGGCGACACGGCCGGTGCGATGAGCCTCTCCGACATCGCGGTCTTCAAGTCGCGCTTCGGCGCGGTGCAGTTCGAGAGCATTCCCTTCGCCGATGCAGCAGACGTGCTGCGCGACGACGTCGCGGCGGTGATCGTGGAGCCGATCGTACAGGCGGCGGCGGGCATGCGCATCGTACCGCGCGAGCGTTACGCGGCGTTGCGAGCCTGCACGCCGCTCGTGATCGTGGACGAAATCGCGACGGGCTTCGGACGCACGGGAACGATGTTCGCCTTCGAACAGCTCGATCTCCGACCCGACATCGTCTGCGTGGGCAAGGGCATCACCGGCGGGGCCCTCGCGCTCTCGGCGACGCTCGCGACCGCCCGCATTTACGATGCCTTCTTGGGTGCGCCAGACGAGCGCAAGCAGTTCTTTCACGGGCATTCGTATGCGGGCAATCCGATCGCGTGCGCGGCCGCCCTCGCGTCGTTGCGACTCTTCGAACGCGAAGGAACGCTCGAACGAGCCGCGGGCATCGCGGCGCGTTCGGCGGAGCGCTTGCGCTCGCTCGCGACGCATCCGCGCGTTCGCGAGACGCGTCAGGCGGGAACGATGATCGGCGTCGAATTGCGCGAGCCGGGCAGCGGCTGGCCGACGGGCAACGCCCTCTACGAACACGGAATCTTCACGCGGCCGATCGGCGATACGGTGCAGTTCGTTCCGCCGCTTTCGTCGAGCGACGCCGACGTGGATGCGTTCTTCGACGCGCTCGAGGCGGTGCTCGCGTGAGCTACCTCGACCGCTTGAACGAATCGCTCGCGGCGATCCGCGCGCGCGGCCGGTACCGCAGCCTGCGTTCGCACCAGCTCGAAAACGCAATCGATTTCTCGTCGAACGACTATCTGGCGCTCGCGACCGACGCGCGCGTGGCGCTCGCGCTCAAGCAGAGACAGCGCGTGGGCTCGGGCGGCGCGCGTCTGCTCGGCGGACGCCATCGCGAGCACTCGATGCTCGAAGAGGAACTCGCATCGTGGCTCGGTCGCGAACGCGCGCTGCTCTTTTCGTCGGGTTATCATGCGGCGCTCGGTGCGGTGACGGTGCTCGCGAGCGCGGTGCATCGCATCTACTCCGACGAGCTCAACCACGCGTCGCTCATCGACGGCATGCGGTTGGCGCGCGCGCCGCGCAGCATCTATCCGCACGCGGCCCTGCCGCCGAAGGACGAACGCGAACATCCCGCGTTGATCGTGACCGAGTCGATCTTCAGCATGGACGGCGACGCGGTGGATCTACACGCGCTGCTCGCCGACTTGCACGACGACGACGTGCTGCTCGTGGACGAAGCGCATGCGCTCGGCGTCGTCGGGCCCGAGGGTGCCGGACTCGCGTACGGCCTCGACGACCCGCGCGTGGTCGTGCTCGGAACGCTCTCGAAATCGCTCGGCGCGCACGGCGGCTTCATCGCCGGTCCGGCCGTCGTCATCGAGGCGCTCGTCAATATGGCGCGCACGTTCATCTTCGACACGGCGTTGCCGCCCGCGATCGCCCTCGCGGCGCGCGTGGCGATCAAGATCGCGCGCGTTGAAGAAGATCGTCGCGAGCGGCTGCATGCGAGCGTGCGCCACCTGCGCGCGGGGCTCGACGCACTCGGAATCGCAACCATCACCGATCCCTCGCCGGTCGTTCCGGTGGTGCTCGGGAGCGAAGAGCGCGCGGTTCGCGTGGCGGAGGAACTCGCCGCGCTGCGCCTGATCGCACCCGCGATTCGTCCGCCCACCGTGCCCGTCGGCAGTTCGCGCCTGCGGCTCTCGCTGCGCGCCGATCTTTCGACCGATCACGTCGACCTGCTCGTTCGGAGTCTGCAACGATGCCTCGCTACTTCGTAACCGGAACCGATACCGACGTCGGCAAGACGCGCGTCACCGCGGCGCTCGCGCTCGCGCTGCGCGAGGCCGACATGGCGCCGACCGTCGTGAAACTCGTGCAGACCGGCCTCCCGCCCGGCGTGCCCGGCGACGCCGCGAACGCCGCGGCCCTCGCGGGGACGCGCTCGCTCGAACTCGCGCGCTTCGAGAAGCCCGCCGATCCGTGGTCGGCGGCGCTCTCGCAGGGCGCCGCCGAGGTGCACGCGCGCGAACTCGTGGATGCGCTCGCGCCGCTCACGGGCGCGGTCGTCGCCGAGGGCGCGGGCGGGCTGATGGTGCCGCTCAACGCACGCGAGCACTTCGGTCACGTCGCCGTGCTCGGCGGCTTCGATGCGATCTTGGTCGTAGGGCTGCGCTTGGGCTGCCTGAATCATGCGCTGCTCACGATCGCCCAATGCAACCAAGCCGGGGTGCCGCTCGCCGGAGCGGTGCTCACCGAGCGCTGGGGACCGACCGAGCCCGACTACCGCGCCGACGTGCTGCGCACGTTGCAGGGAAAAGTGCGTGTCTTCGGGATTTTGCCATTCGACAACGACGAAGCCGCGTCGGTCCGCGAGGGCGCGCGGCTCTTTGACGCCCTGGTACGAGGACAGTAACTCCCGTGTCTCACTCGACGATCCAAGCCGCACGCATGCGCGTGCTCGATCAAGCTCTGCCCGCCGATCGGCAACTGCTCGAAGCGCTCGCGGTGCTCCCCGACGCCGACGTTCCCGATCTGCTCGCGCTCGCCGATGAGGTGCGCGAGAAGTACTGCGGCAACGGCATCGCGGTCGAGGTGCTGTACAACGCGAAGAAGGGCGGCTGCTCCGAAGATTGCCATTTCTGCTCCCAGAGCGCGCGCTTTGCGACCGAGGTGGATGCCGAGCCGTTCTCGAGCGTCGAGGGCTTCGTCGAAGCGGCGCGCGAGGCGCATCTGCGCGGCGCGAGCGAGTTCTGCGTGGTCGTCGCGGTGCGCGGCCCTTCGACCAAGCTGCTCGACCGCGTCTGCGAGGCGGTGAAGCTGATCAAGGCCGAGCTTCCGCTCAAGGTCGCCGTCTCGCTCGGGATTCTCACCGAGCCGCAGATCGCGCGCTTGGTCGAGGCGGGCGTGGACAAGGTCAATCACAACCTCGAGACCTCGCGGCGCTACTTTTCCTCGGTCTGCACCACGCACACGTTCGAAGAGCGCATGACGACGCTCGAACTCGTGCGCAAGCACGACCTGGAGGTGTGCTGCGGCGGCATCATCGGCATGGGCGAGACGGTCGAGGACCGGATCGATTTTCTGTGCACGCTGCAGCAACTCGAACCCGAAGAGGTGCCGATCAACTTCTTGAATCCGCGCCCCGGCACGCCGTTCCAGGATCGCTCGCTGGTCGAGCCGATCGAGGCGCTGCGCTTTGTGGCGATGGCGCGCCTGGCGCTGCCGAAGGCGCTCGTGCGCTTCGCGGGCGGCCGCGAGATCACGCTCCAGGGCCTCCAGGACCTCGGCATGCGCTCGGGTGCCAGCGGCATCGTGCTCGGCAACTACTTGACGACGAGCGGGCGCAACGACGAAGATGATTTCGCAATGTTGAATCGCCTCGGCTTCGAGGTCATGGCCTAGCAGTGGTCGAGACGCTGGAGCGCGCGCTCATGCGCGCGCTTGCGCGCGCGACCTTCGTGACGGCGCATCACTCGGCGAGCGCAAAGGGGTAACGCTTCGGCGTTCACCCCTCATTACGCGTTCAATCCCGAGCGGAGTGCCCCGTGGACCAAACCAAAGCTCCCTATTTTCAAGCGCTGCTGGAGTACGTCGACTCCGGCGTTCAGCCGTTTCATACGCCCGGCCACATGCAGGGCCACGGCGCCGATCAGGCGTTCCGTGAGTTCGTCGGCGACAACATCCTCGCAATTGACTTAACACCCATGCCGGGCATTGACGATCTCTTGCAGCCGATGGAGGCGATCAAAGAGGCGCAAGAGCTCGCGGCCGAGGCCTACGGGGCCGATCACACGTTCTTTTTGATTAACGGCTCGACCAGCGGCAATCAGTGCATGATGATGACCGCGGTGAATCCCGGCGAGAAGATCGCCGTGCCGCGCAACTCGCACAAATCGATGCTCGGCGGTCTGGTGATGAGCGGCGCGCATCCGATCTACATGCAGCCCGCGGTCGATCAAGAGATGCACATGGATAACTCCGTCACGCCGGAGACCGTGGAGCGCACCCTCGACGAACATCCCGACCTCAAGGCCGTCTATCTCGTCTCGCCGACGTACTACGGCGTCGCGGCGGATCTCGTCGCGATCGAGCGCATCGTGCACGAACGCGGCAAGCTGCTGCTGGTGGACGAAGCGTGGGGCCCGCACTTCAAGTTTCATCCCGCATTGCCGATCTCGGCGACCGAAGCAGGCGCCGATATGTGCATCAACTCGACGCACAAGATGCTCTCGGCGTTCTCGCAGTGCGCGATGCTGCATCAGATCGGCGATCGCGTGCGCCTGGACCGGCTCAAGGCCGTGCTCAAGATGTTCCTCTCCACCTCGCCGAATCTGCCGATGGTCGCCTCGCTCGACGTGGCACGCCGTCAGATGGCGACCGAAGGCCCGGCGTTGCTCTCGCGCACGATCGAACTCGCCGAAGAAGTGCGCCGCCGCTTGAACGAGATCGACGGCATCTATTCATTCGGCGAAGAGCTGCAAGGGCGCGAAGGCGTGTACGACCTCGATCCGACGAAGGTGACGGTGCGCGTGACCGGACTCGGCTATACGGGGTACGAGGCCTCGGAGATTCTGCGCAAACGCTACAACATTCAGGTGGAGCTAGCCGACCTGTTCAACGTCGTCGCGCTCTTCACGATCGGCACCACGCGCGAGGCGGCCGAACGCTTCGTGTATGCGTTCGAAGAGTTGGCGCGCGACGATCGCGCCGTCGATATGTACGCCCCATCGGGCATTCTCGATCAGCGCATGACGCGCGGCACCTATCAGCTTCCGGCGATTCCCCCGATGCGCATGCTGCCCCGCGACGCGTTTCTCGCCGACACCGAGTTCGTGCCGTTCAAAGAGTCGGCCGGCCGCATCTGCGCGGAGACGATCTCGCCCTACCCGCCGGGTATCCCCGTGCTCTCGCCGGGCGAAGAGATCACCCCGGAGCTCATCGACTACCTTCGCCTCGAGATTCGCGCGGGCGTGCGCATTCAGGGGCCCTACGACGACGAGCTCAAGATCATTCGGGTGGTGCAGTAACCCCCGTTCGCGATTCAGAGCAAGGCACAAGAATGACCGTGCTATTGCGTGGTCGTTGCTTTGCGCTTTCTCGGAGGAGCCTGTTGTGAATCGTTCACGCGTTTTACCCTACGGCGCGCGTTCGACGGATTCGGCATCTACGGGCGCGACGGGGTCGGCTCTTCCACGGCGTCGAGCAGTGCATCTATCACAACGACGTCACGACCGAGTACCCGTTCACGCTCGGGTGCTTCCGCGGAGCCCGTCGTGGGCTACGAACGTGCGACCGTCGCGAAAACGAGAGCCCGGCTCACCGCCGGGCTCTCGTTCGCTGTTTGCGGGTCCTAGTGGGTCGTCACGACGGCGAGGGGCTGGCAGATGGTGTGGCGAGTGGTGCGGGAGATGCGAACACGTGCTCATATGCGCAGTCGCGTTTACCCGATTCGCCATTCATTGCACGCAGAAAATCCTCGGCGATTGCCGCGTGACCGCGATCGGTCGGGTGTACATCGTTCGGCGTCGTGTAATTTGTAATATCGTAGAGCCTCGGATCGCAGTTGAGGTCGGCCACGATTACGTTTTGACTGACGATCGAGCGATTCATGGAGTTGACGAGAGCCGTAAGCGCCAAGCGATAGGTTAAGTACGGCTCGAAATTGAGATGCGTGATGCTGCCCTTGTCTGCCGGGTTGATCACCGTGCCGACCACGATCGTAGCGCGCGGTGCGCGAGTCCGCACCGCGTCGATAAGATCGTGCATATCGCGACGCCAGTCTCGAGCGACGTCGTCAAACGTGTGTCGCATCGTGGCGATATTGGAAAGATTTGGCTTTAATGTTTGCTCGGCCATCCAGAGATCGTTCGTGCCTATGTAAATGGTGACGATCGTCGTTGTGCGTGGAATGCGTGGAACCTCGGCGTCGAGCAGGCCGATCATAGGTGAATATCGCTTGTCGTTTGAGGTGTGCCCGAGAAAGAACGAATTCGGTTCCGGGATGAGCGACTCGCCGATGATCCCGAGATTCGTCCACGACCGAGCTCCGAGTGCTTTTGCTAGCACGGCACCGTAGCTTGTCTTCGCCCGATCGGAAGCGTTGCCACCCCAAGTAATCGAGTCGCCAATCGTCGTCAGTACGGTGTTGCTTACCTGAGGCGCTGGGGGTTGAGAACTCGGCGAAGCGAGTGACGTCGCGCCAAAGAGCGGCAATGCTAAGATCGTAAATACTAGTTTTGCCTTCACGTGGACGATGGTCTCCCGTGAGGCGAGTTCTACCTTCTAATAAAAGCACCAATAGGACTTAATACTTGCCTTTATTTAACCATAGTCATTGAGTCGCGCTTTTGGCGCGGCTTGCGGCTCCTGCGTGCGCTCCAAGGCGGAGCAAGGTCCACCTTCCACAGCATCTTGGGTGCAACAAAAGGGGCAGACCCGAGATATGGGAAAGTCCCAGGTACAACCCACTGGGAAGCGAGGGTCACTGTTGGCGGTTAAAGCGCAGTCCGTCTCCCCGAGTTGGGAGCTCTCCCAACTCCTCGACATCTTCCCCCTGCCCATCCGGCAAGCGCTCGTTCGACTCCCCAACCTCGAAGAGATCATCGAAGTCGTCCTCGACCTGGGCCGCCCGCCCGAGGCCCGCTTTGCGACGGATTTTCGGTACCTCTCCGAGACGCCGGTCTCGAACGAGGACATCGCACACGTCTGCTCGCGTATCTCGCAGTTCGGCGGGGATAACCGCGCCGGCATCGAGCAGACGCTGCATCGCATCAGCGCGATCCGCAATCGGCAAGGAAAGATCGTCGGTCTCACCTGTCGCGTCGGCCGTGCCGTGTACGGCACGATCGACATTCTGCTGGACGTGCTGCGAAGCGGCAAGTCCATCTGTCTGCTCGGGCGACCGGGCGTCGGCAAGACCACGATGCTGCGCGAGTGCGCGCGCATTCTCTCCGAAGATCGTAAGCGTGTCGTGATCGTGGATACGTCCAACGAAATCGCGGGCGATAGCGATATTCCGCATCCGGGCATCGGGCTCGCGCGGCGCATGCAAGTGCCGGATCCGGCGCTGCAGCACGGCGTGATGATCGAAGCGGTCGAGAATCACATGCCCGAAGTCGTCGTCATCGACGAGATCGGCACCGAAGCCGAAGCCTCCGCGGCGCGAACGATCGCCGAGCGCGGCGTCGCGCTGATCGGCACGGCGCACGGGCAGACGCTCGAGAATCTGCTGATGAATCCGACGCTCTCCGACCTGCTCGGCGGCATCAGCGCGGTCACGCTCTCCGACGAAGAGGCGCGCCGCCGCGGCACGCGCAAGACCGTCCTCGAGCGCAAGGCTCCGCCGACGTTCGACATCTTGGTCGAGATTCAAGATCGCGATCGGCTCGCGATTCACAAAAACGTCGCCGAGGTCGTCGACGCGCTCCTGCGCGGCTATCAGCCGCAGCCGGAGATTCGTCAGCGCACCGCGAGCGGCGACGTGGCGATCGTGCAAGAGGCGGATACCGAATCCATGCCGCATCTCGCCGACGCGTACGATCATCACGATCACCACGACGAAGCGCTCGACAAACCGATGCTCATCTTCCCGTACGGCGTTTCGCGCAACAAGATCGAGCGCGCCGTGCACAACCTCCGCGTGAACGCGGCGATCGCGCGCAACTGGGACGAAGCCGATGTCGTGCTCACGCTCAAGACCCTCGAACGCAAAGGCCAGCCGAAGCTCAAGCAGATCGCATCCGATAACGTCCCGATCTACTCCATCAAGACCAACACGACCACGCAGATCCAAACGGCGCTGCGCGACGTGTTCAACCTGGGGTCGATCGATCACGAAGAGATCGCGCTGCGTGAGGCCGAGGAGGCCGTGTATCAGGTGTTGCTGACCAATCAAGGCATCGAGCTCACGCCGCAGACCTCGTACGTGCGGCGCATGCAGCATCAGTTGGCGGAGAAGTACCGGCTGCAATCGCGCAGCACCGGGCTCGAACCCAATCGTCGCGTGCGGATATTCAAACTGCCGGAATAACGGCCGAGGTAGACGATCGCAGGCGGGATGTACAGAAACTGTGCATCCCGCCTGCGCTATGCGACGACGGAACGGCGCTCCATGGTATCTCTCATCGCATCGTGGTGCAGCGCAACTCGACTCCGTTGATGAACTCGAGCGCGAATCCGTCATTGGTGAAGGTCAGAAAGCCATCGAGCTGCGTGCCCGGGGCAGCGATGTGCATCATCCCGCCGAATCCCGCGTCTGGCCTGGCGGTCTTGGCGTTGACGCGATAGCTGCCGTCCCCGCCGGTTCCGTCCGAATAGGTTACGTGCACGTGACCCTGCCCGTCGAAGACCCACGTGCCGCTGCGCGACCCGGCATCGGTACAGCTGAACGTTCCGGAAACGGTTGAATCGTCGCCGGCAACCGCGGGGGCCGTGCACAACGCGCAAAGCGCGCAAAGCAGCGCCGCCGAAAGAGAGAACCACACGCTCATTCGTACCTTCATAGCAGGGTGATCTGGCCGTCTTCGGAGATGAGAAAGCGCGTGTCGTAGGCGACCATCTCGTCGCCCTTCTTGACGCGGCTGTGCACGTTGAAGCGATGCGCCGGCTTCTGCCCCGCACGCTTCACGAGCCCGCCGTAGAAGAGCTTGAGCAGCGGCGTCTGCCCCGGTTTCGGCGCGTCCAATTTGTTTTGGGTGACGAGCATCGTAACGATCTTCTCCTGTAGCGCGAGCGGCAGCAGACGGTAGGCGTCGTCAACCTTCTCGCTGATTTCCTGATTCTGCATCTTGCGACGATCGGGTTCGGGCTCGTCGTTGACGTAGCGCACGATGGTGTCCCAATGGTCGGCTGCGACGCCGAGGAACGTCACCATGTAGCGGTTCCAGGTCTTCCCCTGATGCTGCACCTGGTCGTTACGCACGGCTTTGACGCGCAGCGGAATCTTCGTGTCTCGAATCGCCGCAACGACCGTGTACTCGGTCGCCGTCACGGGCTGCTCGATCAGATACATGAGCCCGTTCGGCGAGATCTCCACGCCGACGGCTTGCACGCGCGTGCTCTCGTCCTTCGGATTCGGCTGGTACCAGAGGTGAAACGCGCCGGAACGGCGCTTGTACTGACGCCGATCGCCGGCGCGTCCAAGAAACCATTCGATCATGTCGCCGAACATCGAACCGCCAAAAGACATGCAATGCAGCTCCGTCGAAGATTCGTCGGCGATGTTCATCACCGTCGAAGGCATAGAGGGCTGTGGCAAGAGCACCCTGCTTGCCGGCCTGTCCGAGCGTTTACGCGACCGAGGCCGAGAAACCATCGTCACGCGCGAGCCCGGCGGAAGCCCGGCGGGGGACGCCGTTCGCGCGATCTTTCTCGACCCGTCGCTCTCGCTTGCGCCGCTCACCGAGGCACTGCTCATCAACGCCTCGCGCGTGCAGCACGTGCTCGAGACCATCGAGCCCGCCTTGCGGCGAGGCGCGGTCGTGCTCTGCGACCGTTTCGTGGATTCGACCCTCGCCTATCAAGGTTACGGTCGCGGCATCGCGCTCGACCTTTTGCGCGGTATCTGCGATGCCGCGACGGGCGGACGGGAGCCGGATGCGACGTTCATTCTCGACGTCCCGATCGCGATCTCTCGGGCGCGCGTCGCGTCGCGACGTGGCGGGCTCGACCGCCTCGATCACGAGGCCGATGCCTTTTACGAGCGCGTGCGAGCCGGCTATCTCGACCTCGCGCGCTCGCACCCGCGCTACCGCGTGATCGACGCAACGAAGAGCGCCGCCGAGGTGCTCGCCGACGCGCTCGCCGCCGTGGAGGCGCGCATCGCATGAGCGAACTGCACTTCGACGTGGTCGGCTGCGACGGGCCGAAGGCGTATTTCGGGCGCCTCGACCGCGAACGCATCGCGCACGCCTATCTCTTCACCGGTGCGCCGGGCGTCGGAAAGAAGAGCTTCGCGCGGCGGCTCGCACAGTCGCTGCTCTGCGAGGCTCCGAAGTCCGGCGTGCTCGGCTACGACGGCACTTGTGCCTCGTGCCGCCTCTTCGCCGGGAGCGAGTCCGCGCGCCACCCCGACTTTCTGGAGCATACCGGCGTGCTGAAGATCGGCGACAGCGACGCGGCGATGGGCTTTTACGAAGGCGAGGAGCTGACCGCGCGCGATCTCGTGCGGCAACTCTCCATGCAATCGTACAGCGGCGGCCTGCGCGTGCTGCTGCTCGGCGACATCGACTTCGCCACCCATCACGCGGCGAACGCGTTGCTGAAGTTCTTCGAAGAGCCGCCGCGCGGGGTGATTCTGCTGCTCACCAGCTCGACGCCCGGGCGCCTGCTCGTGACGATTCGATCGCGCCTGATCGAACTCCGATTCGCTGCGCTCGCACAGGCACAAGTACGCGAGATTCTGCTGCGGATGGGCTACGACGACGAGCGCGCCGCGCTCGGCGCTTCACTCGGGCAGGGAAGCGTGACGCGCGCGATCGCCGCGCTCGGCGACGACGACGCGTCCTTGCGCGCGCAGGTTGCGGCATGGTTCTTCGCGGTCGTCGAGGGGCGCACGCCGGCGGAGGGCTGGGCCTCGCGCGACGCGCTCGACGAAGGGCTCGAAGTACTGAAGTCGCTCGTTCGCGATTGGACGGCGCTCAGCGCGGTGAGTTCGGAAGCGAGCCTGCTCGCCGTGGACTACGGCAGCGAACTTCGCGCGCTTCCGGCGATCGCCACGCCCGATGCATTCGCGATTCTGAGCAAGCTCGACGACGCGCAGCGCCTGGCGCGCACGAACGTGAGTCCGCAGATGGTGAGCGAGATCGTCCGCATGGCGCTCACCGGCGCCGCGCTCACCAGAAGCCGCGAAACGCGATCGAGTCGTACGTGACGGCGAAGGGGAAGGCCAGATACGCGAGGACGATCGCTCGCACGAGCGCGAGCGAGATCTCGTAGCCGAAGAGCCCGAGGTGCGCGCCGACGAAGACGGTGAACCACTGCGGCACGAGGATCCAGCCGATCACGAACACGACCGCGAGCACGATGCACGGCACCACATTGTCGCGCACCGCGCGGAACGATCCCGAGATCGCGAGGCTGCCGGGCAGCCCGCCGATCGCCGCCGCCGGGATCGTGAGGATGAGGAAGAAGTAGGCGACCAATTGCAGCACGATCGAGACGATGCCGCCCGCGATGCTGCCGATGTAGGCCGCCGCAAATGCCAAGAATTGAAAGCCGATCGCGGCGAGGATGATGCCCGAGGCCTTGCGACGACCCTCTTCCCAGGCGTCGTCGAAGCCGCTCTTGTAGCCGCGCGCGACGTTGTTCGCCTGGATGACCGCCACGCCGAAGGCGAAGAGATAGACGATCTGCACGATCATCTGGAAGATGCCGTTGCCGAGCCCGCCGAGCGGATCGGTCACCATGCCGCTCCAATGCGAGAAGAGCACGTCCACGACGGCGGCGAGCAACGGAAGCGCGAGGATCGACGGGTGCGTCGCGAGGTACGCGAACGCACGCGCGTAGATGCCGAGATCGAGTCGTTGCCCGCCGCGCATCGTCAGCTTACGCTCGCGCGCCCTTGAGCGCGTGCTGGCACGAGCAATCGGCGGCGATATCGATGTTCGCGATGATCTTGCCGATGGCGTTCTTCACGCGCTCGTTGTTCTTGGCGAAGACTTCCATGACTTCGTGATGCGAGACCGGCGCGATGCCCTCGATTCCGACGTCGTAGTCGGTGATGAGCGAGATGTTCACATAGCACATCTCGAGTTCGCGCGCGAGATAGGCTTCGGGATACTGCGTCATGTTGATGACTTCCCAGCCTTGGTTCTGGAACCACTTGGATTCCGATCGCGTCGAGAAGCGCGGGCCCTGGATCACGACGACGGTGCCGGTCTCGTGCGTGTCGATGTCGAGCGACTTCAGCGCCTGGATCGCGATAGGGCGCAGCGTCGGGCAGTACGGATCGGCAAAGCTGACGTGCGTGGTGATGGGGCCGTCGTAGAACGTGTCCTTGCGCCCGCTCGTGCGGTCCACGAGTTGATCGCAGACGACCATCGAGCCCGGCTTGACGTGCTTCGCGAGCGAGCCGCAGGCGTTGGGTCCGATGATGTACTTGACGCCGAGGCTCTTCATCGCCCACGCGTTCGCGCGATAGTTGATCGACTGCGGCGGGAAGCGGTGATCCTTACCGTGGCGCGGCAGAAATGCGACGCGCTTGCCGGCGATCTCGCCGAGTGCGATGCGATCGCTGGGCTGCCCGTACGGCGTCTCGATCCACACTTCGCGTGCGTTCTCGATCAACGAGTAGAAGCCCGAGCCGCCAAACACGCCGATGTCGGCGCGAAGTTCTCCGTCCATGCTCTCCTGCATTCTGTGCTGGTCTTGAGGGGTAATGTGACGTCGTCGTGATTTCGAGGTGAAGGGTCGGTCCCCTCGAAAATCGTTGCCATGCGCGTGCTGTGTGCGATCTTTGCCGGAGTGCTGCTCCTCGCCGGGTGCTCGCGCGAGGTGCACGGCCTCGCCGGAGGGCGCCACCCGTGGACGATCCCGCACGTGCTGCGCATCGCCGACATCGCCGAGCCCGATAGCCTCAACCCCTACCTCTCGCAGATGGACATCAGCTACGATCTGAGCTCGCTCGTGTATTCGTATCTGCTGGTCTCCGACGATCGCGGGCGACTCGTGGGCGACCTCGCGACCGAGGTGCCGACGCTGCGTAACGGCGGCATCTCCGCCGATGGGCGTACCTATACGTACCATCTCCGGCACGGCGTGCGCTGGCACGACGGTGCGGCGTTCACCGCGCGCGACGTCGTGGCGTCGTGGCGAGCGGTCGTGGCTCCGCAGAACCTCACGATCTATCGCGACGGCTACGACCGCGTAGCCTCGATCGATACACCCGATCCGTACACCGTCGTGGTGCATTTGCGCGAGCGCTATCCGCCATTCGTCACGCAGTTCTTCGCGCCGCTGCAAGAGGGCGGGAAGCCGATTCTGCCCGCGCACATCCTCGCGCGCGGAAACTTTAATCGCGGCGAACTCTCGCGTACGATGATCGGCACGGGGCCGTTCAAACTCGCCTCGTGGCGGCACGGCGAGGGCATGACCTTCGTGCGCAACGACCGCTACTTTCGCGGTCGCCCGAAGCTCGCGCGCATCGAGTTCTCGGTCGTTCCGAGCGCGCAGACGCTGCTCACGCAGGCGCGCACGCACGCGCTCGATATGATCGTGACGCCGGCCGCGGTGCTCTACCCGCAGTATCGCACGCTGGACGGTTTCACCGTGGGTACCGCTCCGTGGAATCAACAGGTACTGGTCGTCATCAACGGCGGCAAACCCGGACTCGACGAGGTCGCCGTGCGGCGCGCGCTCTCGTTCGCGATCGACCGCGACGGCGTCATTCGTACGATCACGCACGGAGTCGGCGAACCGGCGCGCGACGCGATCGCGCCGACGGCGATCGGCTACGTGCGTCGCCCCGCGCTTCCGTACGACATCGCTGCGGCGAACGCGCTGCTCGATCGCGCGGGTTGGCGCCGCGGCGCCGACGGCGTGCGCGAAAAGCATGGCGTACGGCTCGCATTCACCATGGCGACGGTTGCCGGGAATGCGACCTACGAACGTATCCCGATCCTGATGCAGCAGACGTTTCGCGAGATCGGCGTCGCGCTCGCGATTCGCGCCTACCCCTACGAGCAGATATTCTCGACCGACGGACCGATCGATCGCTACACCTACGACATGGCGATCTACGGCAGCACGCTCTCGTGGGATCCGGATTCACACGTCTATTACGGATGCGACGAATGGTTTCCGAAGGGGCAGAATTTCTACCGTTACTGCAACGCCGCATACGACCGCGCCGAGCGCGAAGGTCTCGCGACCGACGATCCCACCGCCCGCGCGCACATCTACGCGCGCGCCGACGCCGTGCTGTGGAACACCGCCGCCTATCTCCCGCTCTTCGAAGCACGCCGCATCCTCGTGCACAACTCCGATCTCCGCGACTACCGCCCCAACCCCACCGCCACCCCATGGTGGAACGCCTGGCAATGGGACATCTAACCCTCCCCGCGCGTGTGTCACCCTGAGCCTGTCGAAGGGCCGCACGTGTCACAATGAGCGCCCCGTGTCACCCTGAGCTTGTCGAAGGGCCGCACGTGTCATCCTGAGCCTCACCGTGTCATCCTGAGCCTGTCGAAGGGCCACCCGTGTCACAATGAGCGCCACGTGTCATCCTGAGCTTGTCGAAGGATGCATCGCGTGTCGTGCCCTCGCCCTTCGACAAGCTCAGGGTGACACGGTGAGGCTCAGGGTGACGTGGAGAAAGGCACGCTCGCCCTTCGACAGGCTCAGGGTGACACGGAGGGGGTCGGGAGCGGGCGTTAGCTGAGGATTTTGATGAAGGTGTCGGTGAGGCGGTTCATTTCCGTTTGGTCGATTGCGCCGCTCTTGCCGGGGCGCAGGCATTGGGCCATGCTGGCGGTCATAAGTTGGATCGTGGCGCGCTCGAGTGCGGCTTTGGCGGCGCCCATTTGGTGTGCGATCGCGTGGCAATCGCGCCCTTGCTCGATCATGCGATGCACGGCGCGGACCTGACCTTCGACGCGGCGTAGGCGCGCGAGGATCTCGGCGGTCGTCGCGGGCTCGAGTTGGAGCTTTCCTTCAGGCGACTCCGGATGTTCGCGCGGTTTTCTCGGCATGGGGATACTGTACCCCGTATGAGGGAGTCCTTGCAATACCCTAGGGGGTATGGTATAAGCGAGCCATGAGTATCTCGAATCCGCTCCTCGTCCCGGCCCGCGAACGCGGCTGGAAAGTCGAAGCCGCCGTGCGCGGCATCGCCGGAACGCTCGTCCTCGCAAGCGTCCTCTTGGCGCTTCGCGACGTGCGGTGGCTCTGGCTTACCGCCTTCGTCGGCGCGAACTTATTGCAGTCGTCGCTCACCGGCTGGTGTTTGATGTCGAACTTTCTCGCGATGCTCGGCGTCGGGCGCAACGCGCGTGCGTAAGCTCGCAATCGCGGTGCTCGCCGTAGCCGGCACGCTCGCGTCGGGGTGCGCTTCGCACGCCGGCGACGCCGCCGATGCGCAGAGCGTTCCCGTCACCGTCGCCGTCGCGCGCGACGCGTCGTTCGCGGCGCCACTCGAGCTTTCGGGTTCGCTGACGGCGGTGCAAAACGTGACGCTCGGAGCCGCCGCGGCCGGACGCATCGTGCGCGTGAACGTGCGCGTCGGCGACCGCGTTCGGGCGGGCGAGGTGCTGGCGCAAGTCGATCCGAGCGCGTACAGCGCGCAGTATGCCGGCGCCCAGGCGGGTGCGGGCGCAGCCGTCGACAGCGAGCGCGCCGCGGGCGCCGCACTCGAGCAGGCTCGCAGTCGTATGAATCTCGCGCAGAGTACGGCGCGTCGCATGAACGCACTCTACGCCGCGGGAGCGATCTCGAAGCAGCAGCAAGACGAATCGCAAGCGAGCGCCGCCGCGTCGCAGGCGGCGTATGCGCAGGCGCAGGCGAGCCTTGCGGCGGCGCGCGGACTCGCGGCGCAGGCGCAAGCGGGCGTCGCGGCCGCGGCCGTTCCGCTCGGTGAGACGGCGATCGCCGCACCGTTCGACGGCGTGGTCACGCAGAAGCTCGTCGAGCCCGGTGCCGTGGTCGGAGCCGGAAGTCCCGTCGTCGCCGTGCAGAACACGAGCGATCTCGAACTCGACATCGCCGTTCCCGAAGATCGCGTCGCCGCGCTCGTGCCGGGCACGCGCGTGGCGGTACGCGTCGATGCGCTCGGCAGCGATGCCCTCGGCGGCCGCGTCCGCGCGATCGTTCCGTCGCAAGATCCGGCGCTCCGCTCCGCAACCGTGCGCGTCGGCGTCGAACCGCACGCGGGACTGCTCCCGGGCATGTTCGCGCGCGTCAGTATCGCCGGTGCGCCGCAGCGCGGCGTCGGCGTTCCGATGAGCGCGCTCGTCACGCGTGCGGGCCAGTCGGGCGTCTTTGCCATCGTCGATAAGACCGCGAGTTTCGTGCCCGTGCAAACCGGCGCATCGCAGCACGGTCTGATCGCCGTGACGGGCATCAAGGCCGGGACCCAAGTTGCCGTGAGCAACGTCGCGCGTCTCACCGAGGGTTCGTCCGTGAGCGTGCAGCCGTAATGAACGCACCGAACCTTCCCGGGCGCATCGCGCGCTACTTTCTCCAGTCCAAGCTCACGCCGGCGATCCTCGTCGCGATTACCGTCTGGGGATTGATCGCGATCTTCCAGACACCGCGGCAAGAGAACCCGCAGATCACCATGCCCGCCGCCACCATCGTGACCCGCTATACGGGCGCGACGTCGGAAGAAGTGCAGCGCCTCATCACGGAGCGCGGGGAGCGCGTGCTGCAAGAGGTGCCCGGCATCGAGCACATCTATGCGACGTCGACGCAGGATGCGTCCATCCTCACCGTGCTCTTTCACGTCGGCGACGATCCCACCAAGTCGTTCGTTAACCTCTACGATCAAGTTTTCGCGCATCTGAACGAACTGCCGCCCGGTGCGTCGCAGCCGCAGATCACGCCGCTCTCGGTCGACGATATTCCGATCGTGGTGCTCGCGCTCCACGGTCGCAACTACGATCGCGGCGAACTCACCCGCGCGGCCGAACGGCTCGTGGACGCCATTCGACCGATCGACGGCGTCTCGACGATCGCCACGTACGGCGCTCGTCCGCGCGAGGTAAACGTCACGCTCGACCCGACGAAACTCGCCGCCTACGGTCTCTCGCCCGTGCAACTCGCGCAAGCGCTCGGCGTCACCAATCTGAGCGCCCCGGTCGGCACGCTGCGCGACGGCGCGAGTGAGATTACCGTGCACGCGGGGACACCGTTTTCGAGCTTGGAGCAAGTCCGCTCGCAGATCGT
The DNA here is from genome assembly GCA_028869385.1 of bacterium. Taxonomy (GTDB): domain Bacteria; phylum Vulcanimicrobiota; class Vulcanimicrobiia; order Vulcanimicrobiales; family Vulcanimicrobiaceae; genus REEB354. The sequence continues at coordinate 30,644 of JAGWSR010000108.1, forward strand.
CAACGTCAGCAACGGGCAGCCCGTCACCCTGGGCCAAGTTGCCGACGTCACGCTCGGCTACGCACCCGAAGAGACGAAGACGCAGTTCGGCTACGGCGGCGCCGCGCGCGTCGCCGACAAGAGCGCGCAGCCGTCGGTGAGCATCGCCATCGCGAAGAAGGCAGGCAGCAACGCGGTTGCCATCGCGAACCGCATTCTCGCGGCGGTGAAGGCGACCGACCTGCCACCGGGCGTCGAAGTCACCGTCACCCGCAACGACGGCGATAAGGCGAATCTCGCGGTCAACGAATTGATCGAACGTCTCGCCGAGGCGATCGCGATCGTCGTGCTGCTGTTGCTCGTACTCGGTTGGCGCGAAGCGCTGATCGTCGCGACGGCGATTCCGCTCACGCTGTTCGTCACGCTCGGCGTAGGCATGCTCACCGGGCAATCCATCAACCGCATCACCCTCTTCGCGCTGATCCTTGCGCTCGGGTTGCTGGTGGACGACGCGATCGTGATTGTGGAGAACATCCACCGGCACTTTCACGCCGAGCCGAATCGCCCGCGCGCCGAATCCACGGTGCGCGCCGTGGCCGAGATCGGCAGCCCGACGACGCTCGCGACGGTCACGGTCATGCTCTCGTTTTTGCCGATGCTTTTCGTGACGGGAATGATGGGGCCGTACATGCGGCCGATTCCGCTCAACGTACCGGTCGCCATGATCGCCTCGCTCTTGATCGCCTTCGCGATCACGCCGTGGGTCGCGATGAAGCTCCTCGGCAAGAGCAAAGCAAAGGTCGAACACGGCGTTCCGCGCTTCGTACGTCCGTTCCGCAGCTTTCTCGCGCGAATGCTCGACGACGCGCGTCTCGGCAAACGGTTTCTCGCGGGGTTGCTGATCGCGTTCGCGCTCAGCGCCGCCCTTCCGGTGGCTACGCTCGTGAAGTTCCGCATGTTGCCGGATGCGAACGAAACCTCATTCCTCGTGGCGATCGATGCGCCGCCGTCGAGCACGGTTGCGCAGTCGACGGCCATCGCCGACGCGGTCGGCGCGCGCCTCGCGCAGTATGCCGAGGTGGAGAACTACCAAGTCTTCTCCGGCGTCAGTTCCGTCCCCGATCTCGCCGCGTTGTTGCAGGGAACGGTCTTTCGCAACGCGCCGAATCAATCCGACATTCGCGTGAATCTCCTACCGAAGCACGACCGCCGCGTTCAATCGGCGCCGTTCGTCGCACAGGTTCGACCCGAATTGCAGAAGATCGCCGCGTCGTACGGTGCAAGCCTGCGCATCCTGCAGGTGCCGCCCGGACCGCCCGTGCGCGATACGATTCTCGCAAAGATCTACGGGCCCGATCCGGAGGTTCGCCGCGCGATCTCGTCGCGGATCATCGGGATGATGCAGCACGAAGCGGGCGTCGTGGACATCGATCCGAGTTTCAAGGCCTTGCCCTCGGCGGTGCAGTTGCAGTTCGACGCGCGCAAAGCGGCCCTCGCCGGCGTGGATGCCGCGACGATCGCGCAGACGCTCGGCATGGCGCTGCACGGCGCGAGCGTCTCGACGCTCCACACGCCCGACGACACCCGGCCGGTCGGCATCTTCCTGCGCTTCGCGCCGCAGTATCGGCGCGATGCGGCCGCGCTCGGCTCGATCATGATCCCCACGCGCAGCGGCGGCCTCGTACCGCTCTCCGCCGTCACGAACGTGGTGGCGACCGACGTCGCGCAGCCGCTCTATCGCGACGACTATGAAAACGTGAGCTACGTCGGCGCCGACATGGCCGGACGGAGTTCGACCTACGCGGTCATCAGCATGGCGCTGCAACTCGCGCGCCATCCTCTTCCGGCAGGCTATCGCGTGGATTGGGGCGGCGAGTGGCACCTGACCAACACCGTCTTCGCCGATCTCGGACGCGCGATGCTGATCGCGTTCATCCTGATCTACTTCCTGCTCGTCGCGCGCTTCCGTTCGTTCCGAACGCCGCTCGTGGTGCTCGCCGCGGTGCCGCTCGCGGTGATCGGCGTGCTGCCGGGCTTTGCCCTGCTCGCGCCCTTCGGGATCTACTTCTCGGCGACCGCGATGATCGGGTTGATCGCGCTCATCGGCATCGTCGTACGAAACTCGATCATTTTGATCGAGTTCATCGAGGATAAGCGCAAAGAGGGCGTGCCCCTGCGCGATGCACTCGTCGATGCGGCGACCGCGCGAACTCGGCCGATCTTTCTCACCGCGGCGGCGGGCGTGCTCTCGTCGATCGTCATCGCGGCCGATCCCGTGTGGAGCGGTCTCGCATGGGCGCTCGTCTTCGGCATGACCGCATCGGCGGTGCTCTCGGTGCTTGCGATCCCGCTCATCTACAGCCGCCTTGCGAGCAGCAGCGTTGGTGCGGAGGCGCAGAGCGAGCAACTTCCGCTCGAACAGCGCGCGCTGGCGAGTTTCGTCGCGTTTCCCGAACTCGACGGGTTCGTGCTCGAAACGCCGACGTTGCCGCGCATGCTCGAAGGCGAGAGCGTCGAGCTCGACGCCGAGGTATTTCGAGGCGAAGGCGACGGCGTGGATGCGGTGGCGCACCTCATCGGAAGCTTCCGCGTGGAGCGCTCGCGCATCGCATTCTCGAGCGCATACGGTACGCTGCAGGGCCAGCAATATCTCACCCTACGCTCCGCCAACGGAAATCCGCCGGCATGGAGGCCGCTCGAACATGCGTAAACTTCCCGTCATCGCGATGGCCTTCGGGCTCGCGTTCGGCGCGCTGCCGCTCGTCGCAAACGCGGCAACGCCGCTCTCGCTCGATACGGCCGTCGCGCTCGGCCTCAAGCAGAACCTGGAGTATGCACGATCGCTAGCGCACGTCGATGCGATCGCAGCGCAATTTCGCCAGGCGCGCGCGCCGAAGGCGCCGTCGCTCGCACTCCAAGATACCTACCAATACGTCAATCCGGTCGCCGCGCTCAGCACGCCGATGGGCGCGATTCCCTTCAGCACGGTCAACGCCACGAACGTGCCGTTGCTCGCGTTGCAATACACGCTCTTCGACGGCGGCGCGACGGCGGCGCGAGCGAGCGCGGCCGCGGCGGGACTCTCGGCAGCCGAAGCGAGCGCGCAGGAGGCGCGCGGAGCGACGATCGCGCGCGTTTCGAAGGCGTATTACGATCTCGCCGCGGCGCTGCAGCTTCAGAGCGTCGCCGAACGGGGCGTCGCGGTGGCGCAGGCGCACGAGCGCGATGCCCGGACGATGCTCGCCGCCGGAACGATTCCACGCGCGGATCTGCTGCGCGCCCAGGCCGAGCTTGCGAGCGAGCGCGTCAATGCCATCCAGGCCGACAACGGCGTCGATCTCGCGCGCGTCGCACTCGACAGCGTGCTCGACGTACCGCTCGATACCGTCTACACGCCGACCGAACCGCTCGACGCGCCGCCTCCGCGTGTGGCGCTTGCGTCGCTGCTCGTATCGGCCCACAGCGCACGCGGAGAACTCGCCGCCGCGCGCTTCGCGGTGGATGCGGCTCGGCACGCCATTACGGCGGCGCGCGCGGGCGGCGTGCCGCAGGTCAAGGCGACGATCGCCGACGGCAACACCCAGCCGGCGGTGGTAGGCGGCTACCACAACCAGTTCTCGCTTGGACTCTCGGCGGTCTGGACGCTCTTCGACAACGGGTATACCGCCGGGCGCGTCGCCGAGGCCGATGCGGGACTGCACGATGCGCAGTTGAGTCTCGCGCAGATGCAAAACGGCGTTGACGTCGAGGTGCGCGAGGCCTACCTGAACCTGAACGAAGCAGCCGCGCGCGTCGAGGCGGCGCGCGACCTCGTCACCTACAGCGACGAGAATTTGCGCCTCGCGCAGGTGCGCTACCGCGGCGGCGTCGGTACCGCGCTCGAGCTGCAAGACGCCGAGTTGCGCGATCGCACCGCGCAGCAAACGCTCACTCAAAGCGAAGCCGCCTTGCGGCAGAGCGTCGTCCAACTGCGTTACGTCGCAGGGCTCTTATGACGACGCCGGGAGGACTCGATGAATATCCTCATCCTCGGTGCGGGGTTTGCCGGTCACACGGCAGCCCTGCATCTCTCACACCTGGTTCGCGATACGGCGCAGATCACGGTCGTCGCCCCAAATAATCGCTTCACGTGGTTTCCGAGTCTGATCTGGGTCGGCACCGGTACGATGGCGCCCGAGCGCGTGCATTTCGAACTCGCGCCGGTGTACGAAAAACTTGGCATCACCTACGTTGGCGGACGAGCCGAGATCGTCGCGCCGGACGACCGCACGGTGACGGTACGTCTCCCGAACGGATCCACGCAGACGATCGCGTACGATTTTCTCCTGAACGCGACGGGCCCGTACCTCAATTTCGAGGGAACGCCGGGATTGGGCCCCAAGTGCGGCACGACACAGAGCGTCTGCTCGGTGGAACACGCGACGGCGGCGCGGGACGCCTATCTCGAGAGCGTCCGCGCGATGGAGCGCGGTCAACGGCAGCGACTCGTCGTCGGCGTGGGGCATCCCGCCGCCACCTGCGAGGGCGCGGCGTTCGAATACGTGATGAATCTCGACTGGGATCTTCGTAATCGCGGCTTGCGCGATAAGGCCGATCTCGTGTGGCTCACGAACGAGCCCGATCCGGGCGACTTCGGCGTGGACGGCGTGGAGGCGAAGAAGCGCGGGAGCGTGGTGACGGGCAAGGCGCTCGTGCAGATGCTCTTCGACGAGTCCAAGATCAAGCCGATGATCGCCGCCGGTGTTACGAAGGTCGAACAGGGCACGATCACCTACGATCAAGTCGGCGTGGATCCAGGGACGCTCGACTACGATTTCGCGATGCTGATTCCGCAATTTCGCGGCATCCCGCTCAAGTACGTCGCGCACGACGGGAGCGACATCACCGAGAAGATGACGTTGCCGAACGGCTTCATGCGCGTGGATGCCGACTATTCGGCGAAAGCCTACGACGAATATCGCGCTCACGATTGGCCTGCGTTGTACCGATCGCCGTCGTACGACAACGTGTACGCGGCCGGCATCGCGTTCGCGCCCCCGCATCCGATTTCGAGAGGGAAGAAGACGAATGCCGGTACGGTGATCCAAGCCACCCCGCCGCGCACGGGGATGGCCTCGGGGATCATGGGGCGCACCGTCGCGTACAATATCGCCGATCAAATCGCGGGTCGCGAACCATCGCATCACGCGCGCATGAGCGAGATGCCCGCCGCCTGCATCGCCTCGATGGGCAAATCGATCTGGAACGGCTCGGCGGCCTCGATCATCATGGTTCCGGTGGTGCGAGACTTCGAGAAGTATCCCGAGTACGGTCGCGACATGGATCTGTGCGATCTCGACGTCGGCATCGGCGGCGCATGGACGAAGCGCCTGTTGCACGACGCCTTCATGTGGAAGCTGCAAGCCAAACCCGGCTGGCAGATGATACCGGAGTAACGAACGATGGGAAAATTCTGGCGTACGTTCTGGCCCTATCAGTTCTGGCGCTTCATCGTCATCAACACAAAGATGTTCGCCATCGCCCGAGGCTGGATCGGCCCCGCGCATTAATGGGAGAAAAGACCCAGGGGTGTGATCGTCGCATGTGGTGAACGAGGGCAGCCTCCCACTTTTCCACGTCGAGGCATGCGTTGACGAAGACCGCCTATTTCCTCATTGCATTCGCATCATGCGCCCTGCTTAGTGCTTGCGGAGGTGGCGGTGGGGGAGGCAGTACGCTGCCGAGCACCCCGAGCGCTCCTCAGCCTACGCCAACGACATCGGCATCGCTCATGCCGGGCCAATATGTCGTGCAGGCAACGCCAACAACGGTTCCATTTTCGAGCGGCGGATTCACTGGGACTCTGGCACTGCCTGGGGCTGCGCCGCTACCGGGTGCAAGCCCCGGAGCGGGACTTGGGCTCGTTACCGTGACGGTGACGACCGCGCCGCCCGCCGGCGTTCCGGTTCTCCAACGCGGCATCCATTCGCAGAAATTCCCCGTACGATTTGCGACCGGCTCCAATACGCCGCTCATGTACATCAGCCTGACCTTCACGCAGCCGATTCAGTTGGGCGGGGTTCCCGGGGTTACGTTGACCGCACCGTCGAGCAATGCGTACCTTGGCGAAAACGTGTACCTTGGATCGTATGAGCCGCCGCCCTCGAATCTTTGGGGATCTGTCGCGGGACCGGCGGTGGTCACTGGTGCGACGGCGCGATTGGACATCGTCTATAGTGGATCAATTTCGGTGGCCGCGCTACATCCGGTGACCTTTGCCGTCTACGAAACGGGCCCAGCCAGTTTGAGCCTTTCCCTTGCGAATCCGTTGGTGATGGGAGCGCCCTCGACCGACCAGGTCGCCATATCGGTTCGCGATCAATACGGGGTTTCGATTACCGGGGGGCTCAAGGTGCCGATTCAGCTTACGAGTGACGACACGACCGGACGAACCGCGTTAACGGCCTCAGTATTTTCGAACGCCTCGCAAACTGCGCCACTCGTGTTCGATGGCAAGGGCGTCCGATTCACGTTGACGGCGTCAGAAGGTGCGCTGCAGACACAGTTCGCGTGCGTTTCAAGCCTCCCGAAGGAAAATCTCGTGTCGGGATTGGCTCAGTCGAATGGAGTCGTGGGAGATGCCGCATTTGGACCGGACGGAAATTTTTGGACGACTTTTAGCGGCAACTACGGTTCCAGCGTTATAGCGAAAATTTCGCCGACCGGGAACGTCACGAGTTATACCGACACAACGCCGACGGTGATTGACCAAGGCAACGCACCAATTGCAGCTGGGTCGGACGGTAACATCTGGACGACGTTTTTCGATCAAAGTTACTTCTCCGGTGTGCTGATTCGCGTCACGCCTAGCGGCGCAATCAGTGAGTTTCCGGGTCCACAGTCAATGCAGCAGGGAAGTAGTGATATCGGTCAATTGGTTCTTGGCCCGGATGGTGCAATGTGGTTCACACTGAGCGCATCGGACCCTTATGTCGCCGATAGCGTCGGTATCGGACGCGTTGATATGAGCGGGCACGTTTCCGTGGTCGCCGCGACGACGAACGCTCCGACGAGCCTCGTCTCCGGGCCGGACGGAAATCTGTGGTTTCAGGATGGTGCGAATATCGATAAGCTCACGACCTCCGGAGCGCTCACGAAATATACATTGCCCGGCGCAACGGCGACTCCGTCAAGATTCGTTGTCGGCCCGGATGGGCAGTTCTGGATGCCGTTTGCGTATGGCACGAAGACGCTCGTCGAGTTTTCGACGTCGGGCGCGGTTGTCGCCACGCACGATCTACCGAGTACGTTGAATCCGACGATCGAAAGTGTCATCGCGAGTGGAAATTACGTCTATTTCACGGACTCGCAGTCCGAGAGCGTGGGCCGAATCGATGTGCTCGGCAATACGACGTGGTATCCAACCTACTCCGGCCTCGTTAACGGGTTTCAGGGCCCGCTCTATATCGTCAAAGGTCCGTCGAACTCGCCGTATCTCTCATCGCAGGTTGTTTTGAACGAGTCGCCGCTGCAATTTGGTGCCGGTCTCACACCGCTCGATCTGACGCTATGGTAAGCCTGACAACGTGTCACCATGACTACGTGTCACCCTGAGCCTGTCGAAGGGTGACCACGGACTTCCCGGGCGCTCAAGCATCGCGCAACCCCACCCGATTGCGCGACGTGCATGCGGTGTGCGCTATGCGCAAAAGCGCCGCTCCGAAAGGGGCGGCGTTTCGTTTTATCCTGCGACGAGTTCGATGCGATTGCCGAACGGATCGTCGATGTACGCTCGGCGTTGCGCGGGTAGATCATCCTCGCGCACTTCGACGTCGTGCGCGCGTAAATGCGCGAGGAGAGCGTCGTAGTCGCCGCAGCGCAGCCCCGGATGCGCCTTTTGCGCCGGGCGAAAATCGGTCTCGACCCC
>JAGWSR010000109.1 GCA_028869385.1 bacterium
ACGAGCAGCGGCGAGCCGAGCGTCCGCGCGCTCGCGACGAGTTCGCGCACGAGACGTTCCCGCTCCTCATCTTCGCGCACGTGTTCGAGCAGCATGAGGCGTCCGAAGAACGCGAAGCGCGGCAGGTCCGCGCCGCTCGGCGCGAATTCGCGACCGCGCGCGGCAGCGGTGAAGGCGCGCAAGCCCTCGATATCGCCGTGCGCGACGAGCGTTTCGAGCCGTTCAAGCAGCGCGTGCTGACGATGCACTTCGCCCGCGAGCCACGCGCCGGCGAGCGCCTCGGCGAGCGGATAGGCAAGATAGTTCTCCAGACGCGCACGCTCGGCGTGCTCGATCGCGCGGTCGAGAAGTTGTCGTTCGAGTGCGTTCTCGCCGCGCGCGCGAGCGATCTCGGCTGCGAGCGCGAGATAGGCGCCCGACGCCACGAGATCTTGTTCGTCCGCGTGCCCGAGCGACGCGCGCAGGTCGCCCTGCGCCTCGGCGAGTTGTCCGGCGCGCGCGCGCACGATACCGCGCTGCGAAAGCAGCCGACGGCGAAGGCGTTCGTCGCAGACGGTCGACTCCGCGGCGTCGGAGTACATCGCGTCGACGCAGTCGAGCGCCTCGGCGATGCGGCCGACCGCGAGCAGTAGCGCGACGCGAAACACGAAGACGTAGTACCGTTCGTGCACGCTCGCATCGGGTGCGAGCGTATGCCACACGAGGTCCGCTTCGTCCACCAGTTCCTGAAGGTCGCCGCGAAACATGCGGACGAGGGTCGCGATTCCCCACAGGCGCGGATAGCGCTGCACGAGCGACGGTTCGAACCGTCCGAGCACTTTGAGGTACCCACGCGGCAGCGTGCGGACGTCGAGCAGCTCTTGCATGGCGAGCGTCCGCGCCGCTTCGAAGCGATCGCCGCATTCGGCGAGCAGTTCGGCCGCGCGCACGTACTCCGCATGCTCGACGCAGCGGAGAGCGACGTCGCGCATCAGCACGACACCGTTCTGCGGCAGACGCTCGCGCATGTAGGCCGCTACGATCGGATGCACGGTGATGACGCCGTCGGTGGCTCGCGTGACGAACGGCGATTCGACGGCGTACGCGGCGACACGCTGGGCCATCGCGCGATCGCTGGAGACGCGCTCGAGGTCGTGCAGCGTGGGCTGGGGCAACGCGACGCAGAAGGCCAGCGCGCGCGCGAACTCCGCATCGAATCCTGCGAAGACCTCATCGCGCAGATACTCGTGCAGTTCTTCCGCGGCGATGACGTCGAGACGACCCAGGATCTCGTCGAGGCGTGCCTCCGCATCGAGCCGCTTGACCAGGAGCGCTGCGAGGGGCCACCCCTCCGTCACCCCCATAGCCGCCGTCACGGCTGCGTCGCCGCGTTTCCGATCGAGCAGCGCGGCGAGGTCACGCTCGTCGAACGCGAGGTCGCGTGCGCGCAGCATACAGATTTCATGAGGCGCCGCGAAGCGCGTCAAGACAAACGGCAACGACGCCCGGCTGACTAACACGATCTGCGCCCCCTGCGGGCGCTCGCCGATGAAGTGTGCGATGGCGGCGAGCGCCGCGTCGTTGGCGGCGAGCTCGTCCAAGTGCTCGAAAACGGCAACCCGGCCTTGCGCTGCCTGCCACACGGCCATGGCGCGCTCCATGCGCTCGGCGATCGTCGAGCCGCCATCCTCAAGCTCGGGAGCGATCTCGGGCACGAGTGCTCGGGCGATACGCAGCGCGTCGGAGGCCTGGCGGCAGTCACAGAACACGGCCGAACGATCCGCAAGCCATTGACGCACGAGGGTACTCTTGCCGTACCCCGCCGGGGCGCTGAGTGCGGCGATCGCCGGCTGAACCCGGCGTAGCCGGGCCAATACATCGGAGCGCGGGAGCTCGCCAGCTTGACTCACCCGATTATTGTAATGCATCTGTAACTAGTTTGTAATTAGGACGTAAGACCTAAGAAATGTCCGACTTATAGCCTTATTGTTGCCAGCCGAGCCACGGAAAGGCAATCATGAGCGTCCTTCCCCAGGTTTTCGAACCTGCGGTCGTTTCCGTTCAAAGCAGCGACCCGACCCTGCAAGCAGCGGTCGAGCGGCTGCTCTCCCTCGATCCGGAGATCGCCGTCGCGACCGCGACGGAGAGCGCCGGAGCGATCCGCGTCGACGAACGCTTCCTCGACGAGTTTCGCGATCTGACGGTCGGGCAATTGCTCGACGTGCTCAAGAGCATGCCGCGCCCGCACGGCTCCGGCAGACGCCATCTCCAGCCGCTACCCACGTCGGCTCGCGAAATGCGCTCCGTGCTCTCCGACCGCGAGTTCCAGGTCGTGCGCCTGGTCGCCGAGGGTCTCTCGAATAAAGAGATCAGTCGTCGACTCGAACTCTCCGACCAGACCGTGAAGAACCATATCTCGCACATCTTGGCGAAGTTGAACTTGTCAGCTCGCACGCAGGTGGCGATTCACGCGCTGCGCGCCGGCATCGTCTAGCACCAGCCGGACCACTCCCGACGAGAAGTCGTACACGAGGACGCCCGCAAGCGGCGTCCTCGTCGTACGTCTGGCCGCTTCGCGCACCCGCTGGAGGAGGTCGAGTCGCGCGCCATCGCTCGGCAGACGCCGCAGCACGACTCCATACGCCCGGCCATGACGGTTGCGCACGATCGCATCGAACGGAGCGGCGTCGCGCCCGAGCGCGATCAGGTCGCGTCGCGGAAGCGCCGCGAGGCGCGCGGCGATCCGTCCGTCGATGAATCCGCGGACCTCGCGCACGATTCGGTCGCGCTCGTTGAAAAGCAGCGCCGGCCGAATGCCGTTGCACGCCTCCGCTTGTACCGCGCGCTCGAAGCGCATGAGCGCATCGTTGATGAGGGTGCGCGGCGTGACGCGCCCGCGATCGATCGCGGCGAGAATCGAAGCGCGCATGGCGCGTTCGGCAAGGACGGGGAGGCGGCGGACGGCGACGAGGGGATCCATGACGAGGCCAGCTTACGTCGCTTGGGTGCCATGTGGCTGGCATGATTTTGAATCCTGGTAGCGGACCCCGCGCCTCGCCTCTTGAATCAGCCGCCATGCAGCATCGTCCCAACTGGGCCACCGCACTCGCGTTGGTCATCGTTCACGCGGTCGCGCTCCTCGCGCTGCTCCCGCAGTTCTTCTCCTGGTCCGCCGTCGCGGCGGCCGTCGCCATCACCTATATCACCGGCGGTTTCGGCATCACGCTCTGCTATCACCGCGCGCTCACCCACAAAGCGTTGCGCATGGTCAAGCCGCTCGAGTACGCCACCGCCATCTTCGGAACGCTCGCGTTTCAAGGCGATCCGATCGGTTGGGTCGCGACCCATCGCATCCACCACGCACACTCCGACCGCAAGGGCGATCCGCACAGCATCCGTCGCGGCGTCACCTGGGCGCACCTCACGTGGCTCGTTCGCACGAACGAGAATCTCCCCACGGTCGAGCAGGAAGAGCGTTACACGCCCGACCTTTGGCCGAATCCGTTCTATCAAGCATTGCGCCATCTCCACGTTCCGCTGCAGATCGCGCTCGCGGTGCTGCTCTTCGCGCTCGGCGGATGGTCGTGGGTGATCTGGGGCATCGGCGTGCGACTCGTCTTCACGTATCACGCGACGTGGCTCGTAAACAGCGCGGCGCACTTCTCCGGCTATCGCACGTACCGCACCACCGATCGTTCGGTGAACTCGTGGTGGGTCGCGCTGCTCTCGTGGGGAGAAGGCTGGCACAACAACCATCACGCGTTTCCGTTCTCCGCGCGCCACGGACTGCGCTGGTTCGAAATCGACATCACCTGGTGGACGATCAAACTCATGCGCACGCTGCGCCTCGTCGACAAGATCCGCGTGCCGACGCGCGAGATGCGCGAACGCCTCGCCGCCGCGCAGCGCGACGTGGAGGCGCGCTATTTCCGCCGTCGCCACTCGGCTCTCGATCCGTCGTAACCTCGCAGCACACACCGCACCAATAAGAAACGGCCCGGCGAATTTCGCCGGGCCGTTTCTTTGCGTGAAGCGATTGACGCTTAGAGATCTTCGGGGTTGATGCCCTTGATCCGATCGTACTGCGTCTTCTTCGGCGCGGCGTGCACGGAGACGTTCTCGTCGTACTCGCCTTCGTACTGCACCGTCAGCGGTTCGCGGTTGCGCTCGTAGGCGCTCATGAGACGGCTCATGCCGTCGCCGCCGGCGCCGCCCATGACCTCGGCGAGCGCCGCTTCGTCGGCGGTCATACCCGCGTAGCCGTTGATCATCTCGAACTGCTGACGCGGACGTCCGTCGGCGTCGACGTCCTGACCCTCGGGCGTGATCTCGATATTGCGATAACGCGACATACCGGTACCGGCCGGGATCAGTTTGCCGATGATCACGTTCTCCTTGAGTCCGAGCAGCGGGTCGTACTTGCCCTTGATCGCCGCATCGGTGAGAACGCGAGTCGTCTCTTGGAACGACGCCGCCGAGAGGAACGACTCCGTCGCGAGCGACGCCTTCGTGACGCCGAGCAGCACCGGGTTCGCCGTCGCCGGCTCCACGTTCGCCGCCTTGGCGCGTTCGTTGGCTTCGCCGAACGCCGATGCTTCCACGACTTGTCCCGGAAGCAGCAGGGTGTCGCCGCCTTCGACGATCTTCACCTTGCGCATCATCGCGCGAACGATGACTTCGACGTGCTTGTCATTGATGTCCACGCCCTGCGAACGATAGACCTTCTGCACTTCTCGAACCATGTAGTTCTGAAGCGCGGTCTCGCCCTTGAGACGCAGGATGTCGTGCGGGTTGAGCGGTCCTTCGTTGAGCTGATCGCCCGGCACGACCGTCTTGCCCTCGCTCACCGCGAGATGCGTACCCTGCGGCACATCGTACTCGTGCTCTTCGCCCGTCTCGTCGGTGATGACGATCGTACGCCGGCTCTTGTCTTCGCCGAACTTGACCGTACCGCCGACTTCGGTGATGATCGCTTGACCCTTCGGCTTGCGCGCTTCGAAGATTTCCTCGACGCGCGGGAGACCGGTGATGATGTCCTCGGTCGCGACGCCGCCGGTGTGGAACGTGCGCAGCGTGAGCTGCGTGCCCGGTTCACCGATGGATTGCGCCGCGATGATACCGACCGCCGTACCGATATCGGTGGTCTTGCCGGTCGCGAGGTCGCGGCCGTAGCACAGCGAGCAGACGCCGTACTTCGATTGACACGCCAGCACCGAACGGATCTTGACCGATTCGATGCCTGCGTCGACGATCGCCTTGGCCTTTTCTTCGTCGATCTCTTCGCCGCGCGCCACGATGACCGTGTCGCCGTGCTTGATCTCTTCGACCGACCGACGACCGATGATGCGGTCGCTGAGCGGTTCGATGATCTCCTTGCCCGCGCGGATGTCGGAGACGGTGATCCCGTTACCGGTACCGCAATCGTCTTCGCGGATGATGACGTCTTGCGCCACGTCCACGAGGCGACGCGTGAGGTATCCGGAGTCCGCCGTGCGCAGCGCGGTATCGGCAAGACCCTTACGCGCGCCGTGCGTCGAGATGAAGTACTCGAGAACCGTGAGGCCTTCTTTGAGCGAGGCCTTGACCGGAATCTCGAGGATTCGGCCCGACGGGTCGGACATGAGGCCGCGCATACCGCCGAGCTGCTTGACCTGCGCGATCGAACCACGAGCACCCGAGGTCGCCATCATGAAGACGGGGTTCATCGGATTCTGCGCGGCCTGCATCGCACTCGTGACGGCGTCGCCGGCTTTCGACCAGATCTCGATCGTCTTGTTGTAGCGCTCGTCATCCGAGATGAAGCCCTGATCGAAGAGCTTGTGCAGCTCGTCGACCTCGGCTTGCGCCCGATCGAGAATGTCGTGCTTCGCCTGCGGAACGACGATGTCGCTGATCGAGACCGTCGTGCCCGAAAGGGTCGCGTAGTGGAAGCCCAGCTCCTTGATCGCATCGAGGAAACGTGCGGTCTCCGCGTTGCCGTAGCGGCGGTAGCAATCGGTGATGAGCTTCTTGAGCGCGCCCTTATCGATCGTGCGATTGACGAACTCTTTGTTCCACTTGAGCGGGAACGCGAGATTGAAGATCGTGCGACCGATGGTCGTCTTGATCATCTCGCCCTTCCAACGCACGTAGATCCACTCTTGCAGCGTGGCGTTACGCGTCTCGTACGCCATGACCGCTTCCTTCGGATCGTAGAACGACGGCAGCGCACCGAGCGCGTCGTCGGACGGCGCGTTCTTCTTCTTGGCGCGCGCGATGGTCTCGAACTCGTCGGCCGCCTCGCCCTTCGCCGGTCCCGCGTACTCGTCGCGTTGGAAGGTGAGGTAGTAGAGTCCGAGCACCATATCTTGCGTCGGGATCGAAACGGGGTTTCCGTACGCCGGCAAGAGGATGTTGTTGCTCGAGAGCATGAGGATGCGCGCTTCGGCTTGCGCACCGGCCGAGAGCGGCAAGTGGACGGCCATCTGATCGCCGTCGAAGTCCGCGTTGTACGGCGTGCAGACGAGCGGATGCAGGTGGATCGCCTTACCTTCGACCAGCACCGGCTCGAACGCCTGAATGCCGAGACGATGGAGCGTGGGTGCGCGGTTGAGCAGCACCGGATGTTCTTTGATGACCTCTTCGAGGACGTCCCAAACTTCCGGACGCACGCGTTCGACCATGCGCTTCGCGCTCTTGATGTTGTGCG
>JAGWSR010000110.1 GCA_028869385.1 bacterium
CTCGGCGCCGTCGCGCGCGACGTGTTGACGCTCGGCGGCACGCCGATCGAGTTGATCGACGACGTGGATGCGGCGGCACTCTTCGCGCACGCGGCGACGCCGCTCTTTGCGCTCGAGTGGGACGAAGTGACCGCCGGCGAGATCGATCCCGAGGTACCCGGCCTGCGCTCGCCGGAGCGCTTTCTCGAATCGGCGTTCCGCCTGATTCGCAAGTTGCGCGGCGCGCTGATATCGCCCGAGACGTTTCTCGAGCGTTCGATCGTCGGGGCCGCCGAGTTCTATGCGAAGCCCCCGAACTTCGCGCATCCCGATCTTCTCTACGCGACCAAAGACGCGTACCGCGACTCGCTCGCCGTCGCACCGGCGGAACTGCAGCGTCAATACGCGCGCGAAGTCGATCTCGCGCGCATCCTCGCGCGACTCTATGCCTACTACGTGGAGCTGGTCGGTGAGCGGGCGCGCATGACCGCGCGCGACGCGATCGCCGAAGCGACCGAACTGCTCCAGCACGACGAGGAGCTGCTCGAAGAACTGCGCGCGCGCTATCGCTTCGCGCTCCTCGACGACGCGCAAGAGGCAACGCTCGGCGAACGCGCGCTGCTCGAGACCCTCTTTCCAAAGCTCGCCGGGGTGACGCTCGCGGGCGACGCACGCTCGGCGACGAGCACCTTCCGCGGCGCGCGCCCAGATGCGGTATTCAAAGGGGTCGCGCGCACGATCGAACTCGCGCATCCGCATCGGATCGCGCACAAGCCGCCGATCGCGCTCTTTCGCGCAAAGGACGAAGCCGAGGAGGCGCGCACGATTGCCGAGCGCGTGCGCGAGCGCATCGCTTCGGGAACGCCCGCGCACGAGATCGCACTGATCTTTCGCTCGGTCGGCGACGTGCATCGCTACGAAGAAGCGCTCCTGAACGCCGGTATCGCGGTCGCGGTCGCGGGCGACCTCAACATCTTCGCCGATGCGCGCGCGCTCGACGCCATCGCGCTGCTCTGGAGCCTCTGGGATCCTTTCCGCCACGATTGGCTCCTGCGCGTGCTCTCCGGCCGTGCGCTGAATCTCTCCGACGCCACGCTCGCGCGCCTCTGCTCCGAGCCGGCGGACGCGCAGACCGCACTCTTCGCGCTCGACGACGCGGAGGCGACCTCGCGCAGCGGGCGCTGGGATCCGCGCCGCGACGTGCGCCTCGGGTGGAACGTGCTCTTCGGCGAGCAGGACGCACACCTCAGCGACACCGCGCGCGAGCGTTTGACGAACTTTCGCGAAATGCGCGCGCGTTGGGTCGCGCAACTCGCGCACGCGCCGCTCGGCGAACTGATCCGCATGGTATGGAGCGATGCGCTCGCGATGGACGGCGCGCCCGACTCCGCGCGCGCGCGCTCGCAGCAACTGATCCTACGCCGCCTCTACGAACGCCTCACGGGCTATGCCGCGCAACGACCGCACGCGACGCTCGGCGACGTGCTGCACTATGCGCAGACGCGCACCGCGAGCGACCTCGAATCGTGCGAACCCGATGCGAACGACGGATTCGTGCATCTCCTCAGTATCGACGCCGCGCGCGGACGAGAGTTCTCTTACGTGGTGGTCCCCGACGCGCGCGCGGGCTCGTTTCCGCGCTGGTACGTGCCCGATGCGTTTCTCTTCAGCCCCGCGCTCGGCATGATTCCCAAAGAGAACGTCGGTGACGCTAAGGCGTCGCGCACGGCCAAGTTCAGCTACTATCTCTACCGGGCCAAGACGCGCGATGCATACAATGCCGAAGAGCGCCGCGCATTCGAGTATGCGCTCGCACGCGCTCGCGGCGAAGTCCTCGTTTCGGCGTCGGGCCGTGCGACGCGCGGCATGACGGCGCCGGAATTCCTCGAAGAGCTGCGCGCGCCGTGAAGATCGCACCGATCGACCTTCCGACCTACGCGCGCGAGGTTTTGCCGCGCACGGCGTCGCTCTGGGCCGGTAAACGCGACTTCGAACGATACGTCGCACAGACCGAAGCGATCGCGCGCAGCGGCTACGGACGCCGCCATTTCCGCACCATCGGCCTGTACGACGGCGAGACGCTGCTCGCGTCGATGAAGCGCTACGAGCGCACGCTGCGCTTCGGCGAGCATCGCTTGCGCGCGTTCGGCATCGGTGCGGTCTTCACGCCCGAAGAGTTGCGCGGGCGTGGGTATGCGAGCGCGATGCTCGCGATGAACCTGGACGCCGCGCGCGAGGACGGCTACGACCTCGCCTATCTCTTCAGCGATATTCGGCCGAAGTTCTACGCCGATCTCGGCTTCACGCTCTTGCCTTCGCGCGCGATCTCGTTGCGCGTGGATGGTTTGGCCACGCCGCGCATCGAGGTACGACGCCTCGAGGACGACGATTGGGCCGGCGTGCGGCGCTGCTTCGAACTCTGCGAGCGCGGACGCGGGTGGGGCCTCGTGCGCACGCCGCTCGTGTGGGAGTGGCTGCGCCTGCGCATGCAGCAAGGTGCGGAACATTCGGTGGGCGAGCAGACGAATCTGGTCGTGCGCCGCGGCCGCGGCATCGCGGCCTACGTGCTCGGCGTGCGCGCGCCCGAACACGACGCCTACCTCCTCGACGAGTTCGGCTTTGCCGACGCCGAGGCGGCCGCGCTCGTGCCCGCGCTGCTGCGCAGCGCGGCGGGCGATCTGCACCGCGTAACCGGTTGGCTCCCGCCCGACGGCGCCCGCGAACGCTTGCCGAAAGCATCGGTGCGCAAACGATCCGACGCGCTCTTGATGGCGGCGGGGCTCAGCCGCAACGGCGAGCGATGGCTGCACCTCGCTGCAACGCCGAGCAGCGCCGACGGTGTTTGGAGCACCGACCACATCTAGTCGCTCGGAGGCGCCCCCATGCTTCAAGCCGGAGACCAAGCCCCGGATGTCGCGCTCGTCGACGAGTCGGGAGCGCGCACGACGCTGCACGCGCTGCTCGATCGGCCCGTCGTGCTCTACTTCTATCCGAAAGACGACACGCCGGGATGCACCGCCGAGGCCTGCGCGTTTCGCGACGCGTACGAATCGTTCACCGACGCGGGCGCCGACGTCGTCGGCGTGAGTTCCGATTCGCAGCATGCCCACGCCGCCTTCAAAGCGCGCCACCGGATTCCGTTTCGCCTGATGAGCGATCCCGACGCCAACGCGCGCACGGCGTTCGGCGTGCCGAAGACCTTCGGCATCATTCCCGGCCGCGCCACGTTCGTGATCGCACGCGACGGCACGATCCGCTACGCGTTTAACTCGCAATTCATGGCGACGGCTCACGTCGCGAACGCGCTGAAGGCGCTTGCCGCTTCGACAAGCTCAGCGTGACACAGCTCGCTCAGCGTGACACGGGGGGCGTGAAGAGGCCGAGTTGGCGTGCTTCTCCCGGAACGAGCGAGGCGACGCGTAGGCCGAGCAGACGCACCGGCGTGCCGTTGAGGTGCGCGCGCTGGAGACAGTGGAGCGCGGCGCGGTAGATGCGGCGTGCGTCGCGCGTCGGTTCGGTCAAATGCGTTTGACGGCCGAAGATGCGAAAATCGGCGCGTTTGATCTTGATGCCGACCGTTGCCGCGGTACAGTCTTCCCGCTCGAGCTTCTCGGCGAGTTCTTTCGCGAAGTCTTTGAGCAGGTTCGCGAGCACGCGCTCATCGCGCACGTCGTACTCGAACGTCTCCTCGGTCGAGATCGTTTTCGTTTCTCGTTCGGGCTCGACGGTGCGCCGATCGATGCCGCGTGCGAGATCGCGCACCTCGATGCCCCACGAGCCGAAGAGCTGGCGCACGCGCGCGTCGTCGAGCGCCGCCACGTCGCCGATCGTCGTGATGCCGACGTTTTGCAATTTCGCCGCGGTCTTCGGCCCGATGCCCCACAGGCGCCCGACGGGCAGCGGCGCGAGAAACGCCGCCTCTTCGCCCGGCTCGATCGCGAGCAGTCCGTCGGGCTTACTGCTGTCGGAGGCGATCTTCGCGATCAACTTCCCGCGCGCGACGCCCGCGCTGATCGTCAGTCCGACGCGCTCACGCACCTCCGCGCGCATCGTGCGCGCGAGTTCGCTCGCTTCGGCGAGCGTGACATCGCCCGCGGCGATGAACGCTTCGTCGAGCGAGAGGCCCTCCACCGCGTGACCGCGCGCGCCGAGGATCGCAAAGACCTCGCGCGAGATCTCCTTGTATTTCGCCATGTCGGGGCGCACGACCACGAGGTGCGGACACATCTCGTGCGCCCGATAGAGCGGAATGGCCGAACGCACGCCGTAGGGGCGGGCTTCGTACGATGCCGTGAGCACGACGGCGCGACGATGATTGCCGGCGATCGCCACGGGTTTACCGAGCAGGCTCGGGTCATCGCGCACGGCGACGCTCGCGTAGAAGGCGTCAATGTCCACGTGCACGATGAACATCGTCAGGACGCTTGGCGCGCGCCTCGTTCGATCGCGAGGATCGTCTGCATGTTGCGTGCGTCGTCTTCGTCTTCACCGGGCGTCTCGAGAATCGCCACCTTCTCGC
>JAGWSR010000003.1 GCA_028869385.1 bacterium
CTGGTGGAGCTGTCGGGGTACTGCCCCCCGAGTCCGAAAAGCCTAACCGGCGCATTCTCCAAGCTCAGCTTTGACTTTGACTTACTCGGACGGACGTCTCAAAGCGGGACTTACCGTACGCAGCAGGTTCTTAGTCTCGTACGCCGGTCAAACCACGCCGTCGTACCAGCCCGAATTTTTGGCCGGAAGGCAGAGCGGTTCGGGCCGACTCTCTGCGTCCGGTGACTAGCCTAAATTAGGCAGCCAGTGCGTATTCGTTGTTGGCAGGTATTGCCGTGCGATCGTTTTAGGAGAGCTCGCAACTCCGCTTGCTAACGCCGACCACGGATCTCCTCGTCGAGCCTAGTTCAGCCCCATGGTCAGACACCTACTATAACACGCGCCGCAAGCTCCGGGTGGCGCCTGCGCCGCTAGCGGGGCAAGGCGTCGCGACGCTCGCCCTCGATGGCCGGGCCGTCGCCGGTAAACTCGGCAACCGCGCCGCGGATGCGCTGCGCCTCACCGCGCAGCGAGCCGGTGAGGCCGAGAAGTTCGTGCGAAGCGCCCACGATGCGCTCGCCGCGCTCCGCGACGGCGTTCACGTTTTCGTTCGTCTTACGCACCGCGTCGGCGCCTGAGGCCGACGACTGCTCCAGGTTCTCCGCCAGGGTGGCGAGCGAGCCCGCCATTTCGGTATTGTCGCCGGTCAAGCGCTCCACCAGGAACGTGGACTCCACGAGCGCGTCGGTCGCGCGCTTCTGCTCCTGCTGCGCCTGCACCACCGCCGCGATACGCGCGCGCACCATGTTCACGCTATCCACGATGCGCGCGAGCGCATCGGAGACGAGGGCGGTCTTCTCGCGCCCGAGCTCCACCGCATCGTTGCCGCGACGCGTCACGGTGACGGCGCGATCGGTTTCGTCCTGCACGGTGCGGATGAGCGAGGCGATCTCTTTGGTCGCGTTCGCCGACGAGTCGGCGAGCTTGCGAATCTCGTCGGCGACGACGGCAAAGCCGCGGCCGTGCTCGCCCGCGCGCGCCGCCTCGATCGCGGCGTTGAGCGCGAGCAAGTTGGTCTGGTCGGCGATCTCGTCGATCTTCTCGGTGATCGAGCCGATCTGCAGCGAGCTCATGCGCAGCGATTCCATCGTTTTCACGAGCTCGGCGATCACGCCCGCGGCCTCTTCGCTCGTGCGATCCGCCTGCAGAATCGCGGCGGACGCGGCGTCGGCGGTCGATCCCGCCGAGGTCGAAAGTTCGAGGACTTCACCGGCCGCTTCGATCGTCGCCTTGGCGGTCTGCGCGAGTTGCTCCAAACCGGCGGCGTTGGTCTGCGCCGCGGCACCGAGCCGATCGGCTACGGCGCGCATCGTGGCGGCCGTGCTCGCGAGTTCGCGCGCGCCGGTCGCGACGCGCGCGACGGCCTCATCTACGGTCGCCATCGTCTTGACGGCATCGCCCAAGTCGTCGTAGTTCGCGCTCGCGTCGGAGGCGAATCCGTCGGCGCGCGAGGCGAGCGCCGATGCCGACGATTCCAAGAGCGCCGCGGTCTCGCGCACGTTGCCGACGACGTCGCGAATCACTTCGACCACGCGTTTGAAGGCGATCGCCACCACGTCGCGATCCGAATTCGGCGCGATCTGCACCGCCAAGTCGCCGCCCGCGAGGCGTTCGCCGCTCGTCGCGAGCCGCGCGAGCCCCACGTTCGCATCGGCGAATGCCGCGACCAAGAGCCCGGCTTCGTGCGGGTAACGCGGCTCGCCGTAGAGCTCGTCGTTGCGCAGCACGTCGCCCGCGCGCAGGCGATCCATCAGCTCCACGGTATGCATGATCGGGCGCGTGATGCCGCGCGAAAGGATCCGCGAGGCGAGAAACGCGATCGCGAGCGCGACGAGCAGTGAGAGCCCCGCGTACAAAATGCCCAGGTGCATCGCCTGCTCGGGCTTGATCGTGCCCGCATTGAGCCCGGCGAGCAGATGCAGTCCGCTCCCGCCGACGGCGAGCAGCGTCACCGCGATCACGACGAAGAGCACGACCATGAAGCGCCGCGCGATACCGCCTTGTGCTTGCGATGAGACGGGCGGAAACTCCCCGCGCACGCTCGCCATGATCCCGATCAGCCGGGCGACGAGCGCCTCGCTCATAAAATAGTTGAGCGCGCCTTCGACCATCGCGCCGCCGACGACGCCGGCGACGAGCACCGGGAGCACGTTCATGAATGCCGGATACCCCGCGAGCACGTTGCCGGCCATCGTCGCGACGACGGCACCGAACGCGTATGCGAAGATAAAATTCAGGACGATCTGCGTGCGGAACCACTTGAGGTGCGCGATCGCGCGTTCGAACGAGAGCCCCGATGAGGGATCCATGCGGTCGCGTACGTACCGCAGATACCGTCGATCGACGGCATGCGCGAGCGGCAGCGCGACGAGCGAGAACACGAGCACCGCGAGCGCGATGAAGCCGAGCTCCCGCATCTCGAACGAGCCGAGCACCGCCGCAATCAACACCGTGGCCGGCAACGCGACCAGCGCCGTCGAGAGCAGCCCCCGCTGAAATTCTTTAACGCGCGCGTCATACCGACGCGCCGCGTCCTCCATCAAGGCTCGATCCATGAACCGGCGCAATACCTTTCCAATACGATGCTCACACCCGTTCGTCGGGATGTTCGCGCAGACGGGCGAGCGTTACTTCGTCGGTGCGATCGATCGAGATCGGCGTGAGCGATGCGTAGCCGTCGCGCAGCGCGGCGAGGTCGCTTGCCTCGTCGATCGGCGCATCGTTCACGCTGCCCCAGATCCACACGTAGGTCTCGCCGCGCGGGTCCAGGCGGCGATCCGTCCGATCGCGGTAGCGCTTTCTCGCCTGCTTGGTCCACCGAACGCCGCGGAGGTCATTCGGCGCAAGGTTCGGGACGTTGAGATTCACGAGCGTGGTCGGCGGCAGAGCGAGCGCGTCCATGCCGCGCGCGAGATCGACCGCGCACGAGGCGGCGGTCTCCCAATGCGGCAACTCGGTCGAGATCGGCCACGAGACCGCGAGCGAGACCGCGATCGCGCGCACGCCGACGAGCAGCGCTTCGTTCGCGGCGGCGATCGTCCCTGAATAGGTGATGTCGTCGCCGGCATTCGCGCCGCGATTGATCCCGCTCACCACGAGATCGGGCGGCGCATCGAGCAACTCGTAGCTGCCGACGACGACGCAGTCGGCGGGCGTTCCCGAACAACTAAACGTGCGCACGCCGCGATCGCGCAGTTCGCGCACGCGCACCGGATGGTGAATCGAGAGCGCGTGTGCGACGCCGCTGCGATCGCCGTCGGGCGCGACGACGGTCACATCGCCGAGCGCCTGCAGCGCCTGCGCGAGGACGACGATGCCGGGACTATCGACACCGTCGTCATTGGTTACGAGAATGCGCAGGGCGTCGCCCCTCCTACCGTGCGTCGGCGTCGGAACGCGAGAACGGAACGGTCACGAAGGTCGTGACGATCATCATGACGATCGCGCCGACGAGCGTGGACTCCCACGCGGCCCAGGGCACGCCGGTCGCCTTGAAGCCCGGCGAGAGCCACACGGTGAGCGCGAAGAGCGCCCAATTGACGACGATCGAGAAGAGGCCGAGCGTCACGATCGTGAGCGGCAGCGAGATCAGCTTGAGCACGGGTCCGATGATCGCGTTGACGATACCGAAGATGACCGCCGCGATCGCGGCATCGGTAAGCGTGTTCATTTGGAATCCGGGGACGTACTTCGCGATGATCCAGAGTACGGCTGCGGTGATGAGAAAGCGGAGAAACCAGTGCATCACGAGCCTCCTTTCGGTGCGCTGTTCCTTCGCGTTCCGACGCGGCGCGCCTCGTCAACGCCCCGCGGAGCTCTCCAGCTCACGCTTCACCGTCGCGGCGAGCGCCGGCGTCATGCCCTTCACCGCCGCGATCTCGTCCACGCTGGCGCGCTTGAGCGCGGCGACCGATCCGAAGGCGGTGAGCAGACGCTTGCGGCGCACCGGGCCGACGCCCGCAAGCGCGTCGAGCGCCGAGCGCGTCATCGCCTTGTCGCGCCGCTGTCGATGATAGGTGATGGCGAAGCGATGCGCTTCGTCGCGAATGCGCATGATCAAGTGCAAGCCCGCCGAGTTCGGGGCGAGCACGATCGGATCGGGATTACCCGGCACGTAGAGCCACTCGTGCTCCTTCGCGAGGCCGGCGACCGGAATGCCCGTCATGTCGAGTTCGTCGAGCACCTCGACGACCGCGTGTAGCTGCCCCTTACCGCCGTCGATCAAGAGCAGGTCGGGCGTCTTGTTGAACTTCTCGCGCTTGGCGAGTTCGCGCGCGGTCGGATCGCCCGCTTCGTCGGTCGCGGTGCGCAGATAGCGCAGGCGCCGGCGCAACGTCTCCTGCATCATCGCGAAGTCGTTGGGGCCTCGGTCGTACTGGATCTTGAACTTGCGATACTCGCTCTTCTTCGCGCGCCCTTCGACGAAGACCACCATCGACGAGACCGGATTGGTCCCTTGGATGTTCGAGATGTCGTAGCACTCGATGCGATGCGGCGGCTCGGGCAGTTCGAGCGCATCGGCGAGCTCGGTGAGCGAGCGCGCCTGCGCGCTCTCCTGCACCTCTTGATGCGCGAGAAAGGCCTTGAGATTCTGCTGCGCGTTCTTCTGCACGAGCCGCAGATATTCGGCGCGCTCGCCGCGCTGCGGCTGCAGGATGCGAACGCGCTGACCTTTCAGCTCGGAGAGCCACGCCGCGATCATGGTACCGTCCTCGCCGGGAAGCGCCTCCACGAGCACTTCTTTGGGCACCGCGGCGCCGCTCGCGCTCGCACGGCGCGCGCGCGCCTTCTCCGGCACCGGCGCTTGATTGTCGCGCGCGACGCGCGACGGCAGCGCGGAGATCGCGCGCTCGGGCGCGCTCGCGGTACGCGCGGTGTAGAACTGGGTGAGAAACTGCTCCATCAGCTCCGCATCGCTCTGATCGTGTACGCCGTCGAGGATGAAGTGCTCTTGGCCGATGAGCTTGCCGCCGCGCACCAGGAAGACTTGCACGCAGGCTTGGCCCTGCGCGCGCGCGGTCGCGATGAGATCCATGTCGAGGCGCGAGCGCCACACCACCTTCTGCGTTTCGGTAACCCGTCGCACGTGCACGATCCTATCGCGAATGCGAGCCGCCGATTCGAAGCTGTAGTGCTCGGCGGCGTCGATCATCTCGCGCTGGAGCCGCGCGAGCAGCGAATCTTGCTTGCCTTCGAGGAAGAGCACGACTTCGTCGATCATGCGATCGTAGTCGTCCTCGCTCTGATAGCCGACGCACGGCGCGAGGCAGCGCTTGATGTGGTACTGCAGGCACGGCCGCTTGCGCTTGCCGTCGATCGGCTCGCGGCAGGTGCGAAGCGGAAAGACGAGGCGCACCAGATCCACCAGCTCGCGCAGGCCGTGGGCGTTGGTGTACGGCCCGAAGTAGCGCGCGCCGTCGTCGCGCACCGTACGCGTGAAGACGACGCGCGGAAACGGCTCGTTCGTCACCTTGAGGTACGGATAGCGCTTGTCGTCACGAAGGCGCACGTTGAAGGGCGGCTGGTGGCGCTTGATGAGGTTCGCTTCGAGGATCAGCGCCTCGACTTCGTTCGTCACGACGATCGTGCGCACGTCCACGACGCGCTCCACCATCGCCTGCGTGCGGATGTGGTGCGCGGCGGAATACTGGAAATACGAGCGCACGCGATTGCGCAGCGAGACCGCCTTGCCGATATAGAGAATCCCGCCCTTGGCATCGATCATTTGATAGACGCCGGGAACGTCGGGGATCTGCGTCAAGGTGCGCTCGAGGGTCGCCTGCTCTTCGTCGGTCCGCATAAGGTGCTTTCGGAAAACTCCTTCGAGGCCTCGGCCCCGAAGACTTTGAAAAAAACGTGCCGGATCATGGATGAGCGCCTGGCTTCATGGAGGTTGCCGCTTCGGCAATGGCAACGCGACGCGTTCGACGCGTGGTGGGCCGATCGCCCGAAAGACGCGCTCGTCGTCGCGACGCCGGGCGCCGGCAAGACGCGCTTCGCCGCGCGCCTCGCGCACGCCGTGCTCTCCACGCGCATGGCGCGCCGCGTGCTCGCCGTGGTGCCCCGCGAACACCTGAAAGCGCAGACCGCGATGGCGATGGCGCAAGCCGGCATTCGCATCGACCACCGCTTCGAGAACGCGCACGGCGGGCTCGCTCCCGACGTGCACGGCGCGGCCGTCACCTACCAGCAGATCGCCGCCGCTCCCGACCTCTATCGCAAGCTCCTCGCCGTTCCAACCCTCGTGATCCTCGACGAGATTCACCACGCGGGCGACGCGGCGTCGTGGGGCGCCGCCCTCAAAGAGGCGTTCGCGCGCGCGGTACACCGCGTGAGCCTCTCCGGCACGCCCTTCCGCTCCGACGGGAGTGCGATTCCGTTCGTACGCTACGAACGCAGCGAGTGCATCGCCGACTTCTCCTATGGATACGCCGACGCGCTGCGCGACGGCGTCTGCCGCCCGCTCTTCTTCCCGCTTCAGGGCGGCTATGCCGAATGGGTGAGTAAGGACGGCGAGTTGCACGCCGCGTCGTTCGAACAGTCGCTGCGCTCGAAGAGCCGCATGAGCGAGCGCCTACGCACCGTGCTCGTGCACGAAGCGTGGATCGGCGACGTGATCGCCAAGGCGCACGAGCGCTTGCTCGAACTGCGCCGCGGCGAGCACCGCGACGCCGCCGGGCTCGTGATCGCGATGAATCAGGAGCACGCGCGCAAGCTCGCGGCGCTCGTGCGCGAGCGCACCGGGCACGAACCCGCGCTCGTCCTATCCGACGAAGACGGCGCCTCGCGCAAGATCGCCGCGTTCGCGCGCGGCACCGAGCCGTGGATCGTCGCCGTGCACATGGTCTCCGAAGGGGTAGATATTCCGCGCCTGCGCGTCGGCGTGTATGCCAGTAACGTCGTCACCGAGATGTACTTCCGCCAATTCTGCGGGCGCTTCGTGCGCGCGCAACGCGGCGGCGGATTGCAGCACGCGTTCGTCTATCTGCCCGACGATCCGAGACTGCGCGAACTCGCGGCACGCATTACCTCCGACGTGCGCGGCGTGCTGCACGTCAAACGCGAATTCGACGAACTCGCGCTGGCGCAGCGCGTACGCACCGAGCGCGGCGAGGTGGACAATCTTTTCGCCGCGATCGCGGCCAACGTCGACGGGGAACGCGTCCTCGACTTCGGACCGCTCTTCAACCCGCATGCCTTCGCGAGCGAACCGGAGCCGGAGCGGCAAGCCCCGCTGCCGCAGACGACCCACCCGCAAGATTTCGATGAGCCCGAGGATCCGATTCTGAGCGTCGCGGAGGAGAAAGAGCTCCTGCGCCGCTCGCTCACGGGCCTCGTGGCGCAGCTCTCGCAGCGGCACAACATCGAGCATCGTCGCATTCACGCGACGCTGAACAAGCGCTACGGCGGCCCCATCGCGCGGGCCACGATCGAGAGTCTGCGCAAGCGGCGCGCGGCGGTGCTCAGTTGGCTCGAGCGCGGCTACGACGGGCCATGACGACCGCCACCGCGATCGCGACGAGCGCGAGCGCGAGCACGATCAAGCCCCACTTGTGAAAGAGCGGCAGCATCGCGTCGAAATGCGCGCCGAGCGCGTTTCCGAGTTCGATGAGCCCGCCGCAGAAGAGCGCCGACCCGAGAAAGTACCACAGATAGAACTGCGGCAGGTCCATCTCGGCCAGCCCCGCCGGGATCGAGACGATCCCGCGAATCACCGGCACGAAGCGGCAGATGAAGATCGCGAAGCTGCCGTAGCGCGCGAAGAAGGCGTGGACGCGGTCGAGATTCGCGTGCGTGAGGTGCACGTACTTGCCGTAGCGGTCGATCAGCGGGCGTCCCCCGAAGCGGCCGATCGCGTACCCCACGCTGCCCCCCACGAGTTCGCCGACGATCGCCACCGCGATCGTCGCCCAGAGCAGCGGCAGATGGCCCGTCGCCGTCAAGGCGCCGGCTGCCGGCAGCACGATCTCGCTACCGACCGGGGCGCCGATATTGCCGAGCGCCATGCCGATGAAGAGGCCGCCGTAGCCGAATTTGTCGACCAGGCCGATGATCAGGTGCTGGAGATGTTCCACGGGCTTCCTTACTCGAGCGAGGAGGCGGGGTTTCGGCGGGCACGGCGCAGGAGCTCGGCCGCGAGGCTGCCGCCCTCGACGCGCAGCGCATCGAGCAGGTCGGCGGGTTCGAGTTCACCGTCGCCGGCCTTCTGTTCGGCAATCGCGACGATCTTCCGAACGCGCGGCGTCACGAGGATGCCCTCCCAGAGCCGTTCCTCGGCGCTCCCGAGGGTGCGACGAACGTCGGCATGCAGCTCGCGAAAATCGATACCATCGCCGCGCAGCATCTCGAGGATCTGGGCGTCACGCTCTTCGAGCAATGCGAGCATGAGGTGCTCCGCACCCACGTAGTATTGGTTGTGGTTCCGGCACTCTTGCTCGGCGGCGCGCAACACGCGCCGTGACGCCGGACTGAATCTCGCGAACACCGCGCTACGTTACTAACCCGTAGGAATCAAACCGGGGCTCACGGCGATTCCGCCGTAAGCCCCGGGCTTGGAAGCTATCGGGGCGACTGGATTCGAACCAGCGACCTCTACGTCCCGAACGTAGCGCTCTACCAAGCTGAGCCACGCCCCGACAAAACTCCCCCTTATTCTGAGATTCGGGCACGGCTCCTCCCACCAGGGGAAAGTCAAAATGCCTGGGAACGCTCCTACTCGCTCATGAGATACCTGATCGTCGGGTGCGGGCGCGTCGGCTCCGCACTCGCGAAACTCCTCGACGCGGACGGCAACGAAATCATCGTCGTCGATGAAAACCCCTCCGCCTTCAAACGCCTCGGCCAGAAGTTCAAGGGACACGTCGTCGTCGGCACCGGCATCGACTACGACGTGCTCAAGCGCGCGGGCGCCGCAACCGCCGACGGTTTCGTCGCGGTGACCGATGGCGACAACCGCAACATCATGGCCGCGCTCATCGCGCAGCGCATGTTCAAGATCAAGCGCGTGGTCGCACGCATCTACGATCCGCCGCGCGGACAGATGTACCGCGAACTCGGCATCCAGACCGTCGTTCCCACGACCGTCGGCGCCAAGCTCATCCGCGACACGTTGATGGAGACGCCGTGGGATCCGGGCCACTCGTTCGACTTCGGCAAGGTAACGTCGCTCGC
This sequence comes from bacterium, assembly GCA_028869385.1. Lineage (GTDB taxonomy): Bacteria > Vulcanimicrobiota > Vulcanimicrobiia > Vulcanimicrobiales > Vulcanimicrobiaceae > REEB354. The sequence goes on from JAGWSR010000003.1 coordinate 9,211, forward strand.
GGCGATCGTCACCGACGTCGATGCGGGCAAGAAGGTCGGGGACATCGAGCGCCCGGGGCGCATCCGCATCGCCGCGATTCGGCGCGGCACGAACGGCGTGATGGTCGCTTCCAACGAGCTCGTGCTCGAACTCGGCGACGAGATCAACGCGATCGTCGCACCCGAAGCGATCAGCGAATTCGCAACCATGTTCCACGGCGCAACGCCGCAGGCGAAGACCGCATAAATGTTCATCCTCATCGTCGGCGGCGGCAAAGTCGGTTCGTACCTGACCCGCGCGCTCATCAACCAAAAACACGAAGTCGTCGTCGTCGAGAAGTACGAGAAGAAAGCCAAGGCTCTCGACACCCTCATCGACCGGCAAGTGACGATGCTCGGTGACGGCTGCGATCCGACGGTACTCGATGCCGCGGGCGTGGCGCGGGCCGACGTCGTGGTCGCCGACACCGGCGACGACGAAGACAACCTCGTGGTCGTACTCCTCACCAAGAAGAAATCGAAAGCCCGCTGCATCGCGCGCGTCAACAATCCGCGCAACAAGCAGATCTTCGATTCGCTCGATCCCGAAGATCCGGTAACGGTCATCTCTTCGACCGAGATCATCTTGGACGTGCTCAACGAGCACGTCAACGCCGCGAGCTACTCCGCGGCGCTCGAAACGATGCATCTCTTCGGCAAAGGGAACTTGAGTTTGGTGCGCATCAGCATCCCCGAGTCGTCGCAGACCGCGAACCGCACGCTCGCCGAGCTCTCGCTCCCGCGCAACAGCGTGATCGTCGCGATCGAGCGCGAAGGCGAGAACGAGATGTTGATTCCGACGGGCGACACGCAATTGAAGGTCGGCGACAAGATCGTCGCCGTCGTCAAGAACGGCGCGGCCGAGAAGCTCCAGGCCATCTTCTGCTGATTCGGCGCTAGATAAAGCCGCGACGCAGCGCGAGCACGGCCGCCTGCGTGCGGTCCGCGGCGCTCAGCTTCTCGAGAATATCCCGGATGTGCCCCTTCACCGTGCCGAGTCCGATGGTGAGCGTCGCGGCGATCTCCGCGTTCGCGCGCCCGTCGGCGATGAGGCGCAGTACCTCTACCTCGCGCGGCGTGAGCGGCGAACCGGCTGAGAGCGGCGCCGCCCGCGGAGAGAAGCGCGCGAGCACGACGTGCGCGATGCGCGGGTCGAAGTACGCGCCGCCGTCGCGCGCGATGCGCACGGCATCGACCAGGACGTCGAGCGGCGACGACTTGAGGCAATACGCATCGGCTCCGGCGGCGAGCGCCGCGATCACCTCTTCTTCTACGTCCACCATCGTCATGATGACGACGCGCGTTTGCGGAAACTCGTGCTTGACGCGTTGCGTGAGCGCGATGCCGTCGAGTCCGGGTAGGCCGAGGTCGATCACCGCGACGTCGGGCCGTTCGCGCGCGATCGTCGCGTAGCCCGCCACCCCGTCGGCCGCCTCGCCGACGACCGCGTAGGCCGCTCCGAGCGCGGTCTTCATCCCCTCGCGCGTGAGGGCGTGATCCTCCACGATCACGACGCGCGCGGATTGTTCGCTCACGCGGATGCTCCTTCGAGCGGAAGCTCGAGACGAAAGATGCTCCCTTGGGGTACGCGCGGCTCGTACGCGACGCGTCCGCCGTACTTTTCGGCGATGCGCCGCACGATATAGAGTCCGAGTCCCGTACCGCCGCCCGCGCGAACGCCCGCGAAGCGCTCGAAGAGGCGCGCGCGCCGTTCCGGCGGCACGCCGTAGCCGTCGTCGAACACGGCGATCGTGAGCGTGGAGGCGTCGCGCCGCACGTCGAGTGCGATCTCGCCCCCTTCGGGCGTGGCTTCGATCGCGTTGGCGGCAAGGTTCGCTACCGCGCGCCGCAGTTCGTCCGCGTTCACCACGAGTGTGGCATCGGCGGCGTCGCGCGCGAGCGCGAAGCGCACGCCGCGCACCTCGGCGAGCGGCGAGAGCTCATCGAGCACGCGTCGCAGCACGTCTCGCACGCCGACGGCCGCGGTGTCGCGGGCATCCTCGCCCGCTTCGTAGCGTGCGACCAGCAAGAGCGTCTCGACCATGCGGCGTTGCTCGGCGTTGGAGGCGAGCATCGAGCGCGCGATCCGCACGTAGCGTTCCGGAAGCTCGCCGTACGCGCCGTCGAGAGCCTGATGCAGCGTGACGTCGGCGGCGACGATCGGCGTTCGGAGATCGTGTGCGAGCGCATAGACGATGTCGCGAATAACGTCGCTGCGCTGCTGCAACGCGTCCTTTTGCCGCGCGATCTCGGCGTTTTGCTCCGCGAGACGCACGAAGAGCTGCGCCTGCTCGATCGCGATGCCGAGGTTGGCGACGAAATCGTCGAGCGCCGCGCGCTCGACGCTCGTCGGGCGATGCGTGCGCCAACGCAGCACGAGCGCGACTTCCCCTTCGCCGACCGGGAGCGACGCGACGACGGCGGTATCGCCGATAAGCCGCCCGAGCGGTTCGTCGGCGTCGATGGCGAGCGAGCGCCGTTCGCTGCGCGCGCGCTCCACGAGCGAGGCGATCTCGGGGCTGAGCGCCTCACGCGACACGCGCATCTCGTCGTCGCCGTCGCCCACATCGTAGAGTTCGGGTACGTCGAGCGCCGATGCGCGCGAGACGATCGTCACGCGATCGGCGGCGCTCACGAGGCGCGCCTCGCGTACCGCCGCCCGCAGGATCAATTCGTGGTTCAGACTCGCGCGCACGTGTTCGAGCGCGTGACGCAGCGCGCGTTCCCGCTCGATCTGTCGCGCGCGTTCGTCCGACTCGCCGGCGCGGCGCGCGCTCTCCTGGGCACGAATCGTGAGCACGCCAACGAGCACGAAGGACGCCGCCGCGAGCAGCCGATCTCCGAGCGCGATCGAATCCCAGCGAAATCCGGCCTGCACGCCGTTGACGTATCCGGAGACGAGATTCGCCACTTCGGCAAGGATCATCAATCGCACCGTGAGCTGCGGGCGCAAGGCAAGCGCCGAGAGGGCGATCGGACCGTCGAGCAGGATCGCCGCGACGAAGAGTTGCGGCGTAAAGATATCGATAACCCAGGCGAGCGCGAGCAGGCCGTAACAGAGCCAGGTCATCACCGAATGCGCCTTCGCGCGCAAGCATTCCACGCCTGCGCCGCGAAGCGACCCCGACGATGGAACGCTCCACCCCCGAGCAGTTGCTGCGCGAATACGGCGAACGCGCGCGTCTGGTGATCTACATCGCTGCGACCGCCGGTGCGGGAAAGACGCGGCGCCTCCTCACCGACGCGCATCGCCTGAAGGTCGCCGGTAAGCGCGTCGCGATCGGGTGGATCGAGACCAAGGAGCGGCCCGATCTCGAACGGCTCGCCGAGGGCTTCGCGCGAATTCCGCCGCGCAGCGCGAGGGCGGGAGATCGTACATACGACGAGTTCGATCTCGACGCCGCGCTCGTGGCCAAACCCGACGTCATCATCCTCGACGAGCTGGCCCACGACAATCTCAGCGGGAGTCGGAACGGCAAACGCTGGCAGGACGCGCTCGCGTTGCGCGATGCCGGCATCAGCGTGATCGGCGCGTTCAACATCGCGCACCTCGAGTCGGTCTCCGCCACCGCGGAGTCGCTGCTCGGCCATCCGGTGCGCGCGATCGTTCCACTCTCGTTTCTCAAGAGCGCCGACGACGTAATCGCCCTTGACGCCTCTCCCGAGTTGATCCGCCGCCGACTCGCGGCGGGCAAGATCGTGCAGCCCGACGACATCGCTCGCGCCGAGAGCGGCGCGTTCAAAGAAGCGACGCTGCGGATGCTGCGCGAGCTCCTCCTGCGCACCATCGACGACCTGACGATTCCCATCGTCGCCGCGGCGAGCGTCTCGAGCGCGATCGCGCTCGTGCCGCCGGAGATCGACGCACGCGCGTTTCTCGAGCGCAGCGCGCCCGTCGCAGCCGCATTCGATCTTCGGCTCGACGTCCAGCCGGGAGAGAACGCCGACGTGCACGCGATCGAACGCGTCGCGAGCACTCTCGACGCCGACGTGCTTCCGGTCGCCAACCTGCAGCGCATCGAAACCGGCGCGCTCCGAGCCGCGATGGTCGCCATGCCGAACGGCAAACTCGCCGCGAAGACCGTCAACGCGCCGGTCGAGCGCGACATCTTCGTCGTGGACGCGACCCAAACGTATCTCGAACGCTCCGTGTTCACGACGCCGCTGTCGGGAACGCTCGGCGATCGCATGCGCGTCGGATACGGCAGGCTCACGGTCTTTCTCGGCGGCGCGGCGGGCGCAGGCAAGACCTACGCGATGCTCGACCGCGGGCATCAACTCCGCGCCGACGGCGTAGATGCCGTCATCGGCCTCGTCGAGACGCATCGGCGCCCCGAGACCGAGGCGTTGATCGGCGATCTCCCGATCGTTCCGCGCAAGCAGATCGTCGCCGACGGCATAACCTACTCCGAGATGGATCGCGAAGCGATCCTCGCGCGCAAGCCGAGCGTCGTGCTCGTCGACGAACTCGCGCACACCAACGCCCCCGGCTCGCTCGGACCCAAGCGCTTTATGGACGTCCTCGCCTTCTTGCGCGCCGGAATCGACGTCCTGACCACGCTCAACGTGCAGCATCTCGAAGCGTTGAGCGACGTCGTCTATCGCCTCACCGGAACGATCGTGCGCGAGACGCTGCCCGACGGCATCCTGCCGCTCGCCGATGAGGTGATCTTGATCGACGTCTCGCCGGAGACGCTGCGCGAGCGCCTCCGCGCGGGAAAGATCTATCCGCCCGAGCGCATCGAGGCGGCCCTCGCCAACTTCTTCCGCACCGAGAATCTGGCGTCGCTGCGCGAACTCGCGATTCGCGAAGTGCTGCGCGCGCGCATTCGCGAGCGCATCACCGCGCCGTTCGGCCGGTTGCTGCTGAGCGTCGTCGCGCGCCCCGAGGACATGATGCTCATTCGCAAGGCGAGCCGTCTCGCCGCGCGGCTCGAGGTCGATTTCGCCATCGCGCACATCGCGGAACCGCGTGACGTGGTCGATCCGGACTGCCTCGCCGAGTTCGAGCGACTCGCGCGCACCATCAACGCGACATGGCGCGACGAACGCGCGCCCGATGCCTCCGTGCGCCTCATCGAGGTCGCGCGCGAGCATCCCGAAACCGTGGTCGCCGTCGGCGGCACCCATCGCGCGCCGCGTTGGCCCGCACGCAATGCCTTCGCCCGCCGCCTGCTCGACGCCGGTGCGAAAGAACTGATCGTGCTTGCGCGGCCGAAGCCGAACGCGCCGAACGCCGACGACGAAGATGCTTAGCGGCCCGCGGACGCGCTCGATGCGTCCAGGGCGAGGTTCAGGCGTAACACGTTGACGCGCGGCTCGCCGAGAATCCCGAAGGTTCTTCCCTCGATCGTGCGCGCGATGACGCCGTTGACGCTCGCGAGCGCGAGCCCGCGCGCCTTCGCGACCCGCGGAGCCTGATAGTAGGCCGCTTCGGGGCTGATCTCCGGATCGATGCCGCTCGCGCTCGACGTCACGAGATCCATCGGCACCGGGAGCGTCGCATCGGGATTCTCGTTGCGCAACGCGACGATCGCCGCGCGCGTCGCATCCAGCAACTTCTTCGAGGACGGCGCGAGATTGGTTCCCCCGGTCGACGTGGGATCGTAACCGTCTTTCCCCGCGGCGGAGGGTCGCCCGTGGAAGTAGCGCGCCTGCGTCCAGCGCTCGCCGATGATCGCCGAGCCCACGACGCGGCCGCCCTGCGTAACGAGCGCCCCGTTTGCCTGCCACGGAAAGAGCAGTTGCGCGAGTCCCGTCATCGCAAGCGGATAGATCAAGCCTAGCACGATGACGCTGACGATCGTAAGGCGTACGGAGACGCCGAGTTGTCGAATCATGTCGTGATGCCTTTAGGTGAGGTGGAACGCGGAGAGCAGCAGATCGATGAGCTTGATCCCGATGAACGGCACGATGAGACCGCCCAGGCCGTAGATGAGCACGTTCGTGCGGAGCACGACGTTCGCGCCTCGCGGTTCATACTTCACACCGCGCAAAGCGAGCGGCACGAGCGCGATGATCACGAGTGCGTTGAAGATCACCGCGCTCAAGATCGCGCTCTGCGGCGTGGCGAGGTGCATGATGTTGAGCACGCCCATCGCCGGGTACGCCGCGGCGAACATCGCCGGAAGGATCGCGAAGTACTTCGCGACGTCGTTCGCAATCGAGAACGTCGTAAGCGCTCCGCGCGTCATCAGCAACTGCTTGCCGATCTCGACGACCTCGATCAGTTTGGTCGGATCGGAGTCGAGATCGACCATGTTCGCCGCCTCCTTGGCCGCTTGCGTGCCCGAGTTCATCGCCACGCCCACGTCGGCTTGCGCGAGCGCGGGCGCGTCGTTGGTGCCGTCTCCCGTCATCGCCACGAGACGGCCCGAACTCTGCTCGCGTTTTATGAGGTTCATCTTCGCCTCGGGCGTCGCTTCGGCGAGAAAATCGTCCACGCCGGCCTCGCTCGCAATCGCCGCGGCGGTGAGGGGATTATCACCCGTGATCATCACCGTGCGAATCCCCATCGCACGCAGACGAGCGAAGCGCTCGCGCATGTTCGGTTTGAGGATGTCTTTGAGATAGATCACGCCGAGCACGCGACCCTCGCGTGCGAGCAAGAGCGGCGTACCACCGGCCCGCGCGATGCGTTCCACGTGCGCCGCGAGTTCGGGAGACGGATCGCCATCACGTTCGCGAACCCACGCGAGCACCGCATCGGGGGCACCCTTGCGGATCAGCGTGCCGTCGGCAAGATCTACGCCGCTCATCCGCGTGTACGCACTGAACGGGACGAAGCTCGCATCGGTTGGCTCGTCGAGAGCGATGCCGGCATCGCGCGCGAGGAGCACGATCGAACGCCCTTCCGGGGTCTCGTCGGCAAGCGAAGAGAGGTAGGCTGCCCGTGCCACTTCGTCGGCGGCGACGCCCGGCGCGGCAATGAATTCGGTCGCGCGCCGGTTTCCGAGCGTGATCGTTCCCGTCTTGTCCAAGAGCAGCGTATCTACATCGCCGGCCGCCTCGACCGCGCGTCCGCTCATCGCGAGCACGTTGCGTTGCATCACGCGGTCCATGCCCGCGATGCCGATCGCGGAGAGCAAGCCGCCGATCGTGGTGGGAATCAGACAGACCAGGAGCGCGATCAGCACGGTCAGCGTCTGTCGCGCACCTGCGTAGAGCGAGTACGGCAAGAGCGTTGCGACCGCCACCAGAAAGACGATGGTGAGTCCCGAGAGGAGGATCGAGAGCGCGATCTCGTTCGGCGTCTTCTGACGCTGCGCGCCCTCGACGAGCCCGATCATCCGGTCGAGAAACGTCTCGCCGGGATTGGCGGTTATCTTGACGTCAATCGTATCGCTCAAGACACGCGTTCCACCGGTAACGGCGCTTCGGTCGCCGCCTGCCTCGCGCACGACCGGTGCGGATTCGCCCGTTATCGCCGATTCGTCCACCATCGCGGCGCCGCTCACGACTTCGCCGTCACCGGGAATCACGTCGCCGGCTTCGACGCGAACGACATCGCCTTTGCGCAGTTGCGTCGAGGCGACGCTCTCGACGATACCGTTGCTCCAGCGCTTGGCGAGCGTGTCGGACTTACTGCGGCGAAGGAATTCCGCTTGCGCTTTTCCTCGCCCCTCGGCGACCGCTTCGGCAAAGTTGGCGAAGAGCACGGTAAACCAGAGCCACGCAGCGATGGCCAGATCGAATCCGCGTTGCGGTGCGTGCAGCACGAGATCGCGCGCAAAGAAGAGACTCGTGACGAGTGCGCCGACCTCGACGATGAACATCACCGGATTGCGCATCATCCAGCGCGGATCGAGCTTCGTAAACGAATCCCGAATCGCGCGCTGCACGATCGCCCGGTCGAAAAGCTCGCGCGCCTGCGCGCGGCGCGCCAAACGACGTTGCGAGAGCATTAGAACGTCTTCCCTTGCAGCACGAGGAGGTGTTCGACAATCGGGCCGAGCGCGTCGGCCGGAAGGAAGGTGAGCGCGCCGACGATCAGGATCGTTCCGAGGAGGAGCGCGACGAAGATGCCGGAGTTGGTGCTGAAGCTGCCGACCCCCGGCGCGACCGGTCGCTTCTGCGCGAGCGACCCCGCGAGCGCGAGCACCGGGACGATGACGGCGAATCGCCCGAAGAGCATCGTGACCCCGGTGACGAGGTTATAGAACCGATTTGGGCCGAGCCCGGCGAAGGCGGAACCGTTGTTCGCGTTGGTTGAACTGAACGCGTAGAGCATCTCCGAAAACCCGTGCGGCCCGGCGTTCCCGAGCGTCGCGAGCCCCATCGGCGTGATCGCCGCCACCGCCGTCGGCACGAGCACGAGCACTGGGGTGACGAGGATCGCGAGGATCGCGAACTGCACCTCGCGTCGCTCGATCTTCTTTCCGAGCAATTCGGGCGTGCGTCCGACCATCAACCCCGCGATAAAGACCGTGAGCACGACGAAGACGAGCATGCCGTAGAGTCCGCTGCCGACGCCGCCGAAGACGATCTCGCCGAGTTGCATGTTGACCAGCGGCACGAGCCCACCGAGCGCCGTGAACGAATCGTGCATCGCGTTGACCGCGCCGCACGACGTGTCGGTCGTCACCGTCGCAAAGAGCGCCGACGCGGCCGCTCCAAACCGTACTTCTTTGCCTTCGAGGTTCGGGCCGAGCACGCCGAGCCGATGCACGAGCGGATTGCCCGCTGCCTCGGATGCGTACGTACACGCGAACCCGGCAAAGAAAAGTAACGCCATCGCCGTGAAGATCGCCCACCCTTGACGTGTGTCGTTCGCCATCCGTCCGTAGGTGTACGTGAGGCCCGCGCCGATCGCAAAGATGAGGATGAGTTCGAGAAAATCGCTGAACGGATTCGGGTTCTCGTTCGGCGAGCTGGAGTTGGCGTTGACGAAGCCGCCGCCGTTGGTACCGAACTCCTTGATCGCTTCCTGCGAAGCCATCGGACCGCCGGTGATCGCTTGCGTCACGCCGCCGAGCGTCGTCACGTCGCGATATGGGTTAAAGTTCTGCGGCATCCCCTGCCACACGAAGATCAATCCGAACGCCATCGATACCGGCAGCAACAGATAGAGACACGCGCGCGTGAGATCCACCCAAAAGTTGCCGAGCGTCTGCGCCGAACTGCGCACGATGCCGCGGATCACGGCGAGCGCGATCGCGATGCCCGCTCCGGCGGAGACGAAATTGTGCCAGGTGAGGCCCGCCATCTGCGAGAGGTAGCTCATCGTGCTCTCGCCAGCATAGAACTGCCAATTCGTATTCGTCGTAAAGCTGACCGCCGTGTTCCACGCGAGATCGGGCGCGAGATTGTCGAAGTGCTGCGGATTGAGCGGCAGCCACTTCTGCGTGCGCAGGAGCACGAAGAGATAGGCGAGACCAACGAGCGAGAAGACGAGCACGCAGATCGCGTACACCCGCCAGCTCATCTCCTCATCTTCGCGCACGCCGCCGAGACGATAGATCAGGCGCTCCACGGGAACGAGCACCGGCGAGAGCCACGTGCGTTGGCCCGCGAAGACCGCGGCCATGTAGAGTCCGAGCGGTTTCGTAAGCGCGAGTACGATCGCGAAGAATGCCAAAGCCTGGAGCCAACCGGTGAGCGTCATCTGGTCTCCTAGAATTTTTCCGGGCGCAGCATCGCATAGAGAACGTACGCCAGGGCGGCGAGCGTCAGCGCGAGCCCGAGCAGATCGTCGAACGACATCTTAGAATTGCACTCCCAACTCGACGAGAAAGCGGCGCTGCGTGCTGGAGGTCCCCTGAGCGCCGAATGCGAGCCCGGGTGAGAATCCGCGCACGTGTGCGAGATCGTACTCGGCACGCGCGAACAACGGCCCCGGAGCGTAACTCGGGGTGATCGTCCAGGTGCTCGCGCGACTGCCCGCGCCGAAACCGAGCAGGTCGGCGTTCGGTGAGGCGTCGCTCGCGACGCTTCCGTCGGCGGCGCTCTCGTAGCGCGCGGCGAGTGCGTACGTCGGGTCGAACGCGTACTTCGCGAGTATGGCGACGGCCGCGGCGTCTTCGCCGCGCGTGTACCCAAGCCGTGCCGATGCAGGCGAGTGAACGAAGAGCACGTACGGCGCGAGCGCGAGCTTCCCGATCTGCCGCGTGAGCATCGCATCGACCTCGGCCTTATTGGCGACCGCCGTCGTCGCATTACCCGGCGTGTCGCGCGACGGCGCGATGAACGCAAGCTGGAGATCGGTGTTCGCGCTCGGTGCCCAGCCGATCGATCCCTCGATCGCACGTCCCGCGTTACCGCTGTAGTACCCGTCGTTAATCTCGAGATCGCCGGTGAAGCGTCTTTGCGTGTACGCAACGCGTACGCCGCGACTCATCGTCGGTTCGAGAGCGAATCCGAGGCCGCGCTCGACGTTCCAGTTCTGATACGTAAATACGCTCTCTTGGCCGAGCAGCGTCGCCTGTTTTCCCGCCGAGATCGTGAGGTGCGCGTTCGGAACGTATGCCAGCGTCACGAGCGGCACGAAGCCGAAGAGGGAGCTGTTCGCGCCCGGCTGCGTGGTCGGGTCGAGCGCGAGACCAACGGTCGGAAAGCTGTAGGCGCCCACCGTCACGCTCGCGCGCAACGTCCCCGTATTCTTCGATAGCACCAGCAACGCATCGCTCAGATCGCTACGGTCGGCGAGGTCCGAACCGGTCGGCGTGTCGAGTGCGCCCGCGGCGTTGATGCCGCTCGTGTGGGTGCTCGCGAGCGCGAAGGCGCCGTCGACCGAGAATGCGGGCACCGGACTCGGCGTTGGCGAGGGGGTTGGCGGCGCCGCGGTGCCGAGCGCGGCCGCGATCGCGAGACCGAGAAGCATGTACGCATCAGCCTACGCGCGAGCGAACGCGCGCGCCAGCCTCCGAACGGATGATCCGTTCGGATCGCGCGCTTACGCGTGCGGTTCGAGGTCGAGTCGCTCGATCCGGCGCTCGTAGGTCAAGGCGCCGACGAGCACCGTGAAGATCACCACCATGAAGGTTGCGTCGACGACGGTCGCGCGCTGGGGAATCTCAGCTGGAATGCCGAGCGCGAGCGCGAGCGAGAGCGCGCCGCGCACCCCGGCCAGCCGCACGACGACGCGCCACGAGCGCGCCATCGGCGGCGCGAGCGCGAGCAATCCGTAGGCGAGGGCGACGCGCGCCACGAGCACCGCGGCGAGCGTCCAGAGCAGCAGTTCCCGTACCGCCCACAGGTGAGCCGTCTCGACCGCCGCCCCCACCAGAAAGAAGAGTCCGGCATTCGCAAGCGTCGCGGCGACGTGCCACGCGCGCTCGACCCCGAGCGCGACGTCCACGCTCTCGTAGCGGCGCTCGAGCTCGCGCAGCACGATCGCGCTCGCGATGACGGCGAAGATGCCCGACCACTCGAAGCGCTCGCTGACGAAATAGGCGGCGTACGCGACGCCGAAGGTCACGCCGATCTGCACCGGGGTCGGGATCCCGCGTCGCAAGACGAACGAACCGAGGTAGCCCAGCACGACGCCGCAGGCGATACCGGCGACCGTGCCGAGCAGCGCGATCGCGCTCACCTGGACCTCGGCTTGCAGCGACGCGGAGACGAGGAGCGCACCGATGATCGCGCGGTACGCGACCACTGCGACCGCGTCGTTGAGCAGCGACTCGCTCTCGACAATCGTCGCGAGCAGCGGCGGCACGCTCAAACGACGGAAGATCGCGACCACCGCGACCGGATCGGTCGCACTCAACACCGCGCCGAGCACGAGCGCGGGCGCGAGCGCGAGCCCTCCGAGCCAGTGCACCGCGGCGGCGACGATAAGTGCGGTCACGGCGACGCCCGGTAACGCGAGCAGCACGATGGGGCGCCACGCGGTACGCATCAGACGCGCATCGAGCTGCCACGCCGCTTCGAAGATCAATGCCGGGAGAAACACGTAGAGCGTCGCCGAGCGGAAGAGATCGGTAAACGCCCCGGGCCGGATCTCACCGAGCACAAGGCCGGCGACGACGAGCGCGCCGATCTGCCAGAGTTTCAATGCGTGTGCGTGAAGTTGCCGACGGCAACGTGCGCGTGGCGAATCGCCTCGATCGCGCGCCGCATGCCGAGCGGTTCGCGCGGCCGACCGACGGCCTCGAAGTACCATTCGGGATCGATGTTGAGCGTCCGCGTCTGAATCATCGTGACCGGAACCTCGCGCAGAAAGGCGGTCATCGCCGCGATCTCTTCGGCATCGTCGGTGATGCCGGGATGCGTGAGCAGGTTCAGGCTGACGCGCAGGCCGCGCTCCACCGCGAGGCGGATCGAGGCGAGCACGTCGTCGAGGTCGTAGCCGATCGGCCGATAGTACGCGGCGTACGCGTGCGGACGAAACGAATTGAGGCTCACGCGGACCGCTTGCAGCCCCGCGTCGATGCAGCGCCGCAGACCATCGGTCATGCTGCCGTTGGTGTTGAGGTTGATCGTCCCGTTCGGACGCTTCGCGCGAATCTGCTCGATCGCACGCGCGATCGTAATCGAACGCAGCAGCGGCTCGCCCTCGCAGCCTTGGCCGAACGAAACGATGCCGTCGGCGACGCGCTCGAGGTGATGGATTCCGATCCGGGCGAGCTCGTCGGCCGTCGTCTCGTAGGCGATGCGCGCTTGCGGTGACGCGAGACCGGTCTCCGGCTCTTGCTCGGAGATGCAGCCGACGCAACGCGCGTTGCACTTGGGCGAGACCGGAAGCGCCGCCTCGCCGCGCTCCAAAAAGACGTTCTGCGCGGTGAAGCATCCGTATTCGCGCGAGCAGAGCGCCACCTGCGCGAGCACGCGATTCTGCGGATCGGCGCCGATTCGGCGATCGAGAATCGCTTCGAGCTCACCGTCGTCGAAGTAACGCGGCTGCCAATCCTCGCTCTCGTCGGTCTTCATCGCCGCGACGTAGAGTTCGTCGTCGACGACGCACGCAAACGTGTAGCCGAAGAGCGGCAGCGTCGGCGCGTCCTTCTCCTTCGCATACGCGGGTACGAGCAGGCGCGTGTAGCCGGCCGGCAAGATCGCCGCCAACGCGTATTTGCCGCGTAGCGCACCCTCGGTCGTGAGCGCTCGGCGCCCCGGCAAGATCATCTCGACGGTGCCCGGCGGCGCGGGAATCACCTCGTCGAGTTCGACCTCACGCACGATGCCGCCGTCCGCGAGCGGCTCGGCGCAATCGTCATAGTAGATGCGCCCCGCGCGATCGCAGTAGGCGAGTCCGACGCTCATGACTCACCCAGCGCGCACGGATCGAGCGCGATGTCGAAGACGTGCACCGCGGGCCCGGTCATGTATGCGTCGCCCGCGCCGTCCCACGCGATCGTCAACTCGCCGCCCGGGACGTGCACCTCGACGGGCGCGCGCACCGCACCGCGCGCGATCGCCGCGACCGTGCACGCGACCGCGCCGGTGCCGCAGGCCATCGTGAGACCGGCCCCGCGCTCGAAGTGTCGCACGCGCAGCGTTCGCTCGTCTTGGACGACCGCGACGTGCACGTTCACGCCGTGGGGAAAGTGCGCGCTCTGTTGCATGCGCTCGCCGAGCATCCGCAGATCCACATCGTCGAGCGCCGCTCGAAAGAGCACGAGGTGCGGATTGCCGGTATCCACCACGACCGCATCGGCGATGCCGAGCTCGGTGGCGACGATCCGCGGCGTGCCCATGTTCACGCGCACGCGATAGACCGGTCCGCGCGCAACCACGTCGGTATGGATGATGCCGGCCAGCGTCTCGATCTCGAGCGCCGCGCCGTCGCCGCGTTCGTCGGCATAGCGAGCGACGCAACGCACGCCGTTGCCGCACATCTCGGCCTCGCTGCCGTCGGGATTGATAACGCGCATCGAGAGGTCGGCGCGCTCCGAAGGGCCGACCAGCAAGAGCCCGTCGGCCCCGACGCCCGTATGGCGATCGCAGACGGCGCGCGCGAACGCGATCGGATCTTCGAGCGGCGCGACGCGCCCGTCAACGAGGACGAAGTCGTTGCGCGCGCCGTGCAGCTTCGAGACGGCGACGCGCGCGCTCATGGCGAGGCGTTCGCTTCGACGGGTGCAGCGGGGGAGATCGTCGAGATCGCGTGCTTGTAGATGAGGTGCGTCTTGTGCTCGTACTCGAGCAGCACGGTGAACGGATCGAATCCCGCCACCGTCCCGCGCAACTGAAAACCGTTCATCAGGTACACGGTCACCGGCGTGTTCTGACGCTTACACTCCGCGAGGAACGCGTCCTGAAGGCTACCAGGCATGCCTCCCCCTTTACGTCCAGCCGAGTTTTTCCCTTGCCGCGCGCTCGACGCCCGCGCGGTCAACCCAGAGCGTGTCGGGCTCGCCGCGAAACCAGGCACGCTGGCGGCGCGCGTAACGGCGCGTCGCACGCGCGAGCGATGCGCGCAGTTCCTCGAACGTGCACCAGCCGCGCAGATATGCGAGCGCCTGCGGATAGCCGACCGCCGTCGCCGCGACCGCGTTGCCGCCGATGCGCTCGGCCTCATCGAGGAGTCCCTGCGCGAGCATCGCGTCGGTCCGCGCGGCGATACGCGCATCGACCCGCTCGATCGGCACGTCGAGAAAGGTCAGCGCGTAGGGGATCTCGGCACGCGCGAGACTCGCTCCGCCCTCCTCGCGGCGCGCTCCCGGCGGCGCGAGCGCGACTTCGAGCGCACGAACGACGCGATAGGCGTCGTTCGGATCGAGCGCCGCGGCGCGCCGCGGATCGAGCAACGCGAGCCATTCGTGCAGAAACGGCGACGGGTGCAGCCGGGCCTCGCGTGCCAGACGTTCGCGCAGCGCCTCGTCGTGCTCCGGGGCGAGCGAAACGCCGCCGATCAGCGCGCGCAGGTAGAATCCGGTTCCGCCGACGACGAGCGCGCGCTTGCCGCGCGCCTGGATGCGCGCGATCGCCTCCAGCGCGTCATGCGCGAAGCGCGCCGCGGAGTAGCGCTCGCGAGGATCCAGAAACCCGACGAGGTGGTGCGGCACGCTCGCGCGTTCGTCGGCGCTCGGAGCAGCGGTGCCGATCGGCATACCGGCGTAGATTTGACGCGAGTCGGCGCCCACGATCTCCGCGTCGTAGCGGCGCGCGAGATCGAGTGCGAGCTCGGTCTTTCCCGAGGCCGTGGCACCGGCCACGATCAACACGCCGCTCTTCATCGAACGAGCCTTCGCACGTCTGCCTTCACAATGCCTTCCGGAACGCTCTGCTAGGCTCGAAGCTCGTAAACGAAAGGAGCGATCCATGAGCATGGCTACGACCAGCGACGTGATGACCAAAGAGGTCGAGACGATCCACGAAGACGAGACCGTCGATGCGGCCGCTCGCCGCCTCGCAAACGAGAACGTCGGCGCGCTCCCGATCGTGGACAAGCAACGTCATATCAAAGGCATCCTGACCGACCGCGACATCGTCGTGAACGTTCTCGCGCGCGGCCGCGATCCGAAGACGACGCGCGTGCGCGAACTCGAAATAGGCGAGATCTACACGGTCACGCCGAGCGATTCGGTCGAACGTGCCGGCGAATTGATGGCCAAGTATAAAGTGCGGCGCATACCGGTCGTGGAGCGCGGCGCCGTCGTGGGCATCATCTCGTCGTCGGACGTCGCGCGCACCGCCGACCCGGAATTCGTCGTCAAAGTCTTCCGCGAGATCCTCGCGCAGTAGCGTTCAGATACGCTTGAACATCTTGGCGATATCGTCGGGGTTCAAGCGCACCATCGTCGGCCGACCGTGCGGGCAGTGCATCGGATTGGCGCAGAGTTGGAGCCGGTCCACGAGCGTCGTCATCTCATCGCTCTCCAAGCGTTCGCCCGCGACGGTCACGGAGTGGCACGCGAGTGAGGCCCAGATGCGCTCGCGCACGTCGCGCGCCTTCGGCTCCTCGGTGAGGTCGTCGAGAAAGCCGGCGAGATCGAACGGACGCGCGCCGTAGCCCGCGGGCGTCGCCGCGATGCGGTACGTGCGCTCGCCGAACGGCTCGATCTCGAGTCCGCCTTCGACGAGGAGTTCGCGCGTACGTTCGAGCGCGGCGCTCTGCGCGGCGTCGAGCTCCACGACGAGCGGCACGAGCAGCGGCTCGCTCGGCGCGCGACCCTGCGCGCGCCCCACGATCGTTTCGTAGGCGATGCGCTCGTGCGCGGCGTGCTGATCGACGAGGAGCAGCGCATCGCCGTCGCTTGCGAGGATGAAGGTACGGTGCAGTTGCGCGAGCACGCGTAAACGATGCGCGGGCACGTCCTCCGGAGCGCCGAGCGTCGTTTCGAAAAGCGATTGCACGTGCGGAAGCGACGCGTCGATCGCGCTCGGCGCGAACGAGACGCTCGCCGGGGCGCCCGTCGCCGCCGTCGCGTCGCGAAAGCGCGCCGCCGCGTGCTCGCGCAACGTCGTCCCGATGGCGCGTCGAACCGCGTCGAAGACCTGCGTGCCGAAACGCAAGCGCACGTCGCTCTTGGTCGGGTGCACGTTCGGATCCACGTGCTCCGGCGGGAGATCGAGAAAGAGCACGCCGTACGGATGGCGTCCGATCATCGCGAACGTCGCGTATCCGGCCGTCCACGCTCCGGCGAGCAACGTGCTGCGCAGCAGCCGTCCGTTCACGAAGAGCAGTTGCATCCGGCGATCGCCGCGATCGCTGCCGGGCGCGCTGATGAATCCCCGCAATCGTCCGTCGAGCGTCGGCGCGGCGTCGGGATCGAGTTCGACGAGCGTCGCGGCGGCATCGCGCCCGAAGACCATCGCCAAGCGCTCGCGCGCGTCGCCGGTGGAGGGCAGCGTCCACACATCCTTGCCGTCGTGACGCAGCACGAAGGTCACGTGCGGATAGGCGAGCGCAAAGGTGGAAAGCCACGACGAGATGCGCGTAAACTCGGCGCTCGGCGATTTGAGATACTCGCGGCGAACCGGCACGTTGGCGAAGAGGTCGGTGACGAGCATGCGCGTGCCGACCGGCGCTGCGGCGGGCTCGGGTCGGCTCGCATCCTCTGCGTGCGCGATCACGCGCGACCCGATCTGCGCGTCGGGCGTGCGCGAGATGACCTCGAGGCGAGCGACCGCAGCAATCGAGGCGAGACCCTCACCGCGAAAGCCGAGCGTGCCGATGGATTCGAGATCCTCGGCCGCGCGCAACTTGCTCGTCGCGTGCCGTCGCACGGCGAGCGACAGATCCTCGGGCGCAATGCCCGCCCCGTCGTCGATCACCTCGATGCGCTCGGTGCCGCCGCGTTCGAGCACGACGGTCACGCGCGACGCGCCCGCATCGACGGCATTCTCGACGAGCTCTTTGACGACCGACTGTGGGCGTTCGATGATCTCGCCCGCGGCGATCTGTCCGACGGTCACGGGATCGAGAAGGAAAATGGACGGCACGGGAGAGCGATTCGCTCCCCCGTGCCGTTCTTCCGGGCTGAATGTGGCTCTTAGAGTGGGCCGACCGGAAGCGCGAACCAGACGAGGCCGTTCCACGTCGGCGGTTGGTACTGGTTGAACACCGCCTCTCCGTACACGTGGACGAAGCGCATCACGTGATACGACGCATCGACGGTACCGAGTTGCGTCTGCGTTCCCAAGCCGTCGTTCGTGAACTGCTTCGAAACCGAGATCATCGCGCGGTCGCCGATCGGCTCGAAGAGTTCGAACGACGATCCGTTGCTGCCGGCAGGGCCGAAGCCCGCGCCGGGATTTTGGTCGTGCGCCATCTGGTACGTGACCATCACGCCCGGAACGTGCTTGACCGGATCGCGCTCGACGTAGAGCGCATGGGTGTAGTACTTATCGAAGCCGCCTTCGGGGAGCGGGAACGAGCCCGTCGAGCCGTAGTAGCCGACTTCGAGCGGCTTCTCGGGCGTCGCGTACGCGAGCTTGTACTGAAGTGTCTTGTCGGTGTCGTTGCGGAAGTCGCTCGCGCCGTCGAGGTCGGTCCCAGCCCCCGTCCATGCAACTTCGGCATCGAGCGCCTTATGCACGTAGGCGAACTTCGCGCCCCAGCGGTTTGCGTCGACTTCGTAGGCGTGTTCGCCCACGGTCATCTCGGCCGACTGGAAGCCGGTGAGATCGAACCACTGCGCGAGCGGGCTCGGGGCCGGCTCCTCGACCTTGCCGACGAACAGGTGCCCGTCGCGATGGAAGAGGTTGTTGTAGGCGACCCACATCGTGTCGAGTCCGCCGGGAGCGTTCCCTTCGACGACCCACTGCTGCACGTGGTAGGTCCAGTCGTTCGCGACGGCGCCGTCGAGGTGGATCGCGACGTTGCCGCCGCTCCAGCTCGCCACGTTCGGACTCTGCTCCGAATATTGCGCCTGCGCGTCAATCCAAACCGGGTACTCGCGGCGCAGCACGTGCGGATCGAGCGACGCATAGCCGGTGCGATGCACGTAGCGCCCGTAGGCGTTGAGTGCCGGCACCTGCGTGTGGCAGAGCGAGCACTGAACGCCGTAGGCCTGCGCGAAGTTCGGCATCGCCGACGCGCGCATCGCCATCGCACCGAAGGCGAGCGCGAACGCGGCGAGCGCGATACCCGCGCGTTTCATTGCACGACCTTGACGGTCAACGTCATGTTCGGATGACCGGCGCCGCACATGATCGCGCAGTGAAGGACGTACGTGCCGGCCTTCTTCGGCGTGACCGTGATCGCGGTGAATTTACCCGGCATGATCATCGTCTGCGGGATGCCGAGATCGTCCGACTGCAGGCCGTGCACGCCTTCGCTCGAGGTCAGGCGAAGCACTTGCGGCTCCCCGACGTGCAGCGTGATCGTGTCGGGCGTGAACTTCCAGTTCGACGCGACGATATCCATCGAGGGGTGGGCGAGGACGCGACCCGCGAGCGATGCGGCGAGCAGCGCTGCGGCGAGAAATGCGAAGAAGGGGAGACGCTTCATTGTGGTTATCACTCCAGCGGACGCGGAAACATGCGTCCTTCTCGTCAACAGTAAGCGTCCGGTCGCACCGATTGACGAACGGAATGGGAAGGCCGGGAGAAAAGCTCGACTATTCCCCGTGCAAGAACGACAATTGTCGCCGCTCGTCGGCGACGTGCGTCACCCGGCGGCGCAGGGGCGCCTGCTCCTCGACGTCGGCCTTGCCGGAGAGCGCGTCCGCGATCTCCTGCGCGCGCTCCACGACCCCGTCGGGCAACCCCGCCATGCGCGCGACCTCGATGCCGAACGAGCGCGACGAACTCCCGGGCTGAACGCGATGCGAGAAGACCGGCGCGCCGTCGCGGGCCGTGTTCTCCACCGCCGTGATGTGGTAGTTCGCGACGAGCCGCCAGTGATCGGCGAGCGCGCACAACTCGTGAAAGTGCGTCGCGAAGATCGCCATCGGCGCTTGGCCGTCGAGGCCAAGCAAAAATTCGCAGATCGCCTGCGCGATGGCGAGCCCGTCGATCGTCCCCGTGCCGCGTCCGACTTCGTCGATGAGCAGCAGCGAACGGCGCGTCGAGCGGCGCAGGATGTTCGCCGCTTCGGCCATCTCCATGTAGAATGTGGACTGTCCCGAGGCGAGATCGTCACCCGCGCCGATGCGGGTGAAGATGCGATCCACCACGCCGAGGCGCATCGCACGCGCGGGAACGTACGAGCCGAGTTGCGCCATGATAACGAGCAGCCCGGCTTGACGCAAGTACGTCGACTTGCCGCCCATGTTCGGGCCGGTGAGGAGGATGAAACGGTGCGCGTCGGCGCGCAGGCGCAGGTCGTTCGGCACGAAGTTCGTGCGCAGGATCGCCTCCATCACCGGATGACGACCGTCTTCGATCTCGATCGTGCTCTCGTCGACGAACGTAGGCCGCACGTACCCGCGCTCCGCGGCGCACTGCGCGAGCGCGCCGACGACGTCGATCTCCGCGATCGCATCGGCGGCCGCGAGCAGATCCTCCACGCGCGCCGCGACGCGTTCGAGCAACGCCTCGTAGAGCTTCGTCTCCAACCGTTCCTGGCGCGACTGCGCGGTGTTGATCGCGAGTTCGAGCTCTTTGAGCTCGGGCGTGATGTAGCGCTCGCCGTTGGTCAGCGTCTGCTTGCGCACGTAGTCGGGCGGCACGCTCGCGACGTACGCCTTGCTGACCTCGATCGCGTAGCCGAAGGCGCTCGCGTACTTCACCTTGAGCGATTTGATACCGGTGCGCTCGCGTTCGCGCTCCTCGAGTTCCGATAGCCGCGAGCGCGCGTCGGTACGCAGGCTGACGCACTCCGCCAGTTCGGCGTCGGCGTCGGGGCGAATCACCCCGCCGTCGCCGAGCTGCGCGGGCGGCTCGTCGACGAGCGTACGCTGCAGGTCGTCGTAGAGGTCGTCGAAGCCGCGCACGCGTTCGACGAGCGGCGCGAGCGCCGCCGGCACGACCGACGGCAGCGGACGCAGCACGTCGAGCGTGCGGCGCAACGAGACGAGATCGCGCGGCAGCGCGCGACGAAAGCGCACCTTCTGCGCGATGCGCTCGATATCGAAGCAGCCCTGCAGCAGTTCGCGCGTCGCCTCGCGGCGCGCGTGCTCGTCGAGCATCGCATGCACGGCGTCGTGACGCGCGGCGATCGCGTCGGGATCCACCAGCGGCGCGAGGATCCAGCGCCCGAGCATGCGCGAGCCCATCGCGGTCGCGCACTCGTCGAGCGTCGCGAGCAGGGTCGCGCGCGCGTTGGCGCCCTGGGCGCGGGTGAGCTCGAGGTGCTTGCGCGTCGCCGGATCGAGCGTGAGAAAGTGTCGGCGGTGATAGAAGTGCGGCGCCTGCAGGCCGTGCGAGCCGTTGGTGATGCCGGTCTTGCGCACGAAATCGCCGAGCGCATCGAGCGCGCGCTGCATCGCCGTCGCTTCTTCGAACGAGAAGCCGTCGGGAGCGGCGCGGTCGCGAGCGGCGACCAATCCGAGCGTCGGGGCCGCGAGGCGCGCACCGAGCGCCTCCACCGCCGCCGCCATCGTTGCGCGCACGTCGGCGGGGAGATCGGCGACGATCTCCGCCGGCCCGATGCGCGCGAACTCCGCGAGCAGATCGTCGTACGCACTCTCCCCGCCGATCGCGGTCGCGGCGGTGTAACCCGTCGAAACGTCCGCGTAGGCGAGCGCGAAGGTCTCGCCGACGAGCGTCACGGCGGCGAGATAGTTGTGCGCCTTGCCGTCGAGCAACTGCTCTTCGATCAACGTGCCCGGCGTCACCAAACGCACCACGTCGCGCCGCGTCAGCTTGTTCGGCACCGGCGCCTCGAGCTGCTCGGCGAGCGCGACGATGAAACGCTGCTGCACGAGCTTGTGCAGATAGCCCGAGAGCGCGTGGTGCGGTACGCCCGCCATCGCGACGCGTCGTCCGCTGCCGGCCTCTTTACTGGTGAGCGCGATCTGCAGCGCGCGCGCGGCCGTTTCGGCGTCGTCGCCGTAGGCTTCGTAAAAGTCGCCGACGCGCATCAGCAGCAACGACTCGGGATGCTTGGCCTTCAGCCCGAAATACTGTTCGAGCATCGGCGAGAATTTGACGTCGCTCACGTCCGGCTCGTTACAACAGCGAGATCACCGGCTGCGCGACCGGTGCGCCGCTCTCGGCGTAGCGCTCGGCACGGCGCACGATCCGCCCCGTGCAGCCCCACACGTGCGCGGTCTCGACGACGACGTCGAGCCAGGGCTCGCGCGCGTAGAGCGCTTCGTCGTAGTCGGGAGGCATCGGCGCGATCACCGTCACGTTATCGAGCGTCTTGGTCGCGAGCTTCGTCGCGTCTTTCTTCGAGGGCCCTTGGATCAAGCAGCGCACGGTGGTACCGAGCTTACGATCGTGGTACGCGCGGGTCGCCGCGTTCTGCGCCTCGACCAACCGCGCGAAGCGCGCCGACGAGACCTCGGCCGGAACTTGCTCCCAGCGTGCGGCGGGCGTGCCGCGCCGAATCGAATAGATAAACATGAAAGCATTCGCGAAGACGCCCGTCTTCACGAGATCGAGCGTCGCCTCGAAATCGTCGTCGCTCTCGCCGGGAAAACCGACGATGATGTCGGTCGTGATCGCCCAGTCGGGCAGGTAGCGGTGGATCAGCTCCACCTTCTCCTCGAACTGCGCGCGCGTGTACTTGCGGTTCATGCGGCGCAGCATCGCGTCGCTGCCCGATTGCAGCGGCAGATGCACGCGGGCGTTCAACTGCGGCACGGTGGCGAGATCGGCGATGACCTTCTCGGTAAAATCCTTCGGGTGCGGGGAGATGAAGGTGAGACGCTCGAGCCCGGGCAGCGCCGCGGCCGCCTTGCAGAGATCGCCGAAATCTTCGCCCGTCGCCGGGTCTTTCCACGCGTTGACGGTCTGACCGACGAGCATCACCTCGCGCGCGCCGCTCGCGACGTGCGCCGCGACCTCGTCGAGGATCTCGCGCATCGGACGATGGTCGAAGCGCCCGCGCACGTGCGGCACGATGCAGAACGTGCAGTAATACGAACAGCCGCGCTGCACGGTGACGAAACCGCGTAGGTGCGAGAACGCGTCGGTCACGGCGTCGGCCGAGCCGCCGAGCGGCATCAGCAGCGCGCGCTCGAACGCTACGTCGTCGTCAACCGTGTCATCCTGAGCCGCTTGCAGGGCGGGCTGCCACTCGGTAAGGCGGTCGCCGAATGCGACGAGTTCGCTCGTGCCGAAGACGGCGTCCACGTGCGGCGCGACCTGCTGCATGCGGTCGCGGTCCTGCTCGGCCAGGCACCCCATCACCACCAGGCGCACGTCGGGATCGGCATCCTTCAGCACCTTGAAATGGTTCATCCGCCCGTACGCGCGGCGCTCGGCATTGTCGCGCACCGTACAGGTATTGAGCACGAGGACGTTGGCCTCTTCGGGTTTCGCGGCGATCTCGTAGCCTGCCGAGGCGGCACGATCCGCGATGTACTGCGAGTCGGCCTCGTTCATCTGGCAGCCGAAGGTTTCGATGTAAATTCTGGGCATAGCGATTGGCGCTGCGGCGCTGGGGGGCGCTGTTCGCCTCGCTCCGAATGGAGACCCCCGTGCAACTCAGTGAACCCACCGACGGCTCGATGCTCCGCCCCGCGACCGTCGCCATCGTCGGGCGCCCGAACGTCGGCAAGAGCGCGCTCTTCAACCGCTTGATCGGCCAGCGCCTCGCCATCGTCGAAGACAGCCCCGGCGTGACTCGCGACCGCCTCTACGCGATCTGCGAGTGGCGAGGGCGTACCTTTAGCATGGTGGACACGGCGGGCATCGATCCCGACGCCGACGCGGCGCACGGCGACCGCTTCGCCGATGCGACGCGACGCCAGGCCGAAGCCGCCGCCGCCGAGGCCGACGTCGTCGTCTTCGTGGTCGACGCGCAGACGGGACTCCATCCGCTCGATGAGGACGTGGCAGCGATCCTGCGCAACAAGCGCCGCCCGCTCGTGCTGGTGGCGAACAAGTGCGAGTCGCCGAGCGCCGCCGCCTCGATCTTCGCGGAGTTCGCGCGCATCGGGATGGGCGAGCCCGTCGCGGTCTCCGCGATCCACGGCGAGGGCACGGGCGACCTGCTCGACCGCATCGCCGACCTGCTGCCCCCGACCGCTCCGAACGCGCTGCCGGAGGGCGAGCTCGCCCTCGCCATCATCGGACGGCCGAACGTCGGCAAGAGTTCGCTGCTCAACTCGCTCATCGGCGAGGAGCGCGCGATCGTCTCCGACGTTCCGGGCACGACGCGCGACGCGATCGACACGATTCTCACCTGGCACGACCGCAAGATTCGCCTCATCGACACCGCCGGCGTGCGCAAGAAGCCCGAGGCCCACGGCGCCATCGAGTACTACGCCGCGCTGCGCTCGCTCAACGCGATCGCGCGCTGCGATATTGCGATCCTCGTCTTCGACTCGATGGTCGGCGTCACGGCCCAGGATCGCCGACTCGCGGGCATCGCCATCGAGGAGCGCAAAGGTCTCATCATCGTCGGGAACAAGTGGGATCTCGCGCGCGAGCAGCAGGGCGAGTACAGCCAAGGCGAACTCGCGAACGTCATCCACGACCTGATCCCGTTTGCGAAGTTCGCGCCGATCACGTTCCTCTCGGCGAAGACCAAACGTCGCCTGGGCAGCCTGATGCCGGTCGTCAACAAGGTCGCGGAGAATCTCGACCGCCGCATTGCGACCGCGCCGCTCAACGCGATGATCCGCGACGCCGTGCTCGCGCATCCGGCGCCCGCGGTCAGCGGGAAACTCTTCAAGGTCTACTACGCGACGCAGCCCGCAGTGCATCCGCCGGTCTTCGTGTTTTCGTGCAACGATCCGGATCTCGTGCAGCCGTCGTACAAGCGCTTCTTAGAGAACACGATCCGGCAGCATCACGATTTCGAAGGCGTCCCGCTCACCCTCGAGTTCCGCCCGCGTCGCGACGACGGGCAGGACGTCGGCTGACGCGGCTCGCAGGAGATCGCTTCATGCTCGGATTGTTCGCTCCGGTTCTGATCGTCACACTCGTCGTCACGGTCGCTGCCTTCGGCATCGGCTCGATTCCGTTCGGCTACCTGATCGGGCGAGCGTTTTACCGCACCGACATCCGCCGGTCGGGATCGGGCAACATCGGCGCGATGAACGCCCTGCGCACGCTCGGAAAGGGCGGCGCGATCACCGTGCTGCTGCTCGACGCCGCCAAGGGCGCCGCGCCCGTCATCGCGATTCGCCTGGCCCTCGGCGGAACGATCTCGATCGCGTCGCACGTCATTCCGACCTATGAGGTCTTCGCAAGCATCGCGGCGGCGTTCGCCGTGCTCGGCCACTGCCTCTCGCCGTGGCTCGGCTGGAAGGGCGGCAAAGGCGTCGCGACCGCGGTCGGCGCAATCATCGCGCTCTCGTGGCCGGCGGGGCTCGTGGTGATCGGCGGCTGGATCCTCGGCGCGCTGATCCTCACCCGCTACTCCTCGGTCGGCTCGATGCTGGCCACCGCCGTCTCGCCGTTCGCGCTCTTCTTCTTCACGCGCTCGATCCCGGAGACGATCTTCGGCGCGTTCGCGGCCCTCTTCATCATCTACACGCACCGCGAGAACCTCGAGCGCCTGCGCACCGGGACCGAGAATCCGATCCCGCTCTTCTCCAAGAAGGCGTCGTAAACGGGCCATGTCCGACTTCAGCATCGCGAACAACCTCGATGCGAACGCGGCAGAGTTGAACCTCGCACGAAGCCAGTCGCGCCTTTCGAAAACCGCGCGCGCCCTCTCGTCGGGGTTACGCATCGAAAGCGCGGCGGACGATCCTTCCGGCCTCGCGATCTCCGAGGAACTCCAAACCCGCGTCGATGCGTTCACGACGGCGTCGCAAAACGTTACGACCGCGCAGAACGCGGCGGCCGTGGCCGACGGCGCGCTCTCCACGATCACCGGCATTCTGCTGCGCATCCGCGCGATCGCGGTGAACGCGGCGTCGTCGATTTCGAGCGATCGAGATCGCACCGATCTGCAGGCCGAGATCGCGAGCCTGCTTCACGAGATCGACCGCATCTCCGAAAACACGAATTTCAACGGACAGCCGTTGCTCGACGGCAGCCACTCCGGATTCGTCGCCGCGCAACCGGCGACGCTCGACGTCACCGCAAATACCGTGCTCTCCTCGGCGTCGAGCGCATCGGGAGCGGGACTGCTGCTCGCGAGCGCGACGTTCGCGACGCAGGCGCTGCAGCCCACGATCTACTTCAACGTTTTACAGAACGTCACGGCATCGGCATCGCCGCAGACCGTAAGCGTTTCCGACGCGCAGTACATCCAGCCCGGCAGTATCTTTACGTTGAACGGAGCGACGGTGACCGTCCAATCGGTCGATCCGGCAAACGGCACGATCACCGCCGTCTTCTCGACCAACGCCGCCACGAACGACGTGGCGAGCAGCATCCTCAGTTCGACGTTTACGAGCGCGGTCTCGGCGGGAACGCAACTCGTGACGCTCGCGGCGTCCGCTCAGCCGCTCTATGCGGGCGAAACGCTGCAAGTCGATTACGGCTCGTTCAGCACGAACGAAGTGGTCGTCGTCCAGAAAGTCATGAGTCCGACCAGCTTCGTCGCGACCTTCACGAAGGCGCATGCGGCGAACGCGGCCGTCTTCAACGTCAATGGCACCTACATCTCGAGTGGCTTCGGCCCAGGCAATTTCTCCTTCAACTTCGGCGGCACGCCGACGGACGGCGCGCCGATCGGTTCGACCGCCTACGTCGTCGAGACGACCAATGGCAGCTTTCCGCCGCCGAACGGCTCGCACACCCAGGTCGTAGCAACCGGAACCGTCATCGGCGGAAGTGTCTCGAGCACGACGATCGATTTTCCGACGAAGATCCCCAACTATTTCGGCGGTTCGTTCGAGGTGCTCACGGCGCTCGGCTACGGAACGACGCCCCTCATCAACACCGTCGACGGCACGATCAAGCTGCAGGTCGTCAACACCGGCGCGAGCATCGCGGTGCAAGAGTCGTTCTACGATACCGCGACGCAGACGGAGGTGACGTCTCCCTACCTGCTCGCGTCGAACGAACGCGCGCTGCTGCTCGACGGCGTCTACACGACGGTGGGGAACGTGACCGCGAACGACGTCGGTACGACCGCGTACGTCAAAATCCATCAAGCGACCGCCGCGATCACCGCGGCGAACCAGCCGGCGCTTTCGGTTCAGTCCGGGGCCGAGGAGGGCGATACGATCGCGCTCGGCTTGCCCTCGGTCTCGGCGGCGAGCCTGCGCGTCTCGAACGTCACGGTACTCGCCCCTCAGGGCGGCGATCCAACGCTAGCGGCGCAGGACACGATCGGGCAGGTGGACTTCGCCCTCGCCTCCGTGCTCGGCACGCGCGCGCAGCTCGGGGCCATTCTCGTGCGGTTTTCCGAGGACGCGCAAAGCGATGACACGGCGGCCGCGAACCTCCAGGGCGCCGAATCGACGATCCGCGACGCGAACGTCGGGACCGAGACGACCGATTACGCCCTCACCGAGACCACCGTTCAAATCGGCCTGCAGGTGCTCTCGCAGGCCAATAGCCTGCCGGAGCAAGTCCTCAAGCTTTTCCGCTAAACGCGGCCCGCGGTAGGGCTATCGGCCCCGATGCCCGTATTGGGCCGGGTCATGATTTCGTCCAACGATCTCCGCAACGGCGTCACCATCCTCGTGGACGGCCAGCTCTGGACCGTCATCGAGTTTCTGCACGTGAAGCCGGGCAAGGGCGCGGCCTTCGTTCGCACCCGCCTCAAGAACGTCAAGACCGGCACCACGCTGGAACGCACCTTCCGCGCGGGCGAAAAGCTCGAGCGCGCGACGGTCGAGAATCGTCAGATGCAGATGCTCTATAACGACGCCGACGGCTTCCATTTCATGGACCAAGAGTCGTTCGAGAACTACACGATGCAGCGCGACCTGATCGGCGAGCCCGCCGACTTTCTCAAGGACGGCATGATCGTGGACGTGCAGCTGCACGAAGGCGTGCCGATCGGCGTGGATCTGCCGCCGCACGTCGAACTGCGCGTGGTCGAGACCGATCCCGGCTTCAAAGGCGACACCGCGACGAACACCGGCAAGCCCGCCAAGCTCGAGACCGGCGCGATGGTCAACGTTCCGCTCTTCGTGAACCCCAACGATCTGATCCGCATCGACACGCGCGATCGTCGCTACATCGGCCGCGTCAACTAACCGGCAGCCACCGTGCATCGCGCCGCGGGGCGCGAGATGGGAGAACGCACATGAAGCGTCTGCGACCGCTCTTACTAGCCGTCGCTCTTTCGATTGCGGCGTCGCTCGTCGCATTGTTCTTCTATCTCGCGCCGCCGACCGTTGCGACGTTCGCCAATCGCGTCGCGGATTACGTCTTCGTCAACGATGCGCTCCGCTTCGTCGAAGAGCATAATCCGCTCGCGGCGCTGCATTACACGCCGGTCGATACCGACGCCGTCAGCGACGACCTCATCCTGATCAAGATCGACGAAGAGTCGAGCAACAACGTCTCGGCCGGAATCCCGGCATGGCCGTTCCCGCGATCGTTCTACAAGAAGCTGCTCGACAAACTCCACGCCGCCGGTGCGAAGCTCGCCGTCTTCGATATCGATTTCCTCGACCCGTCGACTGACCCGACGCAAGACGCCGCCTTCGCCCAGGGGCTGCGCACGATGCCCACGGTGCTGCCGTTTGTCTTGAATACCACCTCGACGGGGCTGATCGGCGTCGAACCCGTCGAATCGCGCATCGCGCCCTTCACGGCGGCGCAGGGCTACTCGACGGTCGAGAGCACCGGCATCTTGCTCGGCCAGCCGTTGATGATCACCGCCGACACGACGCGCTACTCGTCGCTCGCGGCTGCGGCGATCGATGCCTATACCGGCAAGCGCATCGGCTTGCGCGACGGTTTTACGGGCACGCTCGGTTCGACGACGATCCCGCTCAACGGGCACGGCGTCATGTATCTGCTGCCGTTCCGCGAGATCGCGCGCCAGGATATCGATCAGCGCGTCGGAGCGGCGACGGCCACGGTTCCCTTCGTGCTCGGCCTCTCGCTCGCGGACGTGATGACCGAGTCGCAGAGCGACTTGAGCGCCGCGGTCAAAGGCAAGCTCGTCGTGCTCGGCGCCACCGCGCAGGCGCTCGGCGATTTCATCACCACCCCGTTCGGACGCTTTCCCGGGGTCTTCAGCAATCTGCGCTTCATGGATCAGTTGCTGAACCATCGGTTCATCACGCCCGCGCCGCAATCGCTCGATATCGCGCTCATCTTCGTGCTGCCGCTGCTCTTGAGTCTCCTCGTCACCTACGGCAACGCCACGCGCAACATCGTCCTCTGCCTGC
The DNA here is from genome assembly GCA_028869385.1 of bacterium. Classification (GTDB taxonomy): domain Bacteria; phylum Vulcanimicrobiota; class Vulcanimicrobiia; order Vulcanimicrobiales; family Vulcanimicrobiaceae; genus REEB354. Next base: position 37,926 of record JAGWSR010000003.1, read on the forward strand.
TCGTCGTCGTCGCGTACGTGGTCGCCGCCTCGTTGACCTACGCGAGCACGCTCTACTGGATCGACGTCATTCACGTCGGCTCGGCGATGTTCGGCGCGACGCTGCTCGTCTCGGTCCAACGCGTGATCCGCGAAAGCTCCGACCGACGCATGGTGACGAACCTGTTCGGCATGCACGTGAGCCCGGCGATCGTCAACGACATCCTCAAGAACGACGATCCGCGCAGCGCTCTCGCGCTGACCGGCAAGAAGGTCAAGGCGACGATCTTCTACTCCGATATCCGCGGTTTCACCGCGATGTCCGAGACGATGACACCCGAAGCGATCTACGCGCAGCTCAACGAGTACTTCGAAGAGATGTGCGCCATCATCTTCGAGTACGGCGGCTACGTGGACAAATTCATCGGCGACTGCGTCATGGCGGTCTTCTCGGCTCCGTATCAGACGCCGAACGACGCGGCGAACGCGGTTCGCGCCGCCGTCGCGCAGCAGAAAAAAATCCTCGAACTCGCCGAAAAGTGGAAAGCCGAAGGCAAGCGCGAGTTCACCGTCGGCATGGGGATCAACACGGGCGACGTGGTCATGGGCAACCTGGGCGCGAGTTCCCGCATGAACTACACCGTGATCGGCGACAACGTCAACCTCGCCGCGCGTCTCTACAACGTCGCGAAGGCGGGCGAGATCATCATCAGCGACTACACCTATCAAGAAGTCAAAGACTTCGTGGTCGCCGAAGATCGCGAGCCCGTGCTGGTCAAAGGCAAGAAAGATCCGATCGCGATCTTCAACATCACCGACGTCAAGGACGTCGCCGCTCCGGCGAACGCGTGATGCTCGGCGCGGCGGAGCTCTTCGGGGCGGCGTTCGTCGCGAGCGTCTTCGGCTCGATGGTGGGCCTGGGCGGCGGATTCATCCTCGTCCCGATGCTGCGGCTCTTCTTCGGCCTCGGTCCGGCCGAAGCGGCGGGGACCTCGCTCGTGCTCGTCGTCGCCAACAGCGGCAGCGGCGCGCTGACCTACCTGCTGCAGAAACGCGTGCACATCAAGCTCGGGCTGCTGATCGCGCTCGGCGGCCTGCCGGGCAGCATCATCGGCGCGATCCTCGTGCACCACATCTCGGCGCAAGCGTTCGACTGGATCTTCGGCGTCTTTCTCGTCGCGGTCGCGATCGACATGATCGTCAATGCGGAGAAACGTGTGGGCGCGCGCGTCGAGCACCGCGAAGTGCGCGAGCTCAAGGGCATGTCGTATCGTCTCGCGGTCGTCTCGGGCTTTGCCGTCGGTCTCGTCGGCAGCCTCTTCGGGATCGGCGGCGGCGTCATCATCGTGCCGACGCTGCTCTACCTCTCCGAACTCCCCGCGCACGCGATCAGCGCCACCTCGCACTTCGGCATCGTGCTCACCTCGCCGGTCGGCCTCACGGTGCACGCATTCCAGCACGACATCAAACTGCGCGACATCGTGCCGCTCGTGGCGGGCGGCCTCCTCGGCGGTCCGCTCGGCGCGCGTCTCTCGCTGCGCCTGAAATCGCGGCAGCTCCTGATCTTCGTCGCGTGCGCGCTCATGCTCGCGGCGTTCTCGCTCGCGCTGCGACACCTGCTGCACTGGGTCTAAACGCGCATCACGCGCCGCTCCAAATCGGCGGGCGACGCGCCGCCCACGGCCGCGCCGTTTCGAGTTGCGCCGCGAGCCGTAGCAGCGTGGCCTCGTCACCGAAGCGCCCCGCGAACTGCACGCCGACCGGGAGCGCCTCGGGGGTCCAATAGAGCGGCACCGACATCGCCGGCTGACCGGTGAGGTTGAAGATCGGCGTGTAGGGCAGCCAGTCGAACATGCGCGCCGAGATGTCCCGCGCGGCCTTGCGAATCAGCGCGGGCGACTTGAGACGCGTGAGCACCTCGATCTGCAGCTTCTCGCTCGCGCTCAATCCGAGCTCGCCGATCCGGATTGGCGGCGCGGCGAGCGTCGGAGTGAGCACGACGTCGTAGCGCTCCATGAAGCGTGCGAAGCGATCGGTGAGCGCGCGTTGGTGCGCGACCGCCGTCGTGAGTTCGTCGAGCGCGAGCACGCACGCGATCGCGAGCATGGCGCGCGTCGCGGGTTCGAGATCGCCGCCCTGGATGGCGCGGTGCGGCGTGGGGTTGCCGGCGCCCAGATGCCAGCCGATCTGGCTTGCGAAGAAGAGCAAGAGCGCGTAGGACATCGCCGGATAGTCGATGCCGCCGGGCTCGTCGTCCACCACGTCGTGACCGAGCGACGCGCAGAGTCCCGCCGCGTCGTCGAGCGCCGCACGGGCCTCGGGCGCGATGCCGTGCCCGAGCATCGGCCCGCGCACGACCGCGACCCGCAAGCGCCCCGGCTCGCGCCGCATCGCCTCGAGGAACGGCTCGCCGGCATCCAGACGCGTCGCGTCGAGGAGCGCGGCACTATCGCGCACGCTGCGCGAGATGCCGAGGTCCACGTTCGCCTCGCCGACGAGCCCGCCGACGGTCGGCGTGCGGCCGCGGCTCGGCTTGAGGCCGAAGAGGCCGGTACAGCTCGCCGGAATGCGGATCGAGCCGCCCATATCGTTGCCGTGCGCGAGCGGCACGACGCCCGCCGCGCAGAGCGCGCCGCTGCCGCCGCTCGAACCGCCGGGCGTGCGCTCCGTATCCCACGGATTGCGGCACGGGCCGAAGAGCGCGGGCTCCGTGTAGGGCAAGAGCCCGAACTCGGGCGTGCTCGTCTTGGCGAAGGGGTTGAGCCCCGCCGCCTTAACCCGCACGAAGAACGCATCGTCCACGGGCGGAACGTAGGCGGCGAAGTAGCGCGAGCCCATCGTTTGCGGCGCGCCCGCGAGCGCGGGGCCGAGATCCTTGGCGAGAAACGGTACGCCCGCGAAGGGACCGTCGAAGGGGCGCTCGGCGGCGGCGCGCGCCGCGTCGTCGAGCCGCGCCGTCACCGCGTTGAGGCGCGGATTCACGCGCTCGAGACGCGCGATCGCCTCGTCGAGCAGCTCCCTCGGATGCACGCGCCCGGCGCGCAGTTCCTCGGCGAGCCCGATGGCGTCGTTCGCGTCGTAGAGTGCGGCGATACTCATAGTTCGATCTCCCGGCATCGGCGGGTCTGTGCGGGTCTGTAAAGAGATTAGGTCTTTCGCCCCAACCATATAGAAGCCGCCCGCGATTTTCCCGATGGTGAAAGTGGTAACACACGATGCGGGGCAGGTGGTTGTAGATGGACGAGACACGCTCGGATAAGACGAGCGCGATTGACGATTGGATGATCGACCTTCTGGAGGACGATCGCGTCGTCGACGAGCCCTTGGAACTGCGCGTCAGCGACGGCATCCATTGGATGTATCGCGCGGCGCTGATTCGCAAGAACTAGCGAACAAACGAAACGGACCGGCATCGCTGCCGGCCCGTCCCGATCGAACGTTCGCGCGCGTCGCGAACTACTTCGGGTAGGTCATCGCCTTGGGAACGACGATCGCGTCGAACTCTTCCGAGGTGACGTAACCGAGCGCGAGCGCCGCTTCTTTGAGCGTCGTGCCTTCGTGGTGCGCCTTCTTCGCGATCTCGGCGGCCTTGTCGTAGCCGATCTTCGGCGAGAGCGCCGTCACCGTCATCAGCGATTCGCTCAAATACTTCGCGATCACCGGCTCGTTCGCCGCAAGTCCTTCGACCGCGTGCTCGCGGAACATCGTGCACGAGTCCTTCAGCAGGTGGCAGCTGTGCAGGAAGTTCGAGAGAATCACCGGGTTGAAGACGTTCAGTTCGAAGTTGCCCTGCGAGGCGCCGAAGCTGATCGCGGTGTCGTTACCGAAGACCTGCGCGACGATCATCGTCATCTGCTCCGACTGCGTGGGGTTCACCTTACCCGGCATGATCGAGCTGCCCGGCTCGTTCTCCGGCAGAATCAGTTCGCCGATGCCCGCGCGCGGACCCGAGGCGAGCCAACGGATGTCGTTCGCGATCTTCATCAGCGCGGCGGCGAGCGTCTTGAGCGCGCCCGAGGCGAAGACGAAGTCGTCGTGCGAGGCGAGCGCCGTGAACTTGTTCGGGTGCGAACGCAACGGCAAGTTGGTCAGTTCGGCGAGCTTCTTGGCCATGCGCTCCGCGAACTCGGGAGGGGCGTTCAAGCCCGTACCGACCGCCGTTCCGCCGATCGCGAGATCGTAGATGTGGTTCAGCGACTCATCGATCGCGACCATCGCGCGATCGAGCTGCGTGACGTAACCGGAGAACTCCTGACCGAGCGTGATCGGCGTCGCATCCTGAAGGTGCGTACGGCCGACCTTCACGATATCTTTCCACTGCTTCGACTTCACGTCGAGCGCGTCGCGCAACTGCTTGACGGCGGGAAGCATCTCCACCATCGCTTCGGCCGCGGCAATATGCATCGCGGTCGGGAACGTGTCGTTCGAGGACTGCGACATGTTCACGTGATCGTTCGGATGGACGGGCTTCTTCGAACCCATCTCGCCGCCCGCGATCTCGATCGCGCGGTTCGAGATCACTTCGTTCACGTTCATGTTGGTCTGCGTGCCCGAACCCGTCTGCCAAATGCGCAGCGGGAAGTGGTCGTCGAGCTTACCCGCGATCACTTCGTCCGCGGCTTGGACGATGAGCTTCATCTTCTCTTCGTCGAGCTTGCCGAGGTCGTGATTGACGAGCGCCGCCGCCTTCTTGAGCTGCGCCATCGCGACGATGGCTTGCTTGGGCATGCGGTCCTTCGGCCAGGTGCCTTCGCCGATGTCGAAGTGGATGAGCGAGCGCGCGGACTGCGCGCCGTAATACTTGTCAGCGGGGACCTCGATCTTGCCCATCGAGTCGCTCTCGATGCGCGTCTTGACCGCCCCGTTCGTAAGGGTGCCGTTAGCAGTCGTCATAGCCCCTATCTTGCCCAAACGGGGGAAATCCGGCCCGGACTAAGGTCGCTCAGGCGGTGACCGCCACCGCGAAACAGTCGCACTCGACAGGCTCCCCCTTTTGGTCGGCCCAGATTTCGAAGCATGGAATGTCCCAGTGAAACCCATGGCCGCAAAGGGGGCAGGATCCGGCCGGCTCATGTTCGGCAATGTCGTCGATCGAGATCGACAGCATTGCGGTAAGCGGCGAGAACATCTTCCTCCGAGCAAACTCGAGGAATTGTACGTCGGTCAAGACGAGAATTCGATGTTGGCGGAGCAGGTTTTCGACTTGCGTCGGAAGCTCCAAAAGGTCGCGGTCGCGCGTCACGATCACGTGCGCATTCCCGACCAGCGCAGCCTCGATGATGTGATCGTCGTTAGCATCGCGGCATCCGAGCACTTGATGGCGTATTGCCACGAATACACTCGCGTCGCGGCATAGCATGGCTAGCAAATCAGCCACGATGGATTCGGCCGCGCCAAGTGCGCGTAGCGTCGTCTCAACCTCAGACACGAGCGTGACCGTGAGCACCAGGTCGAAAACGCCCTTCCGATTCAGGCGTACAAGTTCGTCCGCAGCGCCTCCGCGCTTTCCCACAAAGCCAGACGCAAGGACCTGGGCATCGACGACGACCTTAAGCGAGGCCACGCTTCCTCGCTACGGCCTTTCGCGCGCTCTTCGCGGCGGCGGCGATTTCGTCGTCGGTCGGCTCGTGACCGAGCGCGCCCATCACGCTAGTGCGGATGCGCTGCTGCAAACGTCCGAGGCTTTGCCAGGAGGCATCGTTTGTAACTTCGTCCCGAAGCAAACGCGCTACAGCTTCGCGGACCAAATCAGAGACCGTCGCATCGCGGTCGAGCGCGAGGGCCTTCAGCGCCTTTTTTTGGTCCTCGTCTAAATAGATTTGCGTGCGCCTCATGGGCGAAATCATAGCAGCCATACACCATGGCACATAGGTGTACGGCGGCTAGCTTGGCAACCCAAGGCCATCCCGCCCGTCTAGAGCTAGCGTGCCCCGCGCTGCGCAGCCCGAAGCCCGTCGAGCGTGGTGCCCACGGCCTCAATGCCCGTGACCTCGTAGATCGTGAGCGGGAACTTCGGATTGAATCCTCGCTTGTCGCAACGCGGGCAGCTCGCGGGTTTGCCCGGCCGCTTGCGGCGGAGCGCTTCGAAGGCGCACTGTTCGCAGCGCAGGATGTAGCGCTTGCTCGATTCGTTGAACGGGCGCACGTTGCCGAGATCGTGGTAGATCGAGGTCAGCCCGCACTCGCGCATCTTGCGTTTGAAGCGCGCGCCATGGCCCGTATCGCGAAAGCGCGCGTAGCACCACGCGTGGATCATCTCGTGCAGCAGCGTCTCCTCGAGCGCGTGTGGATACTTTTCGAAGTGCTTGGGCGAGAGTTCGATGAGCAGCGGGTGCTTGGAATAGGTAATGCGCCCGGCCGCATTCGAGAAGCGCGCGTTGTAGGCGATGCGGCAGTCGGGGATCTCGCCGTTGAAAAACTGGAAATTCAGGCGGGCGAAGAGCAACTGAAGGTCGGCTTCCGAGGGGGTCACGGATGATTCGCTTCGTCGTGCGTCCAAACGACTCTTCGTGTCAATGCAGCCTCCCGTACGCCGCGGGCTTCCGCCGCGCATCTACGTGCCGATCGTCGCCGTGCTCGCGCTCGGCTTCCTCTGGCTGATGTACTACCTTCTCGCGGTGGGCTTCGGCGTCACCGGCTCGGTCTTTGGCAAGACGGCGAACGGCGCGAGCATCCAAGCGCAGCAGGCCGCGACGCCGAGCGTGCAAGGCGGCGGGCCGCCCGCGGCCGTGATGCTCCAGCTCAAGACCCTGCGCGAGCGCATCGCGGCGCATCCGAACGACGACGTCGCGATCACGCAACTTGCCGATATGTACCTCGCCGCCGGAAAGTACGAGGCGGCGGTGCCGTTCTACGAACGCGCGTTGCGCGTCAATCCACGCAACGTTGCCGCGCAGACCGGACTCGAGCAGGCGCGTGAAGCTCTACGTCAGCGCTGACATGGAGGGCACCGCGGGCGTCTGCTCGTGGTCGCAGGTCGATCCGTCGAACCAGCACGAGTACCCGATCTACCGGCGTTACATGTCGCACGAAGTGCGTGCGGCGATCGACGGCGCGCGCGCGTGCGGGCCGTGTGACGTGCTCGTCAACGACTCGCATTGGGATATGCGCAATCTCCTGTGGGACGAACTTCCCGACGACGTGCGCGTGATCTCGGGGGCGCGCAAACCGCTCTCCATGGCGGAGGGTGCGAGCGACCGTTACGACGCCGCCTTCTTTACCGGCTACCACGGCGCGATCGGCACGGCGGGCGCCGTGCTCGCGCACACCTACAACGATGCGACGCTCTACGAGGTGCGCGTCAACGGCGTGGCGTGCAGCGAGGCGCTGCTCAACGCCGCCGTGCTCGGACTCTACGGCACGCCCGTCGTGATGGTAACGGGCGATCGAACGACCGTGGAGAGCACGCTGCGCGCGTTGCCCTGGGCGGTCGGCGTCCCGGTCAAAGATGCCGTCGGGTATTACGCTGCCAACTCGCTCACGCCCGATGCCGCGTGCCGCGCGATCGCCGAGGGCGCGCGCGAAGCGATCGCCCGGATCGCATCGGCCAAGCCCTTCACCTTCGAGCCGCCGATCGAACTCGTGATCGAGACGGCGACCGTGCCGCAAGCCGACTTCATCGAACTGCTGCCACGCTTCGAACGGATCGGCGGCCGTACGGTGCGCTTCGTCTGCGGCGAGTACCTCACCGCGTTCCACGCCTTCTTGGTCGCGATGCGCCTCGGCGGCGCCGCGAATATCCCCGCATGAGGCTCTACCTTTCGAGCGACATGGAGGGCGTGGCGGGCGTCTGCGCGTGGGAACAGGTGGATGCGCGCACGCCGCATCCCGAGTACGCGATCTACCGCCGGTACTACACGCAAGAGGTGGCCGCGGCCATCGCCGGCGCGCGCGCGGCCGGTGCCGCCGACGTGCTCGTCAACGACGCGCACGGACCGATGCGCAACCTGCTCTTCGACGAGCTCCCGAGCGACGTGCGCGTGCTCTTCGGCAACCGTAAGCCCTTTTCGATGGTGCAGGACGCACGCGGGTACGACGGCGCCTTCTTCATCGGCTATCACGGCGCGATCGGCGATGAGCATGCGGTGCTCTGCCACACCTACACGCCCTCGGTCATCCACGAGTTGCGCATCAACGGCGAGCGCTGCAGCGAGGCGACGGTCAACGCCGCGCTGCTCAGCCACTACGGCGTGCCGCTGCTCTACATCACCGGCGACCGCACCACGGTCGAAGGCGTGCAGGCACAGATGCCGTGGGTCCACGGCACGATCGTCAAGGAATCCATCGGCAACTTCAGCGCCGACTCGATCTCCCCGCGGGCCGCGCAGGCGGCCATTCGCGAGGGCGCCCGTGAGGCGCTGGCCCGCGCCGCGCAGGCACGTCTCTTCGCCTTCGAGCCGCCGATCGCGATGGAGATCGCGCTCGCCAAGGTCGAGCAGGCCGATTATGTGGCACTCATCCCCGGCTTCGAACGCACCGGCCCGCGCAGCGTCCGTTTCGTCGACGACGACATGCCCACGATCTTCAAGGCCTTCGTCGCGGTCTTTCGCCTCGGCGCTCTCGCCTGAGCGCTAAGCCGAAGCAAGCACGCGGTCGAAAACGACTGTATGTCGCTGACTGAAGAAGTAGCCGGGTCGCTCGAGTCACCGACGATGGTGAGCGTGAACGGGGGCACCCCCGTCATGGCAATCGTCGAGCAACTCTCCCTCAAAGAATGCCGCCTGCGCGCGGTCTCCGCGTTCGCGCTGGGCGATACGGTCGCGTTCGAATTCACCGCCTACGGCGTCTCCAAGGCGTCGGTGCACGGGCGCATCTCGCATCGCGCCGATAACGGCGCGCGCCACATCTACACGATCGCGGTGGACGCGAGCGATACGCGAATGCTGGATCAACTCGCGATCGCCGTGGATGCGGCGCGCCGCCACGCCGCGATGAAGCTCGGCCACGAGGTGCCGACCGACAACGGCCTCACCCGCGCGCACGTGCGCGTCACGGCGAGTTTCGACGTGAGCTACCGCATCGGATCGACGCCGTCGCGCGCCGCGCGTGCAACGAATATCTCGGTAGGCGGCATGCTGATGAACTGTGGTGACGCCATTCCGATCGGCGCGACGGTGGAGCTGCAGTTCACGCTTCCCGGCGATAGCGCGCCGACGAGCGCGACCGCGCGCATCGTGGCCCACCAAGACGCCTCGCCGAATTACAACTGCGCCTTCTTTGGGCTGCCCGAGACGGCGAAGGTGGCGATCGCTCACTACGTCAACGCCTCGCTCGGACGATAGTTCACCGAGCGATGAAGTGTCGGCGTGCTATGCTGCGCGCATGTCGACCCTCCGCCACCACCCCGATCCCGACGTTGCCGGCGTAGCCGCGCTGATCGGCGATCCCGGTCGCGCGACGATGCTCCACGCGCTGCTCGGCGGCGGGGAACTCCCCGCGTCCGAGCTCGCCGCGCGCGCGGGCATAACGCCGCAAGCCGCGACCGCGCACCTCAAGAAACTCGTCGCCGCCGGTCTACTCGCCACGCATCCCTCCGGGCGGCAACGCATCTTTCGCCTGAACTCGCCCGAAGTTGGGCACGCGCTCGAAGCGCTCGCGTTGATCGCCCGGCCGACGCGCGTCGTCGCGCTGGAGCAGAGCAGCGCGCTCGCGCGTCTGCGCGCGGCGCGCAGCTGCTACGACCATCTCGCGGGGCGCCTCGGCGTTGCGGTGACCGACGCGCTGCTCGAACGCCGCATCCTGCGCCCGGAAGGCGAGCACTTCGGCTTGACGCCCGCCGGTGCGCGAACGCTGCACGGGATGGGCGTGGACGTCGAAGGCGCACGCGCGAGCCGA
>JAGWSR010000004.1 GCA_028869385.1 bacterium
GTGATCACCGCCAACAAAGATCTGCTCGCCACGCACGGGCCACGGCTGCGAGCGCTCGCCGCGGCGCGCGGCGTGAGTCTGCGCTACGAAGCCGCAGCGTGCGGGGCGATCCCCGTCATCCGCACCTTCGACGACGCGCTCGCGGGCGACGAGATCATCGCCTTCGCGGGCGTTATGAACGGCACGTGCGCGGCCATTCTCTCCGCGATGGAAGCGGGCGCCGACTACGCGCAGGCCCTCGCCGACGCGCAAGCGCGCGGCTATGCCGAAGCCGACCCCTCATCCGACGTCGACGGCGACGATGCCGCGCACAAACTTGCGCTCTTGATGCAGCTCGCCTTCGGACTCGCGGTGATCTCACCGCGCATCCGTCGCAGCGGCATCGCACAGATCACCAAGCGCGAAATCGCCCGCGCGCAGATGCTCGGCTATCGCATCCGGCTCGTCGCCGCGGCGACGCGCCGCGATGACGGGGCCTGCGCGGAAGTCGCGCCGGTGCTCGTGCGCGCCGAACATCCCTTCGCGCGCGGCAGCGGCCCGGAGAACGTGGTGCGCCTCGTCGCGCGCGATGCGGGCGCACTCGTGCTCATCGGCAACGGCGCGGGCGGCGCGCCCACGGCGTCGGCCGTGCTCGGCGACGTCGTCTCCACACTGCGCGCGCTCGGCGAACGCCACGACCTCGCACATCGCCTCCGCCCGCTCGACGCGGCGCTCGAGATCGCGCCGTTCTTCGCCGCGCTGCCGCGCCATCCGGAACTCCCGCGCTTTGCCGTGTGGGACGATACCCTCCTCAATGCTCCGGTCTCGCTCGCACAGCGCGCGTACTCCTGACCGGGAAAGGACCCTCGTACGACCATGAGCAGCACGCTCGAACAGCCCGCCTCCGCGCAATTCGACACGATCGCGATCCACGGCGGCCACAGCGGCGATCCCGCCACCAAATCGCGCGCCGTTCCGATCTACCAAACCACGTCGTACCTCTTCGACGACACCGCGCACGCGGGCAGACTCTTCGCGCTCGAAGAGTTCGGTAACATCTACACCCGCATCAACAATCCCACGACCGACGTACTCGAACAGCGCGTCGCCGCGCTCGAAGGCGGCGCCGCGGCGCTCGCCGTGTCGTCGGGTCAGGCTGCGAATCTCTACGCGATCCTCAACCTCGCGAAGTCGGGCGATCACATCGTCAGTTCCGCCTCGCTCTACGGCGGCACGTACAACGCCTTCGCGCACACGCTCAAGCGCTTCGGCATCGAAGCGAGCCTCGTGGATTTCGGCGATCCCTTCGCGGTGGAAGCGGCGATCAAGCCCAACACCAAGGCGATCTTCGCCGAGACGATCGGCAACCCGAAGATCGACGTGCTCGACGTCGCGCTTTACGCCGATCTGGCGCATCGTCACGGCTTACCGCTCATCGTCGACAACACGCTCGCCACGCCGTACCTGCTCAAGCCGATCGCCCACGGCGCCGACATCGTGGTGCACTCCGCGACCAAATTCATCGGCGGCCACGGCACCGCGATCGGCGGCGTGATCGTCGATGCCGGGCGCTTCGACTGGGCCGCGAGCCCGCGCTTCCCCGAGTTCGTCGAGCCCGACCCGTCGTATCACGGTCTGCAGTACGCACCCGTCTTCGGCAACATCGCCTACATCTTGAAGGCGCGCGTGCAACTGCTGCGCGACGTCGGCGCCGCACTCTCGCCGTTCAACGCGTGGCTCTTGCTCCTCGGGCTCGAAACGCTCGGCCTGCGCGTCGAACGCCACAGCCGCAACGCCCAAGCCGTCGCCGAATTCCTCGCCGCGCACCCGAAGGTCACCCGCGTCTCGTATCCCGGCCTCGCGAACGACCCCGCGCACGCTCGCGCGCGGCAGTATCTGCAGGGCGGCTACGGCGCGATCCTCACCTTCGACGTCGAAGGCGGCGAACGCGAGGCGCGTGCGGTCATTGACCGCCTGAAGCTCTTCTCGCTCCTCGCGAACGTGGGCGACGCGAAGTCCCTCGTCATCCACCCTGCGAGCACGACGCATCAGCAACTGAGCGAAACCGAACGCCTGGCAAGCGGCGTCACAGGTGCGACGATCCGACTCTCCGTCGGCATCGAAGACGAACGCGACATCCTCGCCGATCTGCGGCAGGCACTCGAGGGATAATGAACTACACGATGTACGGGTCACCATCGGCGAGCGGCGACAACGTCGTTCTCGCACTCCACGCGCTGACCGGCAACAGCCGCGTCGCCGAGTGGTGGCCCGGCATCGTCGGCCCGAACGCCCTCTTCGACCCAAACCACTGGTGCATCATCGGCCTCGACATCCCCGGTGTCACCCTGAGCCTGTCGAAGGGCCCCGGTGTCACCCTGAGCCTGTCGAAGGGCGACGTCACCTCTCTCGTACGCGCGCAGCAACAGGCTCTCGACGAACTCGGCATCGAGCGCCTCGCAATCGTCATCGGCGGATCGCTCGGCGGTATGCAGGCGCTGCAGTGGGCACTCGACGCGCCCGAACGCGTGGGCCACGCCATCGTCGTCGGCGCGCACGATCACCACAGCACGATGGGCGTCGCGCTCAACGCGATTCAACGCGAATGCATCGCGCTCGATCCCGTGCGCGGTCTCGGCACCGCGCGCAAACTCGCGATGCTCACCTACAAATCCGAAGCACTCCTCACCGAACGCCACGATCGCCGCGCCGATCGCCGCGATCCCTCACGCTTCGATATCGAAGGCTACCTCGACCATCAGGCGGAGAAATTTCTCGCGCGCATGGATCCCGACACGTACGCCTATCGCACGCACCTGATGGACAGTTTCGACGTGCGCGACCGCACCGCACCGCCCGGCGTCGAGCTCACCTTCGTCGGCATCTCCTCCGATTGGCTCTTCCGCCCGCAAGACGTCCGCGCCGCCGCCGAACGCTTCAACGCCCGCTACCTCGAACTCGAATCCGACCACGGCCACGACGCCTTCCTCGCCGCCCCCGAAGCCCTCCGCCACCTCCTCACCCCTCTCGTAGCACCCCGCCCCCCTGTGTCACCCTGAGCCTGTCGAAGGGCTGTCGAAGGGCTGTCGAAGGGCGCGCCATCAGCAGGTTGCCACATCAAACCGTGACAGGCGCACCGATAGCGTGCCGACATCGAGCGTCGCCGTTTGCAGCGTGCGCGTCGGCACGAGCCACGGCACCAGCACCGCGTTCGCGTTCGGCACGAATCGATACACGATGTGCGCCGCATAGCCGCCGCCGTGCAACGGCGTCACGCGGCGCGCGCCGCGCACCTCCTCGTACCACCCGGTCGAGAAGTATAGTCCCCACCCAACGTCGAGCCAGTTCCGTCGCACGGCCACGCGTTCGCCATGATCGGTCATCGCAAAACTCGTCTTCGGGCCAAAGCACGTCGGATACGAAAAACGCGCGCGAATGATACCGTCGCGCTCGAGGAGTTCGCTCATGCGATCCTGTCGCTGCGCGTCGAGCAGCAGCCACGCATTCGAGGTTCGTTGCGCGAGATAGGTATCGACCGCTGCGTCGATCCCCGTCTCCACCGCCGCACGCGGCACGACACTGCCGCGCGCTTTCGCCGCGTGCGCAGCACCGCGACCACACGTTTCGCCGGGCGTCCACGACCGCGCGTCGCCGCGCCACACACCGTCGTTCCCGTACGTAAGCTGAATCGTGCGCGCGAACGATCGCCGCGCCACGCCCGGCGCATCCACGCACGACGGTGCGAGTTCGCTCGGCCACGTGCGCAACGGCGCGACGTCGAGCAAGTCGCGCGACGGCTCGAATCGCCAGCGATAGGTCACACGCGCGATGCGTCCCGCCTGCACCACGCGGATCGAACCCGGCACGAGCTGGATGCGCCCGCTTCCGATCATGAGATCGCCGCCGCCCTCCAACACCCATCCGCGCTGCGCGATGGCGCGCCGCCCGTACGCCGTCGGAACCACGTCGCCATGCATGCGGCCGGGAGCGCTCGTCACCCGTAAGATGCCGCGCGTAACGAAATGCGCGAGCAACGGCGTGTAGGTCGCACCGACGGCCGAACTCTCCGTAAACGCACGTCCGTAAGATCGGTCGCTCGCGACGGCGTTGCGCACCGTCCACGCCGAAGGCGGCGGCGGATTCGTGCTTCCGGCAGCGCCGAGCAGTAGCCCCACGCTCGCGCACACGAACGCGCGAAGCGCTTGAATGCTCATCGTAGGGAGCATACGGCACAGAGCGCACCGAATCGATCCGGCATGAGCCAACGTCCGCCGCTTCCGCCCTTCACCATCGAGACTGCCCGCCTGAAGGCGCGCGCCGCCGAGGATGCGTGGAACTCATGCGATCCCGAACGCGTCGCGCTCGCGTACACCGAAGATAGCCGCTGGCGCAATCGTGCCGAATTCGTGAACGGCCGCGCCGAGATCGTCGCGTTTCTCAAACGTAAATGGGCGCGCGAGCTCGAGTATCGGCTCATCAAAGAGGTCTGGGCGTGTATGGACAACCGCATCGCGGTGCGCTTCGCCTACGAGTGGCACGACGATTCCGGGCAATGGTACCGCTCGTACGGCAACGAGAACTGGGAGTTCGACGAACACGGCCTCATGCGCGTACGTCACGCGAGCATCAACGATCTCCCGATCGACGATTCAGCCCGAACATTCCACTGGGACCGCACCGCCCCACGCCCCGCCGACCACCCAACCCTGAGCGACCTCGGCTTGTAACCACACCCCCCCCCGTGTCACCCTGAGCTCGTCGAAGGGCACCCCCCACGTGTCACCCTGAGCTCGTCGAAGGGCGCCCTTCGACAGGCTCAGGGTGACACACACGGGGGTTCAGGGTGACACAAACACGGGGGCTCAGGGTGACACATATCGAGCCGCTAGGCTACCGACTCATCGGGGGCGGCGTCGCCGGCGGCGACGGCGAGAGGGCGCACACGGGTCACGAGTTCGTGCAGATAGCGGCCCGGGGCTTCGAGCATCGTCATGTGCGAAGTATCGGGAAACGTGACGAACGCCTTCGTCGGCGCGTTCACGCGTGCATACCAATCCTTCGCCACCCGATACGACGTTTCGTAATCGTACGGGCCCATGAAGAGAAAGAGCGGGCACGCGAGCTGCGTCAGCTTCGTGTAATCGATGCGCTCGACGGTCGGCAAGAGATGCTGCAACGAGAACAAGCTCCCCGCATCGGTCGCGCGAAGATCGCGCATCGTGTACTCCGGCGAAAACTTCCATAGATTCGCATCGTAGTCGAAGCCGTGCCGGCCATAGGTGAGACCGCCATAGTAGATCAACCACTTGCGCTGCGTCCCGATGCGCTCGATCGTGAGCGAACCACGCGGGCCCGGGTACGGTGCGAGCGCCTCCAATGCGCGCACGGCCTGCGCGTTGCCGTGCTTGCGGGCGGCATCGAGCGCGAACGACCACCCAATCGCCTCGCTGCGCGGCGAATCGATCATCTGCCCCGTGCCCACGTACGCATAGAGTTTCTCGGGCATCCGCCGCGCGAGTTCCATGCCGAGGTAGGAGCCCCACGAGTGCCCGAGCGCGAACAGCTTCTTCTTCTCGAAGCGCCGCAGGAGATAGGCGACCACCGCCTCCGCATCGCGCACCATCGTCTCGCCGTCGGTCGTCTTCGCGAGCGTCGCGAGCGGGTTCGACGCGTACGTCTTTCCGGTGCCGCGCTGATCCCACTCGACGACGGTGAAGTAATCTTCCCACGGGCGCTGCCACGTCCATGCCTCCGGCATCTCCGGCGAACCGGGTCCGCCGTGTAAAAAGAGCAGCACCGGATTGCGTGCGTCGCGTCCGCGAATCGAGAGCCACTGCGTGATTCCGCCGATCTGCACCGGCACGAGATCCTGCACGCCGTGAGGTGAGACGATCTTCTCGTTCGCCGCGATCAACGCGCGAACGTCATCGGCGGTGTAGGTCTTTTCCGGCGTCGGCGCCGCGGCGGCTGCGGCGCTACTTCCGGCAAATGTAACGAGCGCGGATTGAACGAACGACGAACGCTTCATATCGGTGGTACGTGCGCCGACGAACGAATGTTTCCTCGCTTACGCCGTCGCCTCGCGCGCCGCTTGCTCTTCGTCGAGCAACGCACCCGCGGCGAGATGCGCGTCGAGTTCGCCGCCGAGTTTTGCCGAGAGCACTTCGAGTACTTCGCGGTGGGTGATATCCTCGCACTGATCGGCTTGACGGGGTGGGTGGAGCAGGCCATCGCGCGCGTCGCAGAACCCGAGCAAGCGCGCGGCACGTGCGTACTCTTTCCGTCCCGCCGCCACCATCGCGAGCGCCTGTACCGCGTAGGTGATCGCCGAGCTCGTCTGCGTGATGCGTGCCACCTGCAGCGCGCGACGTCCAACCTCGCGTGCCGTCTCCCACTCGCCGAGCGCGGCGGCGTAGATGGCAAAGTTCACCGCCGCGTTACCGTGCAGTTCGCGCGAACCGCTCGATTCGGCGATCGCGAGCGCTTCGCGGCCGTACTCGTAGGCGCGCCGCCGCTCGCCCGCGGAGAACTCCATCTCGCTGATCCAGGTGAGGTTCCCGCCGATAAGCCGCTCGAATCCGAGCTGACGCGACAGCGCGAGCGCCTCGAGCAACGCCGCCCGCTTCGCGGGAAAGTCCGAAATGTCGATCGTCAGCCCGCGCGTGCGCAGCGCGACGATCAATTCGTACGGATCGTCGAGTTCGCGCGCGATCTCGATCGCCTCGCACGCCATCGCATCGGCCGCCTCTCGCTCCGCTCGAAAGTACCAGCCCACGACCTGCGCGAGCACGCGCAGCGCACGCGCTTGGCCGCGCCGGTCGCCGATCTCGCGAAAGAGCGCGAGCGCACGCTCCGCGGCACGCCGCGTTTCGTCGGCCGGAAGCAGCCGTATCGCACCGATCGCGAACTGCAGCTCCGCTTCGATCGCCCGAGGCGCACTCGCCGGGAGCACGGCGAGCGCGCGCGCGGCCACGCGCAGCGATTCGGCCGGTGCATGGTCGCGCAAGAAGCCTTGGAGTGCGACCGCGAGCTCGGCCCCGAGGTACACGTCCTCGCGCTCGTCGAGCGTCCACGCGAGCGCCGAACGAATGTTCTCGAGCTCGGCCGAGAGCAACTCCAGCCACTCGCGAGCACGCTCGGTCGTGCGCATGACGTCGAGCGAACGCACGTATTCGAGCGCCCACCGCGCGTGGCGCCGACGAAGCGCGCCGGTATCCTCATGCTGCCACAACTGCGCGAGAGCGAATTCGCGAATCGTTTCGAGCATCCGCACCCGCGCTCGCGGGAGTGTCGGATCGCCGGTTACGAGCGATTTGCGCGCGAGCCGCGCGAGCGCCGACAAAACGTCGGCACGACTCATCTCCACGTCCCAACACACCGACGCGGCCGCGTCGGCCGTGCAGCCGCCGCTGAAGACCGCGAGCCGCCGAAAGAGCGTGCGTTCGGCATCGCTCAGGAGCGAATGGCTCCACGCCACGAACGACGCCATGGACGCAGGGAAAACGTGCTCGCGCAACTCGCGTTCGAGGTGACGCAAGCCGACGGCCGCCGCGCGCGGCGCCGCGAGTTCGATCGCGAGCGCGATGCCGTCGAGACGACGACAGATCGAGGCGGCGAGCACGAGTTCGTCCGCGCCGAACGACAGCGATGCATCGAGCGCGCGCACGCGTTCGACGAACATCTCGACGCAGTCGTAGCGTCGCAGTTCGGCGGCATCGCGCTCGCTCTCGTCGGGAACGGCGAAGGTCTCGATCGGAAAGACCAGTTCGTCGCGCAGCGCGAGCGCTTCGCGACTCGTCGCGAGCACGCGCAGCCCGGGCGCCTCGGCGAGCAGCGTCGCAACCGTCTCGGCGGCATCGGCGAGCAGATGCTCGCAGTTATCCAGCACCAGCAACAGATGCTTGCTGCGCAGCGCCTGCGCGAGTTCGCGCGCGCTCTCGTCACCGCGCCGGTTGAAAAGGGCCCCGATCGCGGGCGCGATGTGCTCGCCGCTAGCGATCGGCGAAAGATCCACGAACCAGGCGCCGTCTTCGAAGGTCGCGCCGGAGCGAGAGGCCACCTCGACCGCGAGGCGCGTCTTGCCGCAACCGCCCACACCGACGAGCGAGACCAGCCGCCGCGATTCGAGTGCCGCCGCAATCGCGCGCAATTCGCGCCGCCGCCCCACGAGCGGCGCGAGATCGCTCGGAAGCGTGCTGCTGCCGAGGGTCGAGACGCGTTCCGCCGCGGGACGCGTGCAAAGGTAGTTCTCCGCCGCGACTCGATTGCGACCGCCGGCTTTCGCTCGATACAAGGCTTCGTCGGCTTCGTGAAAGAGCTGCGTGCCGTTCCCGCCCGCCGCGAGCGCCACCATGCCGACGCTAATCGTAATGCGTCCGAGCGACGACCCGCGATGCGCGATCGCGAGTTCTTCGACCGCATCGCACGCGCGTTCGGCGATCGGAATCGCCGCGTCGAGATCGGCACCGTAGAGCAGCACGACGAACTCTTCGCCGCCGTAGCGCGCGATCAGATCCTCGGGTCGACGCACGAGGCGCGAGAGCGCCTGGGCGATCGCGCGCAGACACGCATCGCCGGCCTGATGCCCGTAGCGATCGTTATACGCCTTGAAAAAATCAACGTCCACGACCGCCAGCGCGAGCGGCGCGCCTTCGGCCTGCGCACGCGCACACGTGGCTTCCAGCACGTCATCGAAACGTCGGCGGTTGGCCACGCCCGTCAGCGCATCGACGTGCGCCAATTCGGTGAGTCGCTCGCTGCTCTGCACGAAGCGTTCGAGGTGGAGGCGCGTGGCGATCGCATACGCGCACGCTTCGAGCGCGATACGCCGCTCCTCATCGAGCTCCGGCGCACCGAGTGCAACGTACCCAAGGTCCTCAACGCCGAATCGCAAGGGAAGCAGTACGTCGTCCGGCTCGGCCTCGTTGCTTGCGGCGACGAGACGCACGTGCCGGGCATCGGCGAGCCGCGTAATGAGCGCAACGCACTGCGGCCATACGTCGCGCAGCGTGTGCGGTGAGGAGAGTAACCCTCCCACATCACGAACGATGCGCGTGAGTTCCACGCACGACGATTTCCGCGCCTCCGCAGACGCTCCTTGAGCCGTTTTACCCCGGTGCGTTCAGCGTTCGAAAAGCCAGCGGCGCACGCCGGCGATCACCAACTGATGTTCGAGGCCGTGCAGGCGCGCGAGCAGCGACGCTTCGTCGTCGCCGGCTTCGACGCGCAGCGGCTTACGCACCAAGATGGGGCCGCGGTCGGCTTCGAGCGTCACGCCGTGCACGCTCACCCCGGTCCAGGGGCTCTTCGCGGCGAGCGCGTCGGCGATGGCGTGCGCGCCGCGAAACGCCGGAATTACGCTGCCGTCGGGCATCTCCACCTCGGCGCGCGAACCGTCGAGCGGGAGAAATGCCGGATGCACGTTGATGAGATTCGGGAACGCCTCGATGAAGGCACGATCGAGCAGATGCATCCACCCGAGCAGCAGGATCAGTTCCGGCTCGAGCGCGGCTACGGCGCGCACGAGGTGCGCATCGTATGCCGCGCGCGTCTGCTCGGCGCGCTTCCACGGCAACACGAGCGTGGCGATGCTCGCGTTGCGCGCGCGTTCGAGCGCGAACGCCTGCGGTTTGTTGCACGCGAGCGCGACGAGCTCGAGCGGTAAGCCGTCGCGAACGCGCTCGATCACCGCTTGAAAATTGCTCCCGCTTCCCGAGGCCATGACGACGGTGCGCACCGGGCGCGGCGTCAGCGCCTCCAGATCGAAGCGCTCGACGACGCGTGCGCCGCAGGTGCGTTCGTAATACGACACGAGCCCGGGCGGACCGACCGCCGGCACGAGCGCCCGCGCGTATCCGCGTTCGCGCAACCGCGCAAGGGCGATCGTCAGCAACGCCGTACCGAGCGGTCCGCCGCGATGCTCCGGCTCGACGCCGAACGGCCCGAAGATCCCGGTGCCGTCGCGCGCGCCCTCGCCACGCAGCCACGCATAGCGCAAGCCGCGCGCATCGAATCCGGCAAAGCCCAGAGGCGCGCCGTCGCGCATCGCAACGACGGCGCGCCCCGCAGCCACCTCGCTGCTCCACGCACCGCCGAAGCGTTCGTCGATCCACGCGAGCGTTCGGCCGTCGGCCGATGCGTCGGGAGAACACGCGAAGCCCGCGGCATCGATCTGCTGCAACGCCGCCGCGCTCGCCCGCGCGTCGAAGCGCTCGTCGAGCTCGACGAGCAGATTCACCATCGCCGTCACGCGCGTCGTTACGCGCGCGCCTCGTGGATGACCACCGGCGGTTCGTCGTCGGTTCGCGTCTCGATCCAACCGATCACGCGCGCACCCGGCGTTGCCGCCGCGGCCTTCTGCGCGTCGGCGAGCGGAACCACGAGCGTGTAGCCCACGCCCATGTTGAGTGTTTTGTACTTCTCGTCGTACGAGAGGTTGCCGCGGCGCACGAGTTCGCGCATGATCGGCGGCACGTCCCAACGCGCGGCTTCGAACACGGCCTTGAACCCCGGCGGAAGCGTGCGCGGCACGTTCTCGAGCAGTCCGCCGCCCGTGATGTGCGCCATCGTCTTCACCGTCGCCACGCGTTGGATCGCGCGCACGGCGTCGTAATACGACGGATGCTCCGCGAGCAGCGCATCGGCGTAGGTGCCGCCGTCGAAGGCCTGCGTCCACTCCTCACGCGCGATGAGCGCGCGTGCGAGCGAATACCCATTCGTGTGTAATCCCAACGCCGGAAGACCGATGACGGCATCACCCGCCTGCAGCGATTCCGGCTTCGGCAACGCGTTCACATCCACCATGCCGACGATCGTGCCCGCGAGGTCGAAGTGTCCGGGAGCATAGAGCCCCGGCATCTCCGCCGTCTCGCCGCCGAGCAGCGCGCAGTTGTGCGCCCGGCACGCGTCGGCGCAGCCTTGCACCACCGCCGCCGCGACCGCCGGATCGAGCTTGCCGACCGCAAAGTAGTCCAAGAAAAAGAGCGGCGACGCGTTGACCACGAGGATGTCGTTCACGCAGTGATTCACGAGATCGCGCCCGACGCCGTCGTAGCGTTGCAGTTCCGCGGCGATCAGAATCTTGGTGCCGACGCCGTCGGCCGATGCCACGAGCGCGCGATCGCCGCCGCCGGGCATGCGAAAGACGCCGCCGAAGCCGCCGATCGCGTCGAGCTGATCGGGGTGGCGCCAGGCCGAGAGCACGCCCTTGTAGCGCGCGACCGCTTCGTTTCCGGCGGCAATATCGACGCCCGCGCGTGCGTAGGCATCAGGGGTACGACTTTCGTCGCTCATCGTGCCGCCTCCGAAGGGGTGACGCGCGGGTTCAGGGGAACAGAACGCTCAGTAATCGCCATCTCAGGCGCTTTAGTTCACCCAAGTGAAAGGTAGCCCATGCAAGTCCGTATCGCTCATGATGCGCCGACCGCCGCGCGTGCGGGAGCACTCGTGGTTCCCGTCTTCTCCGACGGTGAGTTGACCGGGGCCGCGAAGGCCGTTGATGAGGCGCTCGGCGGCGCAATCGCCGACGTGATCGCCTCCGGCGAGATCAAAGGCAAGCTCGCCGAACTCGCGCTCGTGCACGCCAAGGATCACTCGTTCCATCGCGTGCTCGTGGTCGGTCTGGGCGAGAGCGGCAAACTCGAAGCGAAGTCGCTCGCGCGCTATGCGGGCGCCGCGGTGCGTTACCTCGGCCGTCGCAACATCGGCGAGATCGCCGTCGCGCTGCCGCCGCAGGCGAAAGGTCACGAACTCGCCTTCGCGTCGTTCGTCGCCGAAGGCGCGATCGCAGGCGCGTTCGACACCACGATGTATCAAGCGAAGCCCGACAAGAAGACCGCGGTCGATACCGTCGTCGTGCTGAGCGACGGCTTCGACGTCAAAGGCATCGAAGCGGGCGTCAATCGCGGCACGATCCTCGGCGAATCGGTGAACTTCGCACGTCGTCTCGCGCTCACGCCGGCCAACGACATGACGCCGACGATCCTCGCCGACGAAGCGAGCAAAGCCGCGCGCACCTTCGGCCTCGACGTCGACGTCTTCGACGAAGCGCGCATTCGCGACGAAAAGATGGGCTCGTTCCTCTCGGTCGCGCAGGGCAGCGTGCAGCCGCCGAAATTCATCGTGATGCGATACAACGGCGATCCGGGCAGCAAAGAGCTGCTCGCGCTCGTCGGCAAAGGCATCACGTTCGACACGGGCGGTATCTCGCTCAAGCCCCCGGATCGCATGGAAGAGATGAAGTACGATATGTCGGGCGGCGCCGGCGTGATCGCCGCGATGTGCGCGATCGGCCGCCTGCGTCCCAAGATGAACGTCGTCGGCCTCGTGCCCGCAACCGAGAACATGCCCGGCGGCAAAGCGACGAAGCCCGGCGACATCGTGAAAGCGATGAACGGCACGACGATCGAGGTGATCAACACCGACGCCGAAGGCCGCCTGATCCTCGCCGACGCGCTCTGCTACGCGAACAAGCTCGGCGCGACGAAGATCGTCGATGCCGCCACGCTCACCGGTGCCTGCGTGATCGCGCTCGGACACGCCGCGAGCGCCGTCGTAACGAACGACGACGCCTTCGTGAAGTCGTTCCTCGCAACGGCCGAGCCGAGCGGCGAACGCTACTGGCACATGCCGCTCTACGAAGACTACACGTCTGCGATGAAGAGCGACATCGCCGATCTCAAGAACACGGGCGGCCGCGCGGCGGGCACCCTCACCGCGGGCGCGTTCCTCAAAACGTTCGTCGGCGAGACGCCGTGGCTCCACCTTGACATCGCCGGCACCGCGTATCTCGACAACGAGTCCGCGTGGCAGGCGAAGGGCCCGACGGGCACGCCGGTGCGCGCGATGGTCGCGCTCGTCGAAGCGCTCGCGGGTTCGCCGGTCATCCACGCAAACGGCGCGGCGAAGGTCGGCGCATAATCCTCCACGCATGAACGAACGACAAGGGCCCGGCGGCGTCCGGGCCCTCTTTCGTAATCGCAACTTCGTCGCGCTCTTTCTCGCGCGTGAAACCGGTTGGCTCTCGACCGCGATCACCGACGCCGCGATCGGCTGGCAGATCTTCTCCATCCGGCACTCCGCGTTAGACCTCGGCTTGATCGGCCTCGTCCTATTCATTCCGCAATTGCTGCTCGCGCTGCCCGCGGGCGTGATCGGTGACCGCTTCGAGCGGCGCACCGTCTGCGTGCTCTCCGGCTTTGCGAACGCCGCGCTCACCGCGGTGCTCTTCGTCCTCACGCTCGCGCACTCGACCTCGCTTCCACTCTACTTCGGCGTGCTCGCGCTCACCGGCATCGCCTACACGCTCGGCGTGCCCGCGCAGCGCTCGATGCTGCCGACGATCGTCACGCCGCGCGAGTTCGTGCGCGCATCCGCGACGATCTCGTCGGTCTCGCAATTCATCGCGATCGCCGGACCCGCGGTCGCGGGCTTGCTCATCGTCATCGGCACGCCGGTCGCGTTCGCCGTGGCGGTCGTGGCGCAACTCGTCTCGACCGCGAGTTTCTTCTTGCTCGAGCGCCGTCCGCCGGCCGATGCGAACGAGCATGCCGCGCCGGTGCTGCACGCCGCGCTCGAAGGCGTGCGCTACGTCTTCTCGCGCAAGATCGTGCTCGGCGCGATCTCGCTCGATCTCTTCGCCGTGCTCTTTGGCGGCGCGGTCTCCATGTTGCCCGCCTACGCGACGCAGGTGCTGCACGTCGGTCCGACCGGGTTCGGCATCTTGCGCGCTGCCCCGGGAATCGGCGCCGCGCTCGTCGCGATGTTCATCGTGCGCCGCCCGATCGAACGCCACGCCGGGCGCTGGTTGCTCTGGTGCGTCACGGGCTTCGGCGTCTTCACGATCGTCTTCGGCGCGTCGCGCAATTTCGCGCTCTCCGTGGTCGCACTCGCGCTCACCGGCGGCTTCGACATGGTGAGCATGGTGATTCGCACCACGCTCGTGCAGTTGCAAACGCCCGACGAGATGCGCGGCCGCGTCGGCGCCGTTGAAAATATCTTCATCGGCGCCTCGAACGAACTCGGCGCCTTCGAATCGGGATCCGCCGCCGCCCTGCTCGGCCTCGTTCCATCGGTCATCCTCGGCGGCATCGCCACCTGCGCCGTGATCGCCCTCTGGTCCGTCCTCTTCCCCCAACTCCGAACCTTCGACCACCTCCACGACCACGCGTCATCCTGAGCCTGTCGAAGGGCCACGCCACAACGTGTCATCCTGAGCCTGTCGAAGGGCGAGCCACCCCCGTGTCACCGCGGCTCGGCCGAAGGCCGAAGGGCGCAACTTCCGGGTCGCGCCGCACCGGCGGCGAAGCGTATCGTGAGCATACGATGGACGCCACCTACGAGCGGATCGCACGCGCGATTGAGTTTCTGATCGAGCACCGGCACGAGCAGCCGTCGCTCGACGACGCCGCCGCGCACGTCGGGCTCTCACCCTATCACTTCCAGCGAACGTTCAAACGCTACGCGGGCGTGACGCCCAAGCAATTCCTCGCCGCGCTCACGCTCGAATCGGCGAAGGCGTTGCTCGACCGCGATGCGAGCGTACTCGAAAGCGCGCTCGACGTCGGTCTCTCCGGCTCCGCGCGCCTGCACGACCACTTCGTGACGATCGACGCGATGTCGCCCGGAGAGTACAAACTGCGCGGTGCGGGAATGTGCGTCACCTTCGGATTCGCGCAGACGCCCTTCGGCCTCGTCGTCGTCGGCACGACGCCGCGCGGTATCGCGCTCCTGGAGTTTCTCGACGACGAACGCGACTTCGATCCGCGTCGTACGCCCCTCGCGCAGGCGACCTTCACCCGCGACGATCGCGTGGCCGCCGAACTCGCGACGCGCGCATTCGCAAGCAACCCTTCACAACCGCTGCGCGTGCACCTCGGCGGAACGAACTTTCAACTGCGCGTCTGGAGCGCACTGCTCGCGCTCGCACCGGGCGAGCGCACGAGTTACGCACAACTCGCCGCCGCCATCGGCGCACCCAAGGCCGCGCGCGCCGTCGGCAACGCGCTCGCAAGCAACCCAATCGCCGTGCTCATCCCCTGTCACCGCGTCATCGCAAGCACCGGCATCATCGGCAACTACCGCTGGGGCACGAACCGCAAACGCGCCCTCCTCACCTGGGAATCCGCCCACCTACCGTAACCGCGCCTCCCCGTGTCATCGCGGCTCGCCCGAAGGGCGAACGCAACGGGTTGACGCCGTGCGTCAACCCACCTGAGCCTCGTGTCACCCTGAGCTTGTCGAAGGGCGAAGCGCGAAGGGCGATAGCGACCTCCGCGCCAAAGCCGCACTCATGGCCTCCTCTGATTTGCCCGGCATCACCAACGACGCGCGCCCGTACGAGCCGGCGAAAGGTCCGTCGCTCCGCCGCATCACGGCCGGCGCCATCAAACGACGCAAGGGCAATGCGCCCGTACCGATGGTCACCGCGTACGACACGCCCTTCGCGCAGTTTGCCGAAGAGGCGGGCATCGATTGGATTCTCGTCGGAGACAGCCTGGGAAACGTCGTGCTCGGCTACGATGAAACCACGCCGGTGACGATGGAGCAGATGCTCCACCACACCGCGGCCGTTACGCGCGGAACCTCGCGCGCGCACATCGTCGCCGATATGCCCTTCGGATCGTATCAGGTGAGCGACGAAGAGGCGGTGCGCAACGCGATCCGCTTCATCAAAGAGGGTGGCGCGCAATCGGTCAAGCTCGAAGGCGGCGTCTATGAAGCGCAGCGCGTGCGCGCGATCGCGCGCGTGGGCATTCCCGTCGTCGGCCACATCGGCGTTACGCCGCAGACGGCCGGTCTCGGTCCCGGCTACAAGAAGCGCACGCATCGCGATCGCCTGCTCGAAGACGCGCTCGCCGTGCAAGATGCCGGCGCGTATGCGATCGTGCTCGAGGTGGTTGACGGCGAAATCGCACGCGAGCTCACGGACAAACTCTCCATCCTCACGATCGGCATCGGTTCGGGCGGCGCGTGCGATGCGCAGGTGCTCGTGATGCACGATCTGCTCGGGATGTACCCGCACTCGCCGCCCTTCGCCAAGCGCTTTGCCGAGATCGGTCAGGCCGCGACGCAGGCGCTGCGCGACTACGCGAGCTCCGTGCGCGAGCGCTCGTTTCCGAACGCGTGAGCGCGCCGCTCTTCGACGCCGCGTTCCGCGAGCGACTCGCGGAGCTGTTTCGTTGGCGCCGCGACGTGCGCCACTTTCGACGCGACCCGATCGCCGACGCAACGCTCGTGGAGCTGGTGCACGAAGCGGCGTGCTCGCCCTCGGTCGGCTTCTCGCAGCCGTGGCGCTTCGTGCTGGTGCGCGACGACACGCGGCGACGTGCCGCGATCGCCTCATTCGAACGCGCCAACGCCGACGCGCTGCGCGGCATGAGCGGCGCGGATGCAGAGAAGTATGCGACGCTGAAACTCTCGGGCATGCGCGAGGCACCGGTCCATCTCGCGGTCTTCTGCGACATCGAGACGCCGAGCGGCAAGGGCCTCGGCCGCGCGACGATGCCGGAAACGCTCGCCTACTCTGCCGTCATGGCGATCTACACGTTCTGGCTCGCGGCTCGCGCGCAGGGCATCGGCGTCGGCTGGGTCTCGATCATCGAACCCGACGTGATCACCGCGGCGCTCGACGTACCATCGCAGTGGAAACTGATCGCCTATCTCTGCGTCGGCTACCCCGAGGACGATCACCCAACCCCCGAACTCGAACGCACCGGCTGGGAGTCCCGCGACCCCCGCGCCACCACCCTCCACAACCGCTAACGCCCCCCCGTGTCACCCTGAGCTTGTCGAAGGGCCCCGTGTCACCCTGAGCCTGTCGAAGGGCCCCGTGTCACCCTGAGCCTGTCGAAGGGTGCCCGAACCTTCAGCTACGCTGTGACGCGCCTCAAGCGTGCGCGCCGCGTCGGCGCCTAGGATCGTCGCATGCACCATCCTCGCTCGCACGTTTCGATCGCCCTCGCGGCCGCCATCTACGCACTCTCCGCCTGCGGACCCGTCGCCGCCGACGTGGGCAACACCGCGACGGGACGCGATACGATCTGCCCTTCCGCTCCAACGTCGTCGGGGCGGCTCGATTGCGCGCACCTTCCGCTCGGTGACCTGCGCTACAGCACCGAAGGCCCGCGCAAGGGAACGATCTTTCTCTGTCGCGCACCGCGCCGCTCGCATCCGGTCGTCGGGTACGCGCCGTGGCTCGACGGCGACACGTGGAATGCGTACGCGAAGCTCGCCGTTCGCGGACGTGCCTCGTGGAACGGAGCGTTCACCGAGCATATCGCAGGCGACACGCGCACCATCGTAGCCGACGGCGTGCCGACCGCACCGGCAACGACCGGCGCATTCCCGATCTCGCCGAGCGACCCCGCATTTGCCTACGACCGCAATCCCAACAGCATCGCGTCCTACGACATCGACCTGTCGCTCCCGGCGAATCCGAGTGTGGCCGAGCAACCGGGATGCTTGCACGGTGGAGCGATCGGCATCGCGACCGACGGCGTCGCGATCTACGATGCATTCGATGCGGCGGGCTACGACGGCGTCGCGCATGAAGTGCAAGACGCGTGCCACGGACACCCCGACCGTTCGAGCACGTATCACTATCACGGATGGCTGCAAACCTGCGTGCGCGACGACGGATCCGCCACGCGCGACTCATCGCTGCTCGGCTACGCGCTCGACGGATTCGGCATCTACGGACCGTGGTATCACGGCAAGATTCTCACGAGCGCCGACCTCGACGTCTGTCACGGCATCACCAGCCCCGTCCGCTGGAACGGCCGAGTGGTGCGCATCTACCACTACGTCTCGACCTACGACTTCCCGTACACGCTCGGGTGCTATCGCGGCAGCGTCGGCGGCTAGGATTGCCTTTCGACGCGCGGTTGCAGCGCGGCGATCGCCTCGATGTCGCGCGTGTCGGTACCGCAGCAGCCGCCGACGACGTGCAGCCCGAAGGTGTGCGCGACGTCCAGTACGTCGCGCGCGAACGTTTCGGCGTCGCCGCGTTCGAGACGGGTCGCCGCGTCGAGCTCTTCGGGCGCGAGCGGTGAGGGATTCGCCTTGATGCCGATGACACGATGCGCCACGTGCGGCGCGGAGCGAAAGAGCATTTCGAGCGCGCGGCGCGCGTGCGCGGGCGCGATGCACCCGAGCATGTAGTGCCACGGGCGCGCGAGCGCGTCGGCGTCGATGCGTGCGATTGCGTCGGCAAGGGGCGTGCCGTCCGTCATCGTGCCGTCGGCGCGCAGCATCGGCGCGAGCGCGAACGGCAGGTTCGTCTCACCGCACGCGCGTGCGGCGCCGTGCAGTTCGTCGCACGCGGGCACCGTCTGTACGTAGAGCAGGTCGCATCCGGCCGCCGCGAGCGCCTGCGCCTGCTCGCGATGATACGCGTGCGCCTCGTCGAGCGAAAGTGCGCCGCTCGGGTCGTAGCCGTCGCCCGCGGGCCCCATCACTCCCGCCACGACCGCCTCGATCGCGAGGGGCGCGATCGCCTCGCGCACGAGCGCGACGGCTTCGCGATTGAGCGCGACCACGTCGTCGGTCGAGCGACGGGCCGCATGCCACGTCGGCGTGCCGAGTTGCATCGGCAGCGCGTGCGCGGCTGCGATGCGCGCATAACTGCGGTAGATCTCGGTGAGAATGCGGCGACCGTCGGCGTCGCGCAGGAGCGTGAAGGTCTCGGCATCGCCGAGCGCACGGCCGAATTCATACACGACCCGCGTCTCGATCGCGCCGTCGGCGAGCACGAATGAGGATTCGCTAAAGAGCTTCAACCGCAGGTCAGTCGGAGAGGCTGCGATACGCGTCGAGCACGTCTCGACGGGTGATGATGCCCAGCAGGCGATCGTCGTTCCCGACGACGGGTAGCAACGGAATCGTCGCGTCGGCCATCAGCGTTGCCGCGCGTTCCACCGTATCTTCGGGATGCAGACGATCGCTCGTCGCGTGGACGATCGTATGGATCGCGTGCGTGCCGAAGCCGTGCGCGATCGCGCCGGCCAGATCGGCCGAGGTCACGATGCCGACGAAGCGATCGCCGTTGCAGACCGGCACGGCGAGTTCGCCTGAATCGCCGTCGCGCTCGGCGACAGCGGAGATCGGCTCGTCCAACTGGGCCACGACGGGAGGCGTTCGCCCGATCGTCGACACGTTCACGCGCGTCAAGAAGCGCGGGTGACGAACCTTTTGCCAGTCGAGGCCGCGGCGCAAGAGTTTCATTTCGTAGATCGTCGCGCCGAGCAGCCGTCGACCGAGCAGCGTCGCGATGACGACGGTGACCATCAACGGCAGAATGATCGTGTAGTCGTCCGACATCTCGAACACGATCAAAATGGCGGTCATCGGCGCTTCGGCCGCAGCGGCGAAGACGGCCGCCATGCCGACGAGTCCGTACGCCGCGGCGGGACCCGTCCACGACGGGAACGCCATGTGGATCAAGCGGCCGAAGCCGTCGCCGAGAAACGCCCCGGTGAACAACGACGGCGCGAAGACGCCGCCCGAACCACCGCCGCCGAGCGTGAGCGAGGTCGCAAGCGGCTTCATCACCGCGAGGATGAAGGCGTGCGCTGCGGGCACGTGGCTGTAGAGCACCTGTTGGATCGAATCGTAGCCCACGCCGAAGACCTGCGGGAACGCGATGCCGATCACGCCGACGCCCGCGAAACCGAGCGCACCCTTGATCCACGGCTGAATCTTGATCGCATCGAAGCCGTCTTCGAAGAAATAGAGCACCTTCACGAACCCGAAGGCCCAAATCGCCGCGATCACGCCGAGAATGGCATAGAAGATCAGTTCGTAGGGCGATGCGAGTTGGAACGGCGAGGCGTCGAACGACGGATGGTTTCCGAGGAAGGCGCGTCCGATGACCGCCGAGAGCACCGACGCAACGACGATCGCCGCGAACGAACGCGGCGCGAACTCGCCGAGAATGACTTCGGCCGCGAAGAACACGCCGCCGATCGGCGCGTTAAAGGTTGCGGAGATGCCGGCCGCCGCGCCGCACGCCACGAGCGTGCGCACGATCGGCGCGGGCGCCTTGGCGAACTGCCCGAGCACCGAACCGATCGTCGAGCCGATCTGCACGATCGGACCCTCACGTCCGCAGCTGCCGCCGAAACCGATCGACGTGGCCGATGCGAGCGCCTTGATCGCGATCACGCGCGGGCGCATCACGCCGCCGCGCAGCGCGACCGCCTCCATGACCTCGGGCACGCCGTGACCCTTGGCCTCCGGCGCGAACGTGGCGGTGATCCATGCGGCGACGATACCGCCGATGGCGAGTTGCACGACGATCGACGCGACGCCGATCCACATGCCCAGATGCGCCCCGATGATGTCGAACGCGAGCGTGTGCTCCGCGTTGATCAACATGCGAAAGAGCACCGCTCCGAACCCGCCGCCTAAACCGACGATGCCCGCCGCGACGAGGAGAAAGGTGCTTTGCGACAAGGTGTAGCGACCGACACGCATCACGTAGCGGCCGTTTTGAAGTATGTAAGAAATCAATGCTCTAACAGACGGCGCGCGCGTGATGCGCGGCTGGGACGTTGGGATAGGTTCCGGTCAGGCAACCGAGACACATCTCGTCACCCTTGCGGCCACTTGCCTCGACGAGGCCGTCGAGGCTGAGATATCCGAGCGAGTCCGCGCCGGTCTTCTTCGCAATCTCGTCGATCGTGAAGTTGGCGGCGATCAACTCGTCGTAGGTCGCCATATCGACGCCGAGGTAGCACGGGTGCTTGATCGGCGGCGAGGTGATGCGCAGGTGAACTTCTTTGGCCCCCGCGTCGCGCAGAAGGCGCACGATGCGTGGCGTCGTCGTGCCGCGCACGATCGAGTCGTCCACCACGACCACGCGCTGTCCGCGCAGGTTCTCCACGACCGGGTTGAACTTCAACTGCACGCTGCGCGAGCGCATCCCTTGATCGGGGCTGATGAACGTGCGGCCGATATAACGATTCTTGATCAATCCCTCGACGTACGGCAGCCCGCTCTCGGCCGCGTAGCCGATACCGCCGGGCACGGCCGAATCCGGCACCGCCATCACCACATCGGCATCGACCGGATGTTCCTTCGCGAGCGCGCGTCCCATCGCGTAGCGCGCCATATAGATCGAGCGCCCGTTCAGTTGCGAATCCGGGCGCGCGAAGTAGATGTACTCGAACATGCAGAGCGCGGGATGCGCCTTCTCGTTGTGCGTTCGATACGATTCGATGCCGTCGGCGGTGATGCGAACGATCTCGCCCGCCTCGATCTCGCGCAGATACGTCGCGCCGATCGTCGGAAGCGCGCACGATTCCGACGCGACCGCGTAGCCGCCGTCGGGAAAGGTGCCGATACAGAGCGGCCGCACGCCCCACGGATCGCGAAACGCGTAGAGCTCGTCTTTGGTGCAGAGGGTGATCGAATACGCGCCGCGCGCGACGCGCAGCACCGCTTCGATGCGCTCGAGCATCGTGCCCTTCGCCTCGACGATCGTCTTCGCCATCACTTCGGAATCGGAGGAGGCGAGCAGGGTCGTCGTCGGCGCGAGCGACTCGCGCAGGTCGTCGGTGTTGGTAAGATTGCCGTTATGCGCGAAGGCGAAGTCGCCGATCTCGGTCGTCTCGAGCAACGGCTGCGCGTTGACGACGACCGACGAGCCGGTCGTCGAGTAGCGCGTGTGACCGATCGCTACGAAGCCGGAGAGCTCGGAGAGCGTGGATTCATCGAAGATCGCCCCGATGAGGCCCATATCTTTGTGCGAGCGGATCGTGCCGCCGTCGCCCGCGGCAATACCCGCGGACTCTTGTCCGCGATGCTGAAGGGCGTAGAGCCCGAAATAGGCGATACGCGCCGCGTCGCGCCCCGGCGCAAAGATCCCCGTAATGCCGCACATGGTCTATAAGACCCTATTCTAGTCGTTGGAGCGGCGGCCTCCACCAAAGATTTGTAGCAATGCGAGAAAGATATTGATCGCATCGAGGTAGATCGCGACGGCCATCTGCACCGGGGTGAGGCCATCTCCTCCGGCGCGGATGCGCGCGAAATCCACCAGTACCAGCCCGCTGAAGATGACGAGCGTCGCCCACGAATAGACGGTCGGCGAGACGAAGTGCAGGAAGAGCGAGACGATGCCGACCACCACGAGCGCGAGCAACGCGATGGTAAAGATTCCGGAGAAGCGTCGCAGGTCGAGCCCGGTCGCGTAGACGATCGCGGCGAGCGCAAACATGCCGAACCCCGTCGTGAGCGCCGCGTTATACACGACCTGCGCGCCTGCGGCGTGCGCGTAATAGGTCACGATCGGCGCGATGAAGATGCCTTCGAGGAACGTGAAAAGGTAGAACAGCCCGAGCGAAAGCGCGCCGTTACCCCGCGTCGCGTTGATCGCGAAGAGCAAGATGAACGAGCCCACCACGCCGAGCCAGCTGAACGGGGCATTCGGAAAGAGATAGACGGCGAGCGCCGAGACGCACATGCCGATCGCCGTGATGCCGAGCACCTGGGCGAGCAGCGACTGGGTGGGAATCGCGATGCCGATGGGGCGGGGAGCCTGCTGATACCGATAAGCCATGGTCTCTTTTATTAACCTCCGTTCGGGTGGAGAGTTACACGGCGAGGGCGCCGGGGCTTGCATCGAACATACGTTCGTATTACGATGGAGGCCATGCGAGGGGTCGAAGTCGTCGAGCAGCGCGCCAAGAGCATCATCAATGCGGTGCCGGGCATGCCGTTCTCGTGGTCCATCAACCCCTACCGCGGCTGCTACCACCAATGCCGCTTCTGCTACGCGCGCCGCACCCACCGCTACCTCGAAGAGGACGGCGTCGAACGCTGGGGGTCGCGTATCTTCGTCAAAGTGAACGCGCCGACGGTCGTCCGCAGCGAGCTCGCACGCAACCGCGCGATCGACCAGGTCGCGATCGGCACCGCGACCGACCCATACCAGCCGCTCGAAGGCACCTACCGCGTCACCCGCGGCATCCTCGAGGCGCTGCGCGATTACCGTGTGTCGTCCGGCATCATCACCCGTTCGCCGCTCGTCGTACGCGACATCGACGTACTGCAGTCGCTCGCCGCGGTTGCCGGCGTGAGCGTCTCCATCAGCGTCGCCACGATGGACGCCGACCTCGCCCGCGAGATTGAGCCGACCGTTGCCCCTCCCGCGCAACGGATGCGCGCCGTCCGGATGCTCGCCGAGGCCGGAATCGCCGTGAACGTCGCGCTTGCGCCCATCCTTCCGCAACTCACCGACCGAGCCGACTCCATCGACGCGGTCGTGCGCGCCGCGCAGGAGGCAGGCGCCACGCGCGTATGGCATAATGCGCTCAATCTGCATGACATCACGCGCGACGCATTCTTCGGCTACTTACGCGAGCGGCGACCCGAATTGATCGCCTCTTACGCCACGCTCTATAAGGGAACGTACGCGCCGCAAGCGGTCTCTCGCGAGATCGACGCGCGCGTCGCATCGGCGCGCGAGCGCTTTCCGGCGCGCGCGCTCGAACGCATCCCGACACGCGCCGTGGTGCAGTTGAGCCTGATCTAGCGCCGCATGGACAAGCACCTGATCGTGCACGTCGGCACGCACAAGACCGGCACCAAATCCATCCAGCTCTTCCTCGACACCGAGTACCGTGCGCTCCGCGAATCCGGCATCGGCCTCGTCATGGCCGGCCGCATTCGCTCGGCCGATGGTCTCTCCACGCCCGGAAACCACACGATCGCGTTCGCGCTGCAGCGAGACGATGCGGAGATGGAGTTGCGCGCGCTGACCCGCGAAATCGAGGAGCGCGCGGCACCAACGGTCGTCATCTCATCCGAAGAGTTTCATCCGCTGCACGTGCAGCCGGATCGCCTGCGACTCCTCGCATCGGCCGCAGCGTCGATCGGCTACCGCACGAGCGCGATCCTCTATCTTCGCGCGCAGACCGGCTATCTCGAATCGCTCTACGCCGAATACCTCAAATCGTACCCGGAGATGCCGTTCGACGTACTCTTACGCGATGTCGTGCGACACGGTGAGGTACGCGAAGCGAGCGGAAAAGTGCTGACGTTCGACTACACGCGAGTGGTCGAAGGTTTGCAGAGCGCCTTTGGCGCGCAGAACGTCGCCGTCCGGCCATTCGACGTGACGCGGCCGAGCAGCGCGGTCATCGTCGACTTTCTCGACACCTTGCGTGCCTTGCACGGACCGCTCGCATTGCAGCCACCTGTAAGCGACGCGCGCGAAAACACGCGCGCAACGTTCGCCGCCGCACTCCTCGCGATGCAAGCACAGGCAATGGCGAGAAATCCGAACGCCACTCCCGCCGCGATGATCGTCCACGGCATCGGCGAAGACCCAAGCGACCCGTTCTTGCTCTCGCCGCTCGCGCCGCTCACGCACGACGAAGCCCACAGCATCGCCGAACGCTTTGCCGACGCAAACGCCCGCGTACGCGAGATGACCGGAGTCATCGTGCCCGGCGCGCGCGCCGAGGATGTGCCTTCGCAAGACGATCCTCGCTGGCGCATCGCAGAGCGTCAGCGCCGCATTCTCGACGCCGCGCGCGCGGCGTGGTTCGATCTAGGCCATTAGTCCCACCGTGCGCGGCCGGAGTGCCGCGCATACGTCCCGAACCTGGCGACCCGTGAAACTCCGCATTCTCATGTGCGTTCTCGCCGCGTGTATTGCGGCGAGCGCCTCCGCTCGTGCCGCGCGCCACACCGACTCCGCGCTCGACGCCGTACCGACCGGGCTCAAGCCGACGACCACGCATCTCTCGCAGATCCTCGCGCTGCACAAAGACGACGGCGCGCTGACGACCGTGATCGAGGATTGGGCGTTCACCGATACGGGCGTGAGCGGCACCGAGCACCTCGAACGTTCGGGCGAGAACTATCGCTCGCGCATCGTCACCGGCCCGATTAGCAATGCCTACGGGCAGCTCGACGGCAAGCGTTGGCATCAAGATGCCAACGGCATCACGATGACGACGAGCGACATCGACGACATTTCGTTTACCGCGATCCGCGTACGCGAGGATGCCGCCGATCCAAAGAACGACGTCAGCGTTGCCGGCGAAACGAGCGGGGCGGCACCGGCCTACGTGCTGCGCGTCAAGCGCGACGGATATCGCCATCCCGAATGGATCTATTACGATGCGAGCACCGGAGATATCGTCCGCGTCGACTACGTCGCCGGCAAGCATCGCGTGAGCGAGCGGTACGACGACTTCCGAACCGTCGACGGCGTTCGGCAGGCCTGGCACGTGCACGACGCCTACGACGACCCCACGTTCGACGACGACTGGCACCTCACCGCATTTCACGGCCAGAGCGCATCGCTGCCGAGCACCGACTTCGCGCCGCCGCCGAACGCGCCGCACATCTCGACGGTCGCTTCCGGCGCGCTGCTGCAAGGGCAGATCACCGACGACGGCGCGACCATCGTGCGCCTCACGATCGGCGGTCGCGGCGTCGATTTCGAACTCGACTCGAGCGCTCCGAAGAGCTACATCGACATGGGGCTCGCCGACGATCTCCACTTGCCCGACTTTGGGCATGCGCGCCGGCTGCACGACGGTACGCGCCTCGCGTTCGACACGGTGCTCCCCGACGCGGACGCCGGCCCGATTCACTTCCACAATCTCACGCTGCTCGCGACCGACGTCGCCTATCGTCCGAATCCGCACACGCGCGTCGTCGGCATCCTCGGCTACGACTTCTTTGCCGCCAACGTGTTGCACGTCAATTACGTCAACCGCACGCTCGAGGTCTTACCGGCCAATCGCGTCGTCGGCGAGCATCCGATCGCCGGCGCGCTCGAGCTTCCGCTCACGCTCGATAACGGCGTTCCGTACGTGCCGATGATGATCGGCGACGCCATCACGAAGAACGTCGTGCTCGGTAGCGATCTTCCGTACACGATGGTCTTTGGTCCCTATCTCGAAGCGCACGCATCGCAGTTCGTGACCCCAAACGGCCAACACCCCTACGTCGCGAGCGTCCCCTTCGCCGACGAGAGCAGCTACGGCCAAAAGATTCACATCTATCTCACGCGCACGCCGACGCTGAGATTTGCCAACGCCGATTACTCGAATCTCGCCATCATCGGCACGAATTTCCCATACGATCCGTACGGCCGCAACGTGGACGCGATCATCGGGCTCGACTATTTGAGCTACTTCGATCTGTACTTCGACTTTCCGCACGGGCGCATGTTCGTGCAGCCGAACATGTGGTTCTACCGCACGTTCAACAAGGATAAGCATGCGTAGCGTCGCCTTCGCCTTCACGCTCGCGTTCGCGGCGGCATCGTCGGTCGCACTCGCCAAGGAGGCACTCGACGCGCCGCCGATCGGTCTCACCCCGACGAGCGCGAGCGTCACCGCGATCTTGCACAAGTATCACGAAGCCAGCGATTTCCGCGCGCCGAGCGGCCGCGAGCGGTGGACGCTCGAACTCGGCTCCGAGAAGGGCACCCGCAGCGACGTTTGGACGGCCGACGCGCTTCGCACCGACGAGACGCTCGGGCCCTACCACAACGCGTACGGACAGGTCAACGGTCACGCCTGGCACATGAATGAGAACGGCGAGGTGGCGCCCGAGAGCGGGCTACACCAACGTGACGACGTTGACAGCGGTGCGCTCGCGCGCAGCAAGACGGCGTACTTCACCGTCCTCGGCATCTCACAGAAGCCGGTCCCGTCGTACGTGCTCAAACTGAATCCGCCGCACGGGCGCATCGAGTATCTCTTTTTCGACACGACGAGCGGCGACCTCGTGCGCCGGATCGCCGTGCGCGACGGTCGCCGCGTGACCACGACGTATCAAGATTTCCGCGCCGAAGGACGCGCCGTGATCGCGCACCACCTCCGCATCGAAGACGGCAAAGCCGAAAACACGACCGACATGCACCTCGTCTCGGCCGAGTTCAACGCCCGCGTCGCCCCATCCGAGGTCGCCGAACCGACGCCCGCGCCGCCGATCGCCACGCTCGGAACGCTGACGCACGCGACGCTGCCGGGGAAGATCATCGACGACCGCGTGATCCTTCCGTTCAGCATCGGCAAGCACGTCGTCAACTTTCAACTCGACTCCGGAGCCGACGGCATCGTGATCGACCATACCGTCGTACAGGCACTCGGCTACCACGAATACGGTCGGATCATCGGCGAGACGGCGGGAGCCTACGTTGAGAGCGACGTGACGATTCCCACGATGAAGCTCGGCGCGCTCACGATCGCAAACGCGCATGCGCGCAGCCTCCCCTTCGTGAACTTCGCCGACGCTTCGACCCCGGTCGCCGGGCTCATGGGGTACGATCTCATCGCGAATCTGGTGATTCACATCGATTACGACCACGGCACCGTCGAAGCGTTCGAACCCTCGGCCTTCACGCCGCCCGCGGGCGCGACGCGCATCGCCATCGGACTCGACGACGACGTTCCGCTCGTGCACGCCACGATCTCGACCGCAACGAACGTGCCATTCGTGCTCGACACCGGAGCCGATCGAAGCGCGCTCTTCTCCTCGTTCATTCGGGAGTATCCGTCCGCGGCGAGCGACCGTGGTCTCGGTGACGAGATGACGGCGGCCTTTCCGTTCGTTGACGATCTGAGCGGCGTCGGCGGATCGGTGGATTACCGTCCGCTACAGGTCGGTCCGTTCACCTTCGGCGGCTCCACGTTCGACCGTTGGCTCTTCGACGTCACCCAGAACGCGCCGACCTTCGAAATCGAAGATTACAACGGTCTCATCGGTCAAGATGTGCTGCGCTACTACGATCTCTACCTCGACTACCAGCACGGCTGCATCTACGTCTCGCCCAACGCACGGTATCGCGAGCGCTACGGCTAGCCGCGCGAGCGGCGGCTAGAACTTCGCGATATCCGTGCGATAGGTGAGATCGTTCGTGCCGATACGGCCCGCGAGCGTCTTCACCGCATCGTAGGCGTTCGCGCGCGCGTTCGCGAGATCGTCGCCGAGCGCGGTAACGGTGAGCACGCGTCCACCGCCGCTCTTCACCGTGCCATCGACGAGCGAGCTACCGCCCCAGAACGCCTGCGCGCCGGGCGGCAACGAGAGATCGGGATTCAAGCCCGAGAGCGGCGTGCTCGAACGCGGATACGCACTCGTCGCGAGCACCACGCCCACGCACGCTTGCGCCGACGTCGTCGCGAGGCTCAAGTCCATCGCACCGTCCGCGCACGATTTGAGCAGCCCCGCGAAATCGCCGTTGATGCGCGGCATCAGCACTTGCGTCTCCGGATCCCCGAACCGCACGTTGAACTCGATCACGTACGGCCCATTCTCCGTCCACATCAGCCCGCAATAGAGCACCCCGATATACGCTTCAGCCTCGGCGAGCAGCCCGCGCAGAACGGGCGCAAGAATGCGCTCGCGAACCTGGTCGTACATATCCGCCGGAAAGCCCTGCGGCGGCGAATACGACCCCATACCGCCCGTGTTGGGCCCCGTGTCCCCGTCGCCCGCGCGTTTGTAATCGCACGCCGCCGCCATCGGCACCATCGCCCGTCCATCGGCAAGCGCAAAAACGCTCACCTCTCGCCCAACGAGCATCTCTTCGAGCAACACATCCGCGCCGCCACCGGGAATCTTGTTGCCGGAGTACCACTCGGTCAACACGCCGCGCGCCTCATCAACGCTCTTACAGACTACGACGCCCTTACCGGCCGCAAGCCCATCGGCCTTCACCACGACCCCGCCGCCGCGCCACTCATCGAGCGCCTTCATCGCCGTCGCAAGCGAATGCACCACCGCCGCCTTCGCGGTCGGAACGCCATGCCGTTCCATGAACCGCTTCGAAAACACCTTACTCGACTCGAGCCGCCCGCCCGAGCGATTGGGCCCAAACACCGCAATCCCCGCATCGCGCAGCCGATCGCCAACGCTCGCCGCAATCGCAACCTCCGGCCCAAGCACCACGAGGTCGATCTTCTCTTCGAGCGCCCGCTCGACGATACGCTTCCCATCGGTCGCCGGAATATCCCAATTCGTACCACGAAGCGCCGTGCCGGCATTCCCCGGCGTCGCAAACAACGCATCACACGAAGCCGACTGCGCGAGCCGCCACGACAAGGCGTCCTCACGAGCCCCATTCCCAACAACCAGAATCCGCATACCCATCTCTATTCAGTTTCTTTTAAAAAAACTTCGCGATTAACAAGCGTAGCTGCTCGGCGCCCCCGCGCAGCGCCTCACTCCCACTCCACCGTCGCCGGTGGCTTCGAAGTGATGTCATATGCCACGCGGTTGACGCCGCGGACTTCGTTGACGATGCGCGTCGAGATGCGTTCCAGCAACTCGTGCGGCAAACGGGCCCAGTCGGCCGTCATGCCGTCTTCGCTCGTAATCGCGCGGACGGCGACGAGGTTGGCGTACGTGCGGCCGTCGCCCATCACGCCGACGCTGCGGACGGGCGTGAGCACCGCGAAGTACTGCCAGGGATGCGGTTGCAAGCCCTTGGCGTTGTCGATCTCGTCGCGCACGATCGCGTCGGCGTCGCGGACGATGTCGAGGCGGTCTTCGGTGATGTCGCCGATGATGCGCACGGCGAGGCCCGGGCCCGGGAAGGGCTGGCGCTGCACGATGTGCTCGGGGAGACCGAGCACGCGACCGAGATTGCGCACTTCGTCTTTGAAGAGGGCTCGCAGCGGCTCGATCAGCTTGAAGTTCATCTTCTCGGGCAGGCCGCCGACGTTGTGGTGCGACTTGATCTTGTGGCCGGCTTTGCTCTGCGGCGTCTTCGATTCGATGACGTCGGGGTAGAGCGTGCCTTGCACGAGATACTTCACGCCCGGAATTTTTGCGGCTTCTTCTTCGAAGACCGAGATGAATTCGTGGCCGATGATGATGCGCTTGCGTTCGGGGTCTTCGACTCCGGCGAGCTTGCCGAGGAAGCGTTCTTTGGCGTCCACGGCGATGAGGTTGAGATGCAGCACGTCGCGGAACGCGGCGACGACCGATTCGGCCTCGCCTTTGCGCAGCAGGCCGTGATCCACGAAGACGCAGGTGAGTTGCTCGCCGATCGCGCGCGCGACGAGGGTTGCCGCGACCGCCGAATCCACGCCGCCCGAGAGCGCGCAGATCACGCGATCGCTGCCGACCTGCGCGCGAATCTCTTCGATCGCGCGATCGACGTACGACTCCATCTTCCAGTCGTTCTTGAGGCCCGCGACGTGGTAGAGGAAGTTCCCCAGGAGCTTCGTGCCTTCGTCGGTGTGCACGACCTCGGGATGGAACTGCACGCCGTACAGGTTCTTTTCGCGATTGCCCATCGCGGCCACGTTGCAACGCGCCGTCGAGGCGATCGCTTCGAAGCCCGCGCCGAGCTTCACCACCGAGTCACCGTGCGACATCCACACGCGCGATTCGGGCGAGAGCTCCGCGACGAGCGGCGAGTCGGCGCGATCCACGTGCAGCATGGCCGGGCCGTACTCCGCGTGATCCAGCTTCACGAGCTCCGCGCCGGTGTGGCGCGCCATCAACTGCATGCCGTAGCAGATGCCGAGGACGGGCAGGCCGCTCGTGAGGATGGCGGGATCGAGATCGGGGGCGCCCGACACGAGCGTGCTCTCGGGACCGCCCGAAAGGATGATCGCCGCCGGATTGCGCTCGGCGAGGCTCGACCAGGTGACGTCGAAGGGAACGAGCTCGCAATAGACGCCGAGCTCGCGCGTGCGGCGCGCGATCAGTTGGCTGTATTGCGCGCCGAAATCGAGGATAAAGACGGTGGGGGGCATCGAGCGCCCTTGTTCGGCCCTCGTGCCCCCGCTGCCTACACGGCGGCTTTGGCTGCCGCGAGCGCCGCGTCGTAGTCGGGCTCGTTCGTCGTCTCGGTCACCAGTTGCACGTAGCGCACGCGCTTATCGGCGCCGATCACCACGACCGCGCGCGCGAGGAGGCCGAGCTCCTTGATGAGCAGGCCGTAGTTGCGGCCGAACGAGTGATCGCGGTAGTCGGAGAGCATACCGAGCGTCACGTTCTCGCCCTGGGCGCCGCACCAGCGTGCCTGCGCGAACGGCAGGTCCATGCTCACGACGTAGGCCTTTACGCCGGCGGGCAGCTCGCGGAGGCGCGCGTTGAACTTCTGCGATTCGAGCGAGCAGACGCCGGTGTCGAGCGAGGGCACCGCGAT
The DNA here is from genome assembly GCA_028869385.1 of bacterium. Classification (GTDB taxonomy): domain Bacteria; phylum Vulcanimicrobiota; class Vulcanimicrobiia; order Vulcanimicrobiales; family Vulcanimicrobiaceae; genus REEB354. The sequence continues at coordinate 31,109 of JAGWSR010000004.1, forward strand.
GAACATCGCCGCGCCGCCCGCGAGCAGATCGTCGAGCGTCTTGACGGAGAGGTCGCCCGCGGTGAGGTGGAGGTCGGGAGCCGGATCGCCGGCTTTGAGTTCGGACCCGAGCAGCGTCATCGGGCCGCCCTTGAAGGTGATCGCGCCGGAGCGCTCTGGAAGTGTTTGCGTTGCCATGAACGCCGCTTTCGCAAGGCTACCAGGCCATCCCGCTTGCCTCGCACGAAGCAGCGAGCACCATGAGTGACGCACACGGACACCACGACCATCACCATCACCACGACCGCACGGGCGCGAAGCAGCCCGAGATATTCTCGCACGAGCGCGCCGCGATGCTCGACGATCCGGCCCGCGAAGCCTATGCGCCGACCGAGCGCATCGTGGAGCTGCTCGACGTGCCGCCCGGAGGCCGGGTCTTGGATTTCGGCGCCGGTACCGGGCGCTACGCGCTCGCGATTGCGAAGGCGCATCCCGATGCGCGCGTCGTCGCCTACGACGTGCAGCCCGAATTCCTCACGATGATTCGCGATCGCGCGCACGCCGCCGGGCTCGCCAACATCGAGGCGGCCGACGCGTACCAAGGCACCTTCGAGCGCGTGCTCGCGATCAACGTCCTGCACGAGATCGGCGATGCCGACATCGCGGCGATTCGCAACGCCCTCGCTCCGGGCGGCACCGCCCTCGTCATCGATTGGGACGGCGGCATCGAGCGCCCGGTGGGCCCGCCGAACGATCACGCCCACTCGATCCCCGAAGCCCTCGACCGCTTGCAAGCTGCCGGACTGCGCGCAGAGGAGCGGCACGATGACCGCTTCCCGTACCACTTCGTCCTCATCGCCGGTCGTTGATTCGCCTCCCCGAGCTTCTCGCGCGTGCGGAGCGCGGCGAGGCGACGATCGTAACTAGCAACGGCATCCCGATCGCGCAGATCGTCCCCTATCAGCGCGACGTCGCCAAGGCGCAGGCCGCGCTCGCGCGCATCCGCTCGTACGGACTCGACGGCACGGGCCTCGATCTTCGCGAGCTGATCGAGAGCGCTCGGCGCTTTTGATCGTCCTCGACGTCTCGTTTATGCTCTCGCTCATCCTCCCGGACGGCGCTCCGACCCAGCCGCCGGCGAGCGCAGCGACGCGGCCGCCATCGAGGGGATCGCGCTCGTGCCTTGAGCGCCGAGGAGCGCCGCGGCTTTTACGGCTGACGCGCCTCACACAAACGAAGAAAGGGCCCGCGCCGACGGCGCGAGCCCTTTCTTCTAGCCTAGCAACCTATCGGTAGCTGGGACGCGACTGGAAGCAGTCGCGGCAGTAGACCGGCTTGTCGCCGCGGGGCTGGAACGGAACTTCCGCCACGCCGCCGCACTGGCTGCAGGTCGCACGGAACATTTCGCGCTGACCGCCGCCGCCGCCGCCGCCGAAGCCGCCACCGCGGGCTCCGCCGCCGCCGCCACCGCGACCACCGGAGGCCTTACGGGCCGCACGGCAATCCGGGCAACGGTTCGGCTTGTTCTGGAAGCCTTTCATGGCGAAAAACTCTTGCTCGCCGGCCGAGAACGTGAACTGGCGCGAACAATCGACGCAGTTCAGGAATTCATCTTGATACATGGGTTAAACGAGGACTCCTCGAGAGTAGTTGGATTAGGTGTTCTGGGAATCTGCTCGTTTACGCCCTCAGACGATACAACCGACCACGATACCTAGATACCTAGTCAGACTAACACGACACCCGAAAAAGCACAATCCCGGGCCATCCGGCCCTATGGAAGGCACTTAGGTGAGAATCGCCTCCAGGCGGCCGGCGTCTCGCGCCATCACGAGTTCCATCGCGATGCGCTCGCCGACCGAGACGTCGCGGCCCCAGCGGTAGGACGAGTAGGGGGTGTACCGCGTTCCGGGCGAGCCCGGGATGCGCAGCGAGACGTCGTAGCAGACGAACTCCTTCGGCGGCCCGGCCACGATGATGCACTGCAGCGCGAACGGCCCGATCACCCCCGGCGGGTTCGCCTCGCGCGCCGCCCGCACGAAGCGCTCCCCCATCTCGAACGCCTTCTCGAGCGTGGATTCGGTCAGCGTCGCCGCGATATGCCCCGCTTCTTCCAACCGCATCGGGACCGAGCGCAGCGCGTCGTACACCGACGGCGGCACGTTGCGAAACCCCTCGAGGTTCGTTTGGCGACGCGTGTCGGTGCCCATCAGCTCGAGTTCGTCGAGGAGCGGCGAGTAGAAGAAATTCAAGTTGACCGATGGCCCGAGCAGATACTCCTCGATCACGGCGTCCTTGAGGCCGGCCTCGGTCAGCATGCCGTCGCGCATCAGGCGCTCGCTCGTCTCGCGATACTCTTGCGGCGACGAGACCAAGAAGAATGCGCGCTCGAAGCTCACCTTCGCGTGCGGTGCCTTGACCATCACCAAGCGATCGATCTCGTCGGGCGAGGCGAACTGGTGCGGATGGCGGATCCCGGCGCGCTGCATGAGCGCATACTGATTGCCGGCCTCGTCGCGCTCTTCGGCGCGCAGCAGATAGCGATTGCCGAAAAACGGCACGCGCATCCCGCGCTCGATCTCGTCGTAGCTAAACTTCTGGTGCAGATAGACTTCGAACGAGCGATTGGCGAGAAAGACCACGTTGCGCGCCAAGAGCTGCTCTTGCACCTCGGGGTTCAGCAACTCCGTGAAGGCGCCGAGTTCGAGCACCTCGTCCACACAGCCGCGCGGAACCGGCGTCTCCTTGCGCAGATAGTGCTCGGTGTAGGTGCGCTCGCGCCCCTTCGCGGTAACGACCAGGTTGCGCAGCCCCTGCGCGCGCGCGCCATAGGCGACCTCGAGCGCGGAGTGGCTGCCGATCGAACAGAGCGTCAGGCGCGAGCGGTCGTACGCGCGCAGCGCGTCATCTACGAAGTCCACGCCGCCCGGTTACTCACCGACCGAAAGCTTTCCCGCCAGGCGCCGCGTCACGTAGGTGCCGTAGATCAGCACCGCGACCAGGCCGACGATCGTCACGGCGAGCGCGCTCGCGAGGGCCGCGGGCGAGGGCGCCGCATCGAAAATCGAGATCCCCGGAATGCTCGGGTTCAAGCTCGGCAAGAGATCCGGGTAGAGTGTCGCGGCGGCCTGCAGCATCAGCGTCGCGAGCCAGAGCGAGGATGCGGCAAAGGTCGCACGCTCCGCGCCTCGCCGCAGCGCCACGAGCATCCAGACGAAGGCCGCGAGCGTGAGCGCGGGAATCGCGAGCAGCGCATCGGCGTGCACGCCGCGGGCGATCACCGTGAGCAGGCTCACGAGCGCGTAGAGCGCGAGCGTGAGATACCAGAGTTTCGATGCGAGCGTGCGAGCGCGCTCGGTCGCGGCGCCGCGCGTTCGCATCACGAGAAAGGCGCACCCGTGCAGCGCGAGCGCGCAGAGGGCGAAGAGGCCGACGACCAGCGCGTACGGATTGAGCAAGCGCGCGAAGGTTCCGGTAAAGAATCCCCGATCGTCGAGCGGCAGTCCGTGCAGCAGGTTCCCGAGCGCCACGCCGAAGAGCACGATCAAGAGCGCGCTCGAAAGCGCGAAGCACGCATCCCAGAACGTATGCCAGATCTCGCTCGGAAAGTGCGCGCGCAACTCCATCGCGATTCCTCGGCCCATCAAGAGCCACAGCACGATGATGAGCGGCAGATAGAATCCGGAGAACGACGAGGCATACGCCTTGGGAAAGAGCGCGAAGAGCGCAGCGCCCGCTGCGATCAGCCACACTTCGTTGCCGTTCCAGAACGGACCGATCGCGCGCATCGACCCTTCGCGCTCGCGATCGGTGCGCGCGACGAGCGGCGTGATCGCCGCGACGCCGAGATCGTACCCGTCGAGCAGCACGTACATGCCCAGCATCACGCCGATCAGCACGAACGCCACGGTGCTCATGCGTGCGCCTCCGCAATGCCCGGCGTCGCCTCGGCACTCGGACCATTCGCGATCTCGCGCAGCGTCAGGTACAGAAAGAGCACGCCGAGGAGAAAGTACATCCCGGCGAAGCCGAGCAGCGTGAAGATCGTCTCGCCCGTCACCACGGTCGGCGAGACCCCGTCGGCGGTGCGCATGATGCCGTAGATGATCCACGGCTGCCGCCCCACCTCGGTCGTCACCCAGCCGGCCTCGTTCGCAATGTACGGAAACGGCATCGCGAGCAGCAACATCCAGAGCACACCGCGCGCCTCGAAGAGACGCTTGCGCGCGAGCATGAGCACGGCGAGCGCCGCGATGCCCGCGAAGATCGTGCCGAGCCCGACCATCACGTGATACGCATAGTACGTCAGTTCGACGGGCGGCCAGAGCTCGACGGCATAGGCGTTCAAGCCCTTCACATCCGCATTGAAGTTCCCGTAGGCGAGAAAGCTCAGCACGTCGGGAACGAAGACGGGATCCATCAAGCGGCGCTCGTGCACGTCGGGCATGCCGATGATCGCGAGCGGCGCGCCGTGCGTGGAGTCGAAGAGCCCCTCCATCGCGGCGAGTTTGACCGGCTGATACTCGGTGACGTTCGAACTATTGCGATCGCCGGTCGGAAAGATCGCGAGGATCGAAAAGACCAGCGCCACGATCGCGCCGCCGCGCACGAAGCGCTGCGCGAGCGCGATCTCGCGGCGCGAGAGCAGATAGTACGCGCCGATTCCCGCCACGATAAAGCCGCCCGCCACCATCGCGCCCGCGAGCACGTGCACGTACTGCCACCACGCGAAGGGCGAGAGCAGCACCGCCGCGAGACTCGTGAGTTCCACGCGATGATCGGGCGCGAGCGCGTACCCGACCGGATGTTGCATCCACGCATCGGTCGCGGTGATGAAGAATCCCGATAGCCACGAGCCGATCCACACGAGCACGCCCGATGCCACGTGCAGCGCCGGCGCCACGCGCCCCTTGCCGTAAAGCAGTACGCCGAGAAAGACCGACTCGAGGAAGAACGCGTACACGCCCTCCATCGCGAGCGGCTGACCCACCACTGCGCCGCTCGCCGCGGAGAAGCCCGCCCAATTCGTACCGAATTGGAACTCCATCGGAATCCCGGTGACCACACCGATCGCGAAGTTGACCGCGAATATCTTCGTCCAGAACGCCGCGGCCTTCGCGGCGTCGGCATCGCCGCGCGCGGCACGCGCGGTGTAGAACGCGACGAAGGGCGCGAGGCCCATCGTCGTGATCGGAAACAGGTAGTGGAACATGATCGTGAACGCGAATTGCAGTCGATCCGCCATCACCACGTCCATCGCCCACCTCCCTCTCGGTTACGCTTGTAAGATCTTTTGCGCTTGCGCGGAGTCCTGGTATTCCACCGTGAGAATCGCACGCAGGTGCGCCGCCGCCGCGAGTGCCTCGGGGCTCGTCATACGTTCGAGCGTCACGATGCACGAATAGAGCAGCATCGGCATATCGCGATCGCGCGGATAGACCTTGTGCATATCGTCGATCGACTCGGCCACGAGCACCGTCTGGCCGGCCTCGCGGTTTCCGTACTTGTAGTCGAGCATGAAGTTGATGTGCTTGAGCTCGTTCTCGATGCCGAGCACCGAGTACCCCATGCGGCCGAAGTACTCATCGGCCGGGGCGAGCGTCGTTAAATACCGATCGTGCGGCACCGCGGTCGTGCTCGCGATGACGAGCGGCGACGTGAGATGGTTGATGCGAGCCAAGATCGTCTGCGCGTTGCGCCGATCGCCGGCGGTCGCGCCGTCGTTCCCGACCGCCGCGATGTTGACCGCGCGCAAAAACTCCGACCCGTAGGTCGTCGGCAGATGCGCGATGGGGAAATCGGGCTGGGCCGCGCGTTCGAGCGCGAGCGAGCGCCACGACGGATCGTGCGTCAACACCCACGCGCGCCAATCGGCCTCGACCTGCTGGAGGTCGGCGGTAACGTCGTGCGGGTACGCCTGCGCGTTCGCCACCGCGTCGGCATCGGCGTCGCGCGCGAGCGTCTCCGGGGCGCTCTCGGAGTTCACCCGTTCGAGCAGCGCCTTCGCGTCGCTCGCGAGCGTCGGATCGGTCGCGTTCTTCTCCACCCACTCCGCCGCTTCGCGCACCCACCAGACCGCCGCATCGTGATTGGTCAGCGGATTGTAGTGCAGTCCGCTCGCGACGGTGACGGTGAGCGTGGCGAGTTCGCCGTACGCCGGATCGTTCGGGCGCTGCAGCGAGTAGGCGCGCCCGGCGTTGAAGATCGTCGAGAGGTAGAGTTCTTGATCGCGAAAATCCCAGTTCGCGGCGGCGGCTTTGTCGTACGCGCTCTTCATCTGCGCGTAGAGGACGGAGGGATCGGCCTCCATCGCAGCGCGGGCGTGCAGCGGCAGCAAGACCGCGGCACACGTCGCGACGAGGAGGGCGAATCGATTACAGCACGCTTGAATCATCCAAAACGAGACGCAGGTTATTGGTTAGCAAGGCGTTTTTGAGCTCGCGGGCGATGCGACGGCCGGTGGACATCGGCTCCGAGTAGTTCAGGTACGAGTACGGCGAGCCGTCGATGAAGAGATTCGTTCCGGCGACGATGCGCGCCGAGATCTCCATCACGTAGAACTGCATGTCCGGCGTGATGATCGTCTCGATGCAGAACGCGCCGAAGAGGCCCTTCGGTCCGCAGATCTCCTTGGAGACCTTTACCACGTTCTCGCCCATCGCAAACGCCTCGGCGAGCATGGACTCGCGCAGGCTCACCGACTGGTTGCCGACGACCACGTAGGAGGGGCTCACGTCCATGCCCTCTTGCGCCGCGGCCGGGATGCGTCCGAGCGAGTCCACGTTGGTCTCGTAGCGACGATCCATCGACATGATCTCGAGCCGATCTTCGAGCGGCGAGTAGAAGTAGTGGATGTAGAGCGGCACGCCGATGATGTATTCCTGAATCGTATAGGCTTTCTTCAGCTCGCCCGCGCGCTTCTCGAAATCCGCCGCGTCGCGAATGAACATGTAGCCCTTGCCGCCGCCCGCGCCGTAGAGCTTCACGATCACGGGGCGGTCGATCTCGGCGCCGGTCTTGAACTGACGCGGCATGCGGATGCCGGCCTGCGTGAGCCAGTCGCGCTGCAGTTCGCGGCTCGACTCCCAATCCAGCACCGCCTTGTTGCCGAAGTACGGAATCGTCATCTTCTTGTGCTCGTCGAGCGAGAGATACGCAACAAACGAACCGTGCGGTACGATGATGGACTTACGGTCTTCGAGTTCGCCGATCAACCCCGGGAACTCCGAGTAGCTATCGACGCCGATCACTTCGTCGATGAAGGCGAACGAACGGTAGAGGCGCTCCGTATCACGATTGGCGACGGCGAGGGTCTTGAACCCTTCGTCGTGCGCGCCTTTGAGAATCTGCAGCGCCGAGTGCGAGCCGAGGGTAGCGATCGTGTACGGACGGTTCATTTACGCTCTGTGTGCCTTCTCGATAGCGGGGTTGCAAAGCAGTCGTTCTGCGGCGTCGCGCAGCATCTCGTCGCTCGCGGGCGAGCCGTTCGCATCGAGCAATCGCCAGCCGACGTAGCGGCGGCCGAGCGCGGCGCGCGGTGCACCGAGCTCCTCGATCCACATCTCGCCCGCGCGCGGCGCCACGCCGTCGATGACGGTCAGGCGATGCTTGTTCGGATTGAAGATCGTCTCGTTGCGCTCCATGCGCGCGGCGAAGTCGCTCGCGTCGCCCGCATCCTCGACGACCCAGATCTCGCTGCGCTCGACGCGCGCGAGTGCGAGCCCGAGGCGCTGCAGCGTCGTGAGCGCCGTGTAGGCGGCGTTGTCGGGAATCTTGAGGGTGATCGCAAAGGCGCGCTGCGTCATGCGTTCACCGCCTGCACGAAGCTGCGGAACATGATCGCGCCGCCCGAAGGGGCGAGGATCGCGTTGCCGCCGCGGCGGTCGGGATGGTTATACGTCCAACCGTCGCGCTCCGGATGCGGCATCATCGCGAGCACGTTCCCCTCGCGATTCACGAGCGCCGCGCAGCCGAGCGCCGACTGGTTGGGCGTCGCGCTCGCGTCCACGCTTCCGTCGGGATGCGCATACACGAATGCCACGTGACCTCCCGCTTCGAGTCTCGCGAGTTCCTCGGGCGTGGCCGCGAGACGCCCCTCACCATGCGCAGCCCATGCGGGCACGAGCGCGTCGCGCTGCAGCCCGCGCGTGATCGGCGAGCGCTGCGGATCGATCGCGAGCTTCACGTGCACGTGCGTGCAGATGAAGTGCGGAACCGGACCGTTGCGCGTGAAGGCCGCGCTCGGGCGCCGCACGTCGCCCGTGCCGGGAACGAGCCCCGCCTCGAGCAGAATCTGCGCGCCGTTGCAGATGCCGTACACGAGCTTGCCCGCGCCCGCACCCTCGATGACGTAATCCATCATCTCGTCGTGCGCCGCGATCGCTCCCGCGCGAATGCGATCTTCGTAGGCGAATCCGCCCGGCAGCACGTACGCGTCGAACTTGGGCAACAGTTTCGCGTTGCTCCAATGCACCAGATGCGCGTCACCGCCGCACGCCCGCAGGAGCCGCAGCGTCTCTTCTTCCGAATTGGTGCCGGGAAAGACCAGCACCGCGATGCGCTTGTTCATGGATACACCTCACGCAGCGGGGCGCTCCATACGCCGTGCAGTCGATGGAGATCGAAGGCTTCGTCGTCCACGGCGATCACCGGCTGATCGGTCGTCACGCCGATCTCCCAGATGCCCTCGACATCGTCCGCCAATCCCTCGAAAGCGTCGACGTCGGCCGCCGCCACTTCGACGACGAATCCGCCCGTCTCGGCGAAGAGCGCTTCGAGATCGCCGACCGCGCCATGCGTCCACTGCCACGGCTCGTCGATCTGCACGCCGACCGGCTTATGCCCACGGCGTAACGTCGGGAACGCCATCTCGCAGAGCGCGACGACCAACCCGCCATTCCCCAGCTTGTGTGCGGAGCGCAACAGATTCACGCGTGCGGCTTCGCGCACGAGCGCATGCTGGGCGAGCGCGAGATCGTAGTCGATGCGCGGCACGCGCGCTTCGTGACGACCGAGCACGTCGAGCAGCACCGAACCACCGAGCGCCGCTTGAGGACGCCCGATGAAGTAGAGCACCGATCCCGCGGCTTTCAGCGACATCGTGACGACGTGCGCGACGTCGTCGAACGCGCCGACGCAGGCGACGATCGGCGACGCGGGCACCGCGCTTCCGCCCGCCGACTCGTTGTAGAGGCTTACGTTGCCCGACACGTAGGGCGTCGCGAAGGCCGTGGCGGCATGCGCGAGACCGTCGAGCGCGGCGACGAACTCACCCAAGTGTTCGGGCTTGCGCGGATTGCCGAAGTTCAAGCAGTCGGTGAGACCGACCGGACGGCCGCCGACCGCGACGACGCCGCGCACCGCCTCGTACACGGCATGCTCGGCGGCGAGGCGCGGGTCGAGTTTCGCGATGCGCGGATTGCCGGCGACCGCGAGCGCCACGCCGAGCGTGGAACCCGGAACCGGCGCGAGCACGCCCGCATCGCCCGCGCCGCGCGGCACCACGGTGCAGCCGCGCACGACCGAATCGTAGCGGCGATAGAGCGGTTCGCGCGAGCACACGTCGCGATGCGCGAGCACGCGCTCGAGCAACTCGTCGAGTTGCACGCCGGTCACGAGCGGGCGCTCGTCGGCCGCATGCGGCGCCTGCGGTTCGGCGTAGGGGAGTTCGTCGCGAATCGAGCCGGTGAGAAACTCGATATCGACGTCCATCACGGTCTCGCCGCGATGACGCAGCACGTAGCGCGGTTCGTCGGTGACCGTACCGATGACGACGGCGCGCGCGTTGTACGCGATCTGCGGGAGCGTAAACTCTTCATTGTAGATGCGCAGCACGTCGGCGGTGATCTCCGGCGGCAGCACCCAGATCAAGCGCTCCTGCGTCTCGCCGACCGCGATCACTTCGGGCTTGAGCCCTTCGACCGCGAGATTGACCTTGTCGAGGTCGATCGACGCGCCGTACCCGCCCGCCGAGCAGATCTCCGCCGAGCAGCCCATGATGCCGCCCGCACCGAGGTCCTTGTAGCCGACGGTCAGATTGCGCTCGCGCAGGTAGCCGAAAACGCGATAGCTCGCGCGCATCAGCACGTTCTTGAGGAACGGATCGGGCACTTGCACCGCGCCCTTGTTCGAGGCTTCGTCGGCCGCGTCGAGCGTGAGCGACGAGAACGATGCGCCGCCGAATCCGCTCGGATCGGTCGCCTTGCCGACGAGCACGATATCCCATCCGTGCGCGCCCTTGGGAGCGTAGGAATGGATGATCTCCGACTCTTTGACGATGCCCATCGCGACGACGTTGACCAAACAATTATCGTCGAAGCGTTCGTCGAAATAGACGTCGCCCGCGATGTTCGGCACGCCGATGGCGTTGCCGTAGGCGGAGATGCCGTCAACGGCGCCCTGCGCGACGTAGCGTTGGTGCGACTGCGCGTCCTCGATGCGCCCGAAGCGCAACGGATCGGCGACGGCGATCACCTCGGCGCCCATGCAGAGCACGTCGCGCACGATCCCGCCGATACCGGTCGCCGCGCCTTCGAACGGCACGACTTGCGACGGATGATTGTGCGACTCGTGCGCGATGACGACGCCGTAACGCTCGCCGTTGAAGTCGCCGATGTGCAGGATGCCCGAGTCCTCGGCGGGGCCGAGGATCACGCTCTCGCCGTTCGTCGGGAGCTTCTTCAGATGGTGGCGGCTCGACTTGTACGAGCAATGCTCGCTCCACTGCGCGTCGAAGGCGTGCAGTTCTACCGTCGTCGGCGCGCGACCGAGGCGCTCCGCGATGCGCGCGAGTTCGTCGGGTCGCAGCGCGACGTTGGCGCTCTCCGCGCTACCCAATGCCGACTCCCGGCGGCATCTGCCCCTGCTGCTGCAGCATCGCGTCGGCCTGCAGCACCAGCGAGCGCGCGTTGGCCTGCATCAAGAGCGTGCGTCCGTAGAGCACGGTATCGTCGAGCGCGAGCATCTTCGCGCACTGCATCGCGACCGCGTTCGCGTCACCCGCCGCGCCGAAGACCGGCGACGACGAAGCCGCATCGAGCATCGCGCGCAGCATCTCGTCGCCGCCGACCGCGATGAAGAACACGCGAGCGAACGTCGCTTCGAGTTGCTGCACGAGCTGGAGTACGTAGCCGGGCGTGCGCGACGGGCTCGCCACATGGCGCACCGTCGGAAGGCCGAGTTGCTGCAACGCCTGCGCGACGGCGTTCGCCGTCTCCACCCGCTCGGGCCCGTCGCAGATCACCGCGGCCATGCCGGGACGCATCACCGGGAACGTGCCCACGAGATCGGCGACCTGCTCGTACGCCGCCTTGACGCGTTCGAGCGCCGCGTCGGTGACTTCGGGAAGGTTGCGGTACATCTGTTTGTCGAGCATGAGCTCTTCGCGGCCCTGCGGCCAGATGCGCCACGAATCGTTATCGATCACGTCGGCGATCACGAGTTGCCCCTTATCAGGACCGCCCACGAGCCGCCCGAACTCGATCTTGAGATCGACGAGCAGCACGTCGCGTTTGCGCCACGCATGCGCGAGCACTTCGAACGTGAGGCGCGCGAGCTCGGTCATCACGCCGAGTTCGGTCGGCGAGGCGATCCCATCGGCGATGATCTGCTCCGGCGCGATCTGCGGATCGTGACGTGCATCGTCTTTCAAAAAGAATTCGATGACGCGCGGCACCATCAGCGCCCCGCGCGCGACGCCCGGATTGCGCTTGACGAACGAGCCGGCGGCGACGCCGCGCGTCACCACTTCAAGCGGAATCATGTTCGCGCGACGCACGAGCATCTCGTTGTTGTCGTCGTCTTCGCCGCCGCTCAAATAGTGGGTCGGCAAACCGCACAGGTTCAGCAGGCGAAAGACGCGCGCCGTGGTCTGCGCCGCGAGACGTCCCTTGCCCGCGATCACGTTCTTGCGAGCACCATCACCCGCCGAGATGCCGTCGGTCTGCGCGACCACGAGTTGATCCGGCGCCCCCGGATGCTCGTAGAGCACCTTGGTCTTGCCGCGCGCGATTTCGATGCCTTTGTTCATTTGGAGGGCGTTCCGCCCTGGGCTCCACGCCCCCCACGTTGTGGGGCCCCCGAGCCGTGGGCCGCGTACGCCGTTGTGGCTGGCGTTGATTCCCCTAGGGCGGCCCTATTGGGCGATTCGTCGCGGTTCATGGTGGGAGCGGGACCTCGTCTGGCAGGGGGTGGGTTGATATCGCGTTTTTCTGGGATGCGCGTTAGATTTCTACGATTTTTTGTTTGGGGAAGGCTGGGAGGGCGGTGATTTTTTGGGCGACGGCGGCGGCTCGCTTGGGAGCGGTGCCGACGTGTTTGCTCGGGTCGAGGAGGCGGCGGATTTCGGCGGGGTCGACCAGCGCGGTGAGCGAGGGGTCGGCGGTGAGGGTTTGGGCGAGCGGGTTGTCTTCGCCGCGGGCGAGGGCGGCCCAGGCTTCCATCGCGGCGCTGCGGATCTGTTCGTGCAGCTCTTGACGGTTGCCGCCCGCGCGTGCGGCCTCCATCATCACGGCTTCGGTGCCGGCGAAGGGGCCGTAGGTGCGCAGGTTGTGCGCGATGCGGCGCTCCTCGACGCGCAGGCCGTCGATCACCTTACGCGCGAGCGTGATGATCTCGTCGGTGCAGAGCAGCGCTTCGGGCAGCGTCGTGCGACGGTTGGCGCTGTCGTCGAGCGTGCGCTCCAGATAGTTCGTCGCGGCGTTCTGCCAGGCGACGTCGCTGTAGCCGAGCAGCAGGCGCGCGAGCGAGTCGATGCGCTCGCACATGATCGGATTGCGCTTGAAGGGCATCGCGGAGCTGCCGACCTGTGACTTGCCGAAGGGTTCGGCGACCTCACCGAACTCCGGGCTCGAGAGGATGCGAATGTCGGCCGCAAACTTCGAAAGCGACGCGCCGACGCCGGCGAGCGCGGAGAGCAGCAGGTAGTCGAGCTTGCGCGGATAGGTTTGCGTCGCGATCTCGCGCGCTTCGAGTCCGAAGGCCGCGAGCACGTGCGTCTCGAGTTCGCCGGAGCGACCGTCGTGATCGAGGAGGTGCTCGTACGACGCCGCGGTGCCGACCGCGCCGCGCAGTCCTTTGGTGGTGAGCTGCTCGAAGACGAAGCGCAGGTTGGTGTCGTCGATCAGAAGATCTTGCGCGTACATTGCGAGGCGGTAGCCGAGCGTCGTCGGCTCCGCGGGTTGCAGATGCGTGAACGCCATGCAGACCAAGTCGCCGTACTGCCCGATGCGCTGCGCGAAGCTCGCGAGCAGGCCACGCAGGTTCTCGCCCACCATCGCGAGCGCGAGGCGCAAGCGGTAGGTCTCGACCGTATCCTCGATGTCCATCGAGGTGGCGCCGAGGTGTAGTTTGCCGCCGCCGAGCTTCGCCTGCGAAGCGAAGACGCGGATCTCGGCCATCAAATCGTGGTGAATCTCGCGCTCGATCTCGAGCGCCGCCTCGACGTCGATCTCGCCCGCGTGCGCGCGCAGATCGGCGACCTCTTCGGCGGTGACGAGTCCCTTGGCCATCTGCGCTTCGGCGAGCGCGACCCACACGGCACGCCACAACTTGCGGCGATCTTGTTCGGAGAATAGCGTGCGAAGCTCGGCTCGGCCGTATCTCCAAGAGAACGGCGACGCGTACGTACGGTAATCCATGGGCCGTGGCTCCGTTCGCCCCCGCCTAGAGCGCCGCCTCGTCGTCTTTGGTCGCAGGAGCGGGCGGCGCGTACGGTTCGAAATCGGCGAGCGCGTAGATCACGTGGTCGGGTGAGCCGCCGTCGATGGCGCGCAGCGCGGCGCGGCGCCCCGCCTCGTCCACAAATTGCTTGAGGTGGTCGTAGGTCATGCCCTCGGTCCGGGCCTCGAGCTCGGTCATCGCCGTCTCCAGCTCGAAGTCGAGCGGTCGAGCGCCGAGCAGGTCGTGCAACGCCTCGCGGCGCGCCGGACCATCGAGTTCGGTCAGGTCCACGAGTTCGGGGAAGCGCAGGCGTAGCTCGGGATCGAGCGTGACCGCGTCGCCCGCGCAGGCGAGCACGAAGATCGGCTCGCGCGCATCGGCGATCGCGTCGAGCGCCATGGCGAAGTGTGCCACCACGCCCGGATCGCCGTACTCGGGAATATCCACCACCACGAGCGCCCGTCCGAGCGAGCGCGCGTGGGCGATGGCTTCGTCGAATTGTTCGAGCGAGCTCTCGATCAGCGGGAGGCTGGTTTGATCGGCAAGGCTGTTCACGACGGTCTGGCGCGCGTCGCGCGACGGGCCCGCGATCAGCACGGCGCGCGGCACGACGATCCCCTGCGACTCCATCGTCTCGACGTGCGCGAACATCGCCGCGAGCAGTCGGTTGCGCGCGACGACGGGCGCCGAGAGCGCCACATCGATGCGCGGCAGTTCCGCCGGCGCACCATCATCGCCGATGACCGTCGTTAGCTGCGCGTCGCCTTCGGCTCCCGTCGGCGTGAAATCGAGCAGCACGCCGAAGTGCGCGAGCGCGGCCGGGTCGAGCTCCTCGCGCGAGCTCGCGCCCGCAACCACCCACACGTCGGTACGGCCTTCGAGCGCGTCCCATTCTTTGAAGAGCGCGTGCTCGACTTCTCGACGCATCGCTTCGTACTGCGAGGCGCTCGTCGATGCGAAGAACTTGTCGGCTTCGTCGATAAAGACGATCGACCGCGTGCGGCGCGCCTGGTCGAAGATGCGCGCCACCGTCGATGCCCCTTGGCCCACGTAGCCGATCTTGATCTGCGAGAACGAGATCTTCAGGAGCGTCGCGGCCGCCGCGCGCGAGAGCGCCTGCGCGACCTCGGTCAGATCGGTGCGCTCGCCCGCGCAGATGAAGAGCCCGCGCCGCACCGCCGGATCGCCGAGGCGAAAGAGCACGACCTGACGCAGCAGCCGGTCGCGCGCCGCGGCCGGAAGCATGAGGCTGCGCACGAGCGCGGCGGTGCCTTCGAACTCGTGCAACTCGGCTTCGAGCGCGCGCAGACGGTCGTCGAGCTCTTTGCGCTTGCCGTAGCGCTGCACGATCTCGCGATAGTCGTTCGCGTGCTTCTCAACCGTCGGCAGATGACGCTCGAGCGCGCGCTGAAAGAAGACGCCGTAGGTTCGGATGAACGGATTCTCGAGATCCGCGTGCACGAGCGTGGGCTTGCGATCGGGAAAGCGCGTCAAGAGCACGTTGCTGCGGCGCTCGTCGATCACCTCGATGAACGTCTCGAGCATCGCGTCTTTATCGCGCACGCCCGGAATCTTCCACGCACGATCCTCGAGCTTGCCCGCCGTCGGACCGTCGTATCCGATGAGCGGATGATTCAAGCCCGGCTCGTAGCGCGCGAACGCGACGAAGCGTACGTCTTTGCCGTCGGCGCCGAGATACGATGCGCGCGCTTTGCGGACCGGTGCGAGGCATTGATCGCGCGCGACGACGTACCCGACGAGCGCCGCGACCACGTAGAGGCCGAGCGCGATGAACGCGCCGACGACTTGCAGCGCGTAGATCGCGCCGACGAAGAGCGCGATCGCGCCGCCGGCGCAGACGAGACGATAGCTTCCGGTCCACCCGAACGAGAGCGCGTCGGTGATGTTCTCGCGGTCGCGCATGCGTTGCTGCTGACCGTACACGTCGCGCCACGCCGCGTTGACCATCGTGTCGAGCGCTTCACGAATCTCGGCAAGGCGCTCGGCATCGGTGGCGATCTGACGATCCAGATCGTCGCATTCGGCGCGCGCGCGTTCGACGTCGGCGATCAGCAGTTGCTTGGGATCGTTCGACGCATAGCCCGAATCCGTGGGCGTGAGGACGTCCATCTTCCTCGTTATCGGCGGCTGAGACCGGAAAGCTCGGCGGTAATCCGCTCAACTAACGTACGATGATCCTCGGGGTCGTTCCCGGCGGCGCCGGTCACGACCGCCTCGACCCCGCGCACGGCACGTTCGTAGGCCACCCGCGCCCGGCGTTCGCCGACGCGCCCCGCGAGCGGTCGCAGCACGCGCTCGCGCCAGCGCGCCCGCGCCGGCAGCTCCCCGCCCGGGCGCGCCAGCTCCCACAGGAGGCCGCACTCGGTCGCGAGCGCCGAGAGCAGCGGGATCGCCGCGCCGCGCGGATCGTTCGCGAACAATTCGTGGGCGATCGCCAGCGCCTCGGCGGTCTTGCCCTCGACGAGCGTGCTCGCGTAGAGGTACGCCTTGGGATCCTCGATCGCGAGCGACTCGCGCTCGAGATCCGCATAGGTGATCTTCTTCCCCGCGAGTGCGAGCTTCTCGAGGTCGTTGCGCACGGCGGCGAGCTCGGCCTCGCTGCGGGTGAGTTCGTTGATGACGCGGGGCTCCGCGCTCGCGCCGAGGTGCGCGAGCAGGTCGGCGATGTAGCGCGCGCGGGTCTCTTCGTTCGCGGTCGTATCGATGCGCAGCGCCGCGCGCCCGACCTGCGCGCCGATCGGCTGCGGCCGTTGCGAGCGCGGCGAGAGCAAGTCGAGGATCACGAGCGTGTTTCCGTCGGGAACCGACTGCGCGACCTCGAGCAGATCGCGGCGGGGCTGCGCCTTGAGCGCCTGCGCGTCGCTCACGACGACCACGCGGCGCTCGGCGAGAAACGGCATCGCCTGCACGGCCTCGCGTACGCGCCCCGCGTCGCTCCACTCCGATGCGGGAATGCGTTCGAGGTTGAGATCGCGCATTTCGGGCAGCAGCCGGTCGAGCAGCACGTCGAGCGCGCGCTCCGCGAGCACGCGTTCGGTTCCCTCGACGACGACGAGCGAGCCGATCTTCGGCGCTTTGTCGAGGAAATCGTAGAACTTCACGTTAGGTCAGCACGCCGAAGCGCGGCCGCAGTTCGAGCGAGGGAATCGTCTCGGGATAGGGCGGCTCGATCACGCCGTACTCGGTGACGAACGCGGTGACCAAATGCCCCGGCGTCACGTCGAACGCGGGGTTGTACACCTTCGCATCGGGCGGCGCGACCGGCGTACCGCCGAACGCGGTCACCTCTTCTGGCGCGCGCTCCTCGATATGGATCTCGTCGCCCGAGCGCATCGAGAAGTCGAACGTCGAACGCGGCGCGGCCACATAGAACGGAATGCCGTGATGCGCGGCGAGCACGGCGAGCCCGTAGGTGCCGATCTTGTTCGCGGTATCGCCGTTACGCGCGATGCGATCCGCTCCGACGATCACGAGATCGATCTGCTTGCGTTGCATCGCGATCGCGGCGGCGCCGTCCACCTGCAGCGTCGCATCCACGCCCGCCTGACGCAGCTCGAAATAGGTGAGACGCGCGCCCTGCAAGAGCGGCCGCGTCTCGTCCACGAAAACGTGCGGCTTTTTACCCGCACGTTGCGCGGCGACGATCACGCCGAGCGCCGTTCCGCCGCCTGCCGTGGCGATGGGCCCGGTATTGCAATGGGTCAGAATGCGCGCGTTCTTTGGAATCAGCGCGAGCCCGGCTTCGGACATCGCCTTATCCATCGAGATCTGCTCGCGATGGATCGCCTGCGCCTCGGCGAGCATATCCTCGGCCGCGAGCACGCGATCCACGGCCCACGCCAGGTTGACCGCGGTCGGCCGCGCATCGCGCACGCGCCGCGCCGCGAGCGCAAAGTGCTCGTCATCGGCGATCGCATCGCGCAGCAGCGCCACGCCGTAGGCACCGAAGACGCCGATCGCGGGCGCGCCGCGCACGGCGAGCGTCTTGATCGCGGCCTCGATCTCTTCGACCGTGCGCGCGCGCTCGTGCCGCACTTCATGCGGAAGGCGACGCTGATCGAGATAGGTGACGGCGTCACCGTCCCAAGCGACGGCAATCAGTTCGGTCGGCGGCGTGGACATGCCGCGCACTTAGGTCAGGCGCCGACGGGAACCTTTGCGGTAAAGCAGCTCCGGCACAGCACCGGACGATCGCCACGGGGCCGGAACGGCACGGTCGTGTTCACGCCGCACGTCGCACAGACGACGTCGAAGCTCGGACGTGTCCCGGACGGCGCGGTCGAACCGGTCTGCGCGCGACGCGTCTGGCGACACTCGCGACAGCGCTGCGGTTCGTTCGCAAAGCCCTTTTCGGCGAAAAACTGCTGCTCGCGCGCCGAGAACACGAATGGCGCGCTGCAGTCCTTACAGGTGAGCATCTTGTCTTCCACGGGAGCCTCCACGCGTGTTAAGGCTGCGTTAATGCGACTTTTGTCCATCCGCTCCTTCACGAGGATTTCTCGCGCTCTCGGTAGCGTTCGGGACTGATGCTGCTTCCATGGGTGCCGACCGTGCAGATCGGCGAGCGCGTTCCAGGCAATCCCGCCTTCGTCGACTCCAACGGGCGCCGCACGGCGTGGAGCGACGTTTCGGGCCATCCGCGGGCGCTCGCGTTCGTCTATACGCGCTGCCCCGAGCCCAAAGAGTGCCCGGCCACCTCGCTCAAGTTCGCCGAACTGCAGCGCGAGTTGCCGCCGGGAGCGCGCCTCATCGAGGTGACGATCGACCCCGCGCACGACACGCCGCGCGTGCTGCACCTCTACGCGCAGAACTACGCCGCGGATCCGGCGCGCTGGACGCTCCTCACCGGCGATCCCGCCGCCGTGCTGACGTTTGCGAAGCGCTTCGGCGTGAACGTGTCGCCGGGACCGGCGCCAGGAACGATCGAGCACGGCGAGGCGCTCGCCGTGTTCGACCGCGAGGATCGCCTCACGTCGCTGACGGCGGGCAACACGTGGCAGCCGTCCGAGGTGCTCGCCGAATTGCGTGCCGCGAGCGGCCTGCGCAGCGATCCGCTCGCGCGGCTCGCGCTCTGGTTTCAGAATTTCGGCGTGGCCTGCGGTGCGGCGCTCGGACTCGGCGACGCGTGGGCGCGCCCGCTCGCCTTCGCGGTCTCGGGAGCGATGCTCGCGCTCGTCGCCGCGAGCGCGTTCTATCTGCTGCGCGTGCTGCGCGACGCGTAGATTACGAGCGAAAGCCCGCGCGCGGCTGTTCGCCGGTGACGTTCGCGAGTTGCGCGGCGGCCATCGCCGCTTCGTAGCCTTTGTCCATCCGCTTGGGATCGGCGCGCTCCTGCGCTTGCGCGAGATTCTCGGTGGTGAGCACGCCGAATCCGATCGGCACGCCGCTGCGCAGTTGCACGTCCATGATGCCGCGCGCGCATTCGCCCGCCACGAAGTCGAAGTGCGGCGTGTCGCCGCGAATCACCACGCCGAGCGCGACGACGGCGTCGTAGCGATCGAGGTCGATCACCTTGCGGCACGCGAGCGGGAGTTCGAAGCAGCCCGGAACCTCGTAGATATCCACGTCCTTCGCCTCGACGCCGCAGTCGGCGAACGCGCGACGCGCGCCGTCGACGAGTCCGTCGATCAGTTCGACGTACCAGCGCGCGGCGACGATGGCAAAACGTTTGCCCGCGCAATTCGGCGCGGGCAATGCGGTCGTTCCGTTGGTGCTCTCGGTCGGCTTCACGACGCGGCGATCGTCTCGTCGAACATGTGTCCGAGCTTCGCGCGTTTGGTCGCCATGTAGCGACGATTGTGTGCCGTCGGCGTCGTCTGCATCGGCACGCGGCCGACGATCTTGATGCCGTAGCCCTCGAGCCCGAAGATCTTGCGCGGATTGTTCGTGATCAGGCGCAGTTCTTTGATGCCGAGATCGGCGAGGATCTGCGATCCGATGCCGTAATCGCGCTTATCGACGGGCAATCCGAGCGCGAGGTTGGCCTCGACGGTGTCGGCGCCTTGGTCTTGCAATTCGTACGCGCGCAGCTTGTTGGCGAGGCCGATACCGCGGCCTTCTTGACGCA